>NZ_CP108484.1:8394283-8763211 GCF_036226505.1 Kitasatospora sp. NBC_01246 | reverse complement strand
TAGGCAGCGCCTGGCGGCGCTGCAGCGGGCCTGACGGCCCGCCAGGGCCGGGGGTGCCGGCTGCGCCGTCACCCTGCGTGGTTGCTGGCCCGGGGCTGCGCCTCGGGGCGCGGCTGCGCCGGGCGGGGTGGGTGGGTGGCGGGGGCAATTCGCCTGCGGCGAATTGGCTTGCCCGGGGCGGCCCCTGGCGGGGCCTCAACTTGGTGGGTGATGGGCGTCAGGGCGGCACGGGCCTGCGGCCCGCCTTGGGGCCCGTTCCGGCCTGCGGCCGGGAGCGTTGACGATGTGGCGTGAATCGCCGTTATAGGGGCCTCCCCTGGCGGGGTGTCCGAGCAGCGTTGACGATGTGGCGCGAATTGCCGGTAGGAGGGCCATCCCTGACGGGACGGCGAATTCGTCGGGCCTTCCGTTCACGATATCCCGCGAATTGTCGGTAGAGGGCCATCACCCGATATCGGCCCCGGGGCGCAGCGGTGGGGCCCCGGTGCCTCTGCGGCCCTGGGGCGGGGGTGCTGGGCGGTCCCTCGGGCGGCCTGCGGCCTCCGGGAAGGGGACGGGGCCGGACGGCGCCCTGGCGGGCTCCGCAGCGGGCCGGGAGCGGCAGCAGGAGGGCGGGGCTGGCGCCTGCGGCCGGGACACGGCGGAGGGCCCAGGAGCAGCGGGCCGCAGGGGTGCTGGAGGACAGCGGGAGAAGGCACCGGCGGCGGGTGCTGGTGGGCGGCGGGCGAAGGCAGGCCCCGGCATCGGCCGCGACGGCGGCGGGCACCAGGAGGCCGCCGAGCCACCCGCCGGGCACCACCGGCACCAGCGTCGGCCCGGCACCCGGCGGCTCGGTGACGGGCCCTCCCCGGGGCAGCGGCGGCGCGGTAGAGGAAGTAGTCGTACCACTCGACGGTGCCAACCCCCGAGCGCGACAGCGGCCCCGCGCCCGTCCCCGGCGGGTGCGGCGGCGGCCACCACCGCAGCGCGGCGACAGCACCAGGCGGGTACGGCGCGGGCCTGCGGCAGGGCGCGGCGGGCACTGTCGGCCCGGCACCGAACCCACCCCCGGCGCCCACCACCACCCCCTTCGTGGACAGCACCGGCAACCCTCCGGCCTGCGGCAGGACGACGATGCAAAAGGTGTCGGCGACTCGGGGGTCGAGATGCAAGAGCTGTCAGGGACTCCACCCCCGGCCCCGGAAAGGCAGCACGGGAAGCAGCACCACACGGCCGGCGGGCGGGAGGCGACCCCGGTCCGGGGCGCAGCACCGCACCACCACCCAGCCCTCCAACAGCCACCCGTTCACACGCGGGCGGCCTGACGGCCGCGGCGGGTGCCGGCCTGACGGCCGCACCGGCGGAAGACCGGGCGCCGGGGCCCGGCGGCCCCGCAGCGGGCGGGTGACCGGGCCGGGCCTGCGGCACCGGCCAGGGTGGCAGGCGGCCCGTGGCGGTGGCCTGCGGCCCCCTGGCGGGGGCACAACGGACGTGGCCCGGGTGGGTGGTGCCGGGGGGCGCGGTGGCGGGGCGGGCCAGGCGATGGGGGCCGGGCCGGGCGGCCTACAGCCCCCAGGGACGATGGCACACCCCTGCGGGTGTCACCCCGCCCCGGGGTACCTCCCCCGGGGTGCGCCCAGCACCGCAAGCCGGAGCCGGAGCCGGCGTTCCGGGAAGCAGCGGCAGGCAGGACGTCCCCCTCCCCCGGGGGCCGGGAACAGCCCGCCCCCGGGGCGGCCGGCTGGCACCGGGCCCGGAGCAGCAGAGCAGCGCGGCGCAGCGGGGCACGGGGCAGGCGACGGGCGGGGGCACCGGACACGGCGGCGGGCGGGCGGCGGGCGGGCACTTCCGGTACGGGGTGCGGGGCGAATCCAGCGACCGGTACGACGGCGAATCGAGGCAGCCCCGGGAAGGCACTCCACAGGGGAAACCGGCAGTGCTCGCAGCAGTGAAAGCGGGCGTGATTCCGGCGCTGAATGCGGCGGCGGGCGGACCGGTTTCCGAAGGCCGAACACGACCGGGCCGGACCGTGAAACAGGCCAGGGAATCGCATGGATCGCCGGAGCCGTTCCGGCTGGTCGTTCCGGGAGGAAATCCGGGAAGTCGGAGCGGCGGAATCCTGGCGCGTTCCGGAGACCACCGGAGCGCGTCCGACAGGCGGAATGACCAGCATCGGAACTGGTGACACCGGCCGCTGCCTCGCACCGTGAATCACGGGACAGCCGGAGACACCGCAGGCGGGCGCAGCACAGTCCGGTCCGGCAGCACGTGAGCGGAATTCACGAGCGGCACGGTGGAATTCAGGGCCGGTTTCCGGAATCCGTACGACGCCAGGCGGGGCGGGGCCGGGTGGGCAGCGGCGCGGGGCGGGGCGGGGCGGGGCGCAGCCGGGCACCACCGCCTCCTGGTCCTCGCGCGGGCGGCCTGCGGCCGCGAAGGGGGTGCCGGCCTGGCGGCCGGACCGGTGGTGGTCGGGGGCCGGGGCCTGACGGCCCCGCAGCGGGCCAGTGAAGGGCCGCTGGCGGGGCGCGGGTTCCTGCGGCACCGGGGCGGTGGCGGCAGGGCCGTGGCAGGCGCAGGCGGTGGCCTACGGCCCCCGGGACCGGAACCACCCGACGGACCGACCACACCAGCCCGCCGAACCCACCCTGACGGCCAGCAGCAGCCGCTGCACCCGCACCACACGGCGGCGACCCAGCCGGGACGGCCGCCCCCACCGGCCGGGGCCACCCGGCCGGTGGGGGCGGCCCTGGTTGCACCCCCTGTTCAGGGGTGCCTGTTCCGACGTGCTTCCGGGGCGTGGGTGCGCCGATCTCCTTCCCGAGGCTGTCCGGCTAGCCTCGATCAACGTGTGGGCAGAGGGGTCCTTGCTCATAGCCGCCGGGAACGCCGCTGCCGACGCTCTCCCAGAAGGGCCGGGACACCGGGAAGTGCCCGCCGAGGGTGTGCCAGGTCAGGCCGGGGTGATCGGCGCGCAGCGCGATGAGGCCCGATGTGGCCAGGCCGCAGCGGCGGTACGGTTCGAAGGTGGCAGGGCTTTCCACCCACCCGATCCGGCAGCGTCGGCAGACCCGGTAGTCGACCGCGAAGATGTGCTCGCCGTGCAGCCAGGCCGCGCGCGTGCGCCACCCGGTCCGTTCCGAGGCCACCGTGTCCTGCCAGGGCGAGCCCAGGTCCCGGACAACCGGCCGGCTCCGATTCACGCGCCAGCGCCCGCGCGACAGACGGCGTACCAGCGGAATCCACCAGTCGTTGCCGATCTCGCGTCTGACCTCTGCGGCCTGCCCGGCCAGCCGTACCCCGTCCGTGTGTGCCCGAGTCGCCATGCCCACCACCATGCCCACCAAGACGGACACGAACACGACACCCGGGTCGGCCCGCCTCACCCCCGCCGGGAGCCCTCCGAACGCCGCTGCCCCCCGGCGCGCAGGGCCCGCAGGTCCCACCCCACACCCGGGCAAGCGAAGACAGCAGGTCGCCACGACGGGAGCAGCCGCGGCGACGGCGCCCAGGGCGAGACGGGAACAGCGCGGGCCCGGCAGGGGGCTGGCGGCGGGCGGGGACCGGCCCGGGAACGGCGACCAGGAGCAGCCGCTCGACACCGGCACGGCGCAGCAACGGGCGGGGCATGGCGGCGGCCGGCGGGCCAGCGGGCCAGCGGGCCAGCGGGCCAGCGGGCCGGGCAGGGAGCAGCCGAGCCCCGGCGGACCGGCACGATCGATGCAACACAGCGGCGCAACACGCCCGCCCCCGCCGACGGCCACATAAACCCTGGTCAGACCCGAAACACAGCCCCGCGTCACACCCCGACGCAACACCACGTTGCACCCGCCACCAGGCCACCGAACACCACCAGCAGAAGGCCGGGGCGGACCAGCCGACGCAACCGCACCAGGCACAGCCGCAGCGGGCCCCGGCAGGGGGGCCGACCACCGGCGAGCGGCGACCAGGACGGCAAGGCACAGCGGGCCGGGCGGGCCGGGACGGCCTGCGTGAGGGCCGCTGCCGGTGCCCGGCGAGGGCCGTCAGGCCTCCGCCGCTGGGTGATTGCCGCGCAATCACCCAGCCATCAGCTCCGACCGCCGACGAGCCGGACACAGCAACACCGGACCCGCAAGCGACGACCAGACGCAGCGGCACCGGGCCGGCAGCGGCTCATACAGGACGTCCCTGATCGCCCCGTCGACCGCCCGGGTCGAGGTGGTCAGCATGTGCTCGCCGTCGAACACCAGCTCACCATCCGCGGCGCGGACCAGGACCACCAGCAGCTCCTGCGCGTGCCGTACAAATCGTCGCCCCGTACCCGCCACGCGACCCCGGCAGCGGCCGCCAGGCAGCGGCGGCCAGGCGCAGCAAACCGGCGCCGGGCCGGGAGCCGGGGCCCGGCAGCGACCGCCAGGCACGGCAGGACCGCTACTCCTCCCCGCCCCCGGAAGCGGTCACATAACAGCTGGTCAGACCCGTAACACGGCCCCGTGTCGCACCCCTGACGCAACACCGTGTCGCACCCGCCATCAGTGCGCCGAGCCACCACCACGAGAAAGCCCGCAGGTGCGCTACCCGCTCCCGGACCCCGGGAGCAGCACGACGACCAGGCGCAGCCGCCCGGGGGCCGGGAGCAGCGGCCGGGGGCCGGAGCCGGAGCGGCAGACAGGCCGAACGCACTCGGCGGTGGGGAGCAGCCCGGCCACCACCACCCCGAACAGACGCGGCCGCCGGGGACGGCGGCGGGACCGGGGCACGGCGGCCGGAGGCGACGGCAGCCAGGAGCGGCCGGCCAGGGGTCGGCGCTCGTCTCGGCCTTGGGTCAGCCGGTCACACGTCCTCCAGGTAGAGCCATTCGATCGGGTCCCAGGTGAAGTCTTCCGGCGGATCGTCGAGAACGACCTCGTCGGTGAAGTCGTCGCCCAGCTCGTAAAGCTCTTCGTCGACGAGTTCAAGGCCGCAGGCGGAGCAGTCGAAGATGTAAGGCGAGATGAAGACGACGACGGCCTTGGGCCCGGCCACACCGCGGAGGGAGCCGAGGTTGAGGTCGCCCGTCAACCAGCCATCCGAGCTGCAGGCAGGGCAGGTCCTGAGCACGCTGTGCTCATTGGCGAGCGTCGTGCCCTGCTGCGTGACCGCAGCCAGTACGAGTGCTCGCTCCCTCTCATTCAGGTGCCCGTAGCGTTCCTCGAAGGCGGCCCTTGCTCTGGCCAGCCTGCCTTCCAGGCGGATACGGGTGGCTTCGACGCGCTCCTCGATCAGCCGGTCGTGCAGCGGCCGGTAGCTGCCCCAGTAGCGATCCGCATCTATCTTTAGCTCGGTAAGCAGCGGGTCGATCAGCCGAAGGCATGTGGTGAAAACCAACTGCACCTCGGCAACGTCATAGACACCACTGTGGGCAACTCCGTTGCGTGCGTTCGCGACGGGTCCGAGCGCCTGCTTGGCGACCGGCATTTGGGTGCGGAGGATCTTGTGCACCCGGTCGTGAGCGTCGACCAGTCCGATGGTCTTCGCCCGGCTGGCGGGGACAGACGCGTGCGTGCCATGACCGGTGGCATGGAGAAGCGAGTCAAAGTCCCGCTCGGCGATCAGCGCCGGGTGGAGCGAGGCCAGGTAGGCCTTGAGCATGTGCTCAGCGGCGATCCCAGCATGGTGAACGGCGAAGTCATGCGACTCCGGTCCCTGCGCAAACGCCGTCAGTGCGGCCGTCATCCACCGCTGGGATGAGAGCTGGAGTTGGTCAGAGTGCATGGGCTGGACCCTATGGCGGGAGGACGGGGGCGCGACACGGAATTCTCGTCTTCGGTATCCCGCGGCCGCGCTTGACGAAGCCGCAGTCGGCGACCGCCTGACCTCCGCCCGAGCGGCACGGAGCAGCCCCGCGACGCCGGTCTGCACGCCGGACAGGAGACCCCCGCTCGCGCGGGTGCTCGCCCAGCTTCACCCTCTGGCCCCAGAGGGGCAGCACGGGGAGCAGCCGGACCACCAGCCACCCGGAACGGCCGCGCGCCCCGAACGGCGACCTCCGCCGCCCCCGCGCCGGGGATGGCTGCGAGCCGGGCACGGCCGCCGCCCGAACCACACCGCTCCCCGCCCCCGAACTCCCGGCGAACTCCCGCATGAATTAACCACCCGCCAAAGCAGCCCGAGCAACGAAATTCCGGCTGAATACGAGAGGAAAGCCAGAGCCGAAAACCGGCGGCATTTCCGAGGCGCCGTCAATTCGCCGGAGCACCCCACAGCGGCCCCGGTCCCCAGACCGCCCGCCGAACCCCGGCCGGCCGGGGCGGTGACCACACGCCGTCGCCGAACCCGGCATACCCCGGAGTGCCGCCAGACCGCCTGACAGGGGTCGGCCGCACGCCCAGATTGGTCTACCAGAAGGCCCTACCCGCGCCAGAAATCCGACAAGGTCACACACCGGGACCCGAACCGGAACCCAGCCGAGGGCGGAGCAGAGCGGCCCGTCACGAAACCCCCAGCACCCCGAACGACAGACATCCGGGGGACAGGACAGCCCAGGCAGCCAAGGGCGGCCGGGACGGCAAGCAAGGGCGCCGGACAGGCGACCAGACGGGCCGGGCAGGCGACCGGCATGCCGGGGTGGACTACCCGAGCGGCAACGCCCGGCGGGGCAGTCCACCCCGGCACCGGTCAGCAGGCCAGACCCAGCCGGACGGGTGGACCACCCCCACCCAAACCAGAGCACCATCACTGCAGGTAGCAGCCCCCGTCCACGTCCATCGCGGACTTGATCGCCCAACGGCGCGCCGTGCGGCACCTGCCGGAACAGGTCAACCTCGGCCGGCCGCCACGGCGGCCCACTCCAGTCGGGACGGGCAGGCGGGAGTTTCGTCACCAACAGCCGGTCCCGCAACCACCTCACCACCCGCCTCCGGCAGCAACCGGCAGCCAGGCAGCAGGTGGGCCGGGCAGGCGGGGGCGCGGTTCAGGGAGCAGGCGGCTGATCGGCCCGCGCTGCTTGCTGCCTCCGCAAGCGCAACGCCTTCGCGGTCTTCGCGGCCAGTCGCGGGTCGTCGAGGACTCGGGCGATGACGGCTTCGTCGCTCATCTCCCCGTGCTGGGAGGGCAGCGGCGGGCGGGACGGGGCCGTCGCCATAGGGGTCCGCTTCTCCCTCTAGGCTGATGTCCCGTCATAGAGGCGGATTGGCAAGGAAGGCGGCATGTGATGGCGGGTCGGTTGAGGAAGGACGGCACAGCGCGGAATCGGCGGGACCCCCACGACCAGGTCGTACGCCAGCTGCTCGTGTTCAGCGGCAACGAGTGCGCGTGGGAGGACTGCAAGGTACGGCTCGTCACCGCCGAGAACGGTTGGATCGGCGAGATCGCCCACATCATCGGCGCCGAGCCTACAAGCGCTCGGCACGAGGACTGGGATGGCAAGGACCTCGATGACCTCCGGGCCCACAACAACCTGATCTTGCTCTGCAAGAACCACGCCAAGAACATCGACGACAAGTCCTCGCGCGGCGAGTTCACTTCGGAGTTCCTCCGGGGCATGAAGGAGCGCCACGAAGCCCCCTACCGCCACAGCGTGCAGCAGATGGAGGCGGCATACCGCGACGTCACCAAGGACAACACGGTCGCCTACGCAACCACCCTGCGCCGCTTTCACGACTGGGAGAACCTGGGGCTGACCCCAGAAGAGGAAGCACAGAGCATCAGCGCGTTCAACCGCCTCGCGACGGCTGTGGGCACGCTGACCCTGCCGGCACGTCAGGTCCTGGCCTTGGTCGCCGGGTTGGAGGAGCCCCCCGACTTCCAGCTCGTCATGCGGCGGTTGCAGATCAGGCAGCACGAGCTGGTCAGCGTCTGCGACGAGTTGAAGCGGGCCGACGTCGCGGAGTTGTGGGTGCCGGAGGACGGGGATCCCGCCGTGATCAGCCTGCGCGGGGGCCAGCTCGATGACGTGTCGGAGTACTGGGACGAGCTGCGGGGGTTCTGTGCTGACGAGGCCATCGATCTTGAGGACATCTTGATCCGCCTCGACTTCTCCCTATTGGACTGAGGCGCCGAACCGGCTGCCTGGGCACACGGCGGTAGCACTGGTGGTACCGGCTTGGCCCTCGGGCGGGGGCCACCGGACCAGCAGGACAGGTCAGCAGCCACCGGCTGGACATGGCGGCGGGCGCTGGAGGAGATCGACCCGTTCTGGTGCCCGGTGTGGCCGGTCACCTGGCAGCGCACCTACGCGGTCGCCCGGCTGTGGTGGCTCGACTCCGACGGCCGCGTCGACTGGGCGCGGCTGCCGGTGGACACGGTGTTCGAGGGTGAGCAGCTCGGCCGCTGGGTACGGGCGCAGCGGGCCGGCTGGCCGGGCCTGGAGGCCGATCAGCGGGGCCTGCTGGCGGCGATCGGGATCGAGGAGGACCAGGAGTTGGTGGCTGCGAAGGCCGCGGCCGAGGCGAAGCCGACCGTGTCCCGCGGCGACCGGTTCGCCCAGGGCCTGGCGGCGATCGCCCAGTTCGTGGAGCGGGAGCGGCATCCCCGGGTCCCCCGTCCGCACAAGGAGCCAGTAGAGGCCATGGAGGCCGGCCCCGACGGTGAGGAGCAGGCGGTCGTGTCGCACTTCGCCCTGGGCACCTGGCTCAACACCCAGAAAGCCCGCCGGGCCAAGCTCACCCCGGGCCAGCTCGCCCAACTCGCCGAACACGGCGTCGAGTGGGCGTAGCGGGCGGCGGTGGGATTCCCGGGACACTCACGTGATTCCCGTACACCGACGAGGTCGGCAGGTCAGGGCCGGTCGGGCCTCCCTCGTAGACGGAGGCCCGACCGGGAACACCGGCTCGACGCGCCTCAGCGGACGAACCAGACGATTCCCGCCGGACTCACGAGATGCGCCGGTCAGGGGCCATTCAAGCCCCGGCGCAGCGGCAGGAACTCACACTGGGGACCGAGGGCGGATCAGCCGACCGGGTTGAGGGTCCACCGCTGGTTCGCCGAACCCCCCGAGGACCACTGGACCACCGGAGCCGTGTCGCTCGGGTCGCCGCCGGCGACATCGAGGACGAGGCCGCTGTTGAAGTTGATGACGGCCATCGTGGCGCCGTCGACGTTGACCTTCCCCCAGCGCTGGTTGGCACCGCCGTTGCAGGTCCACTGGACGACCGCGGTCCCCTGGGCGGTGCTCCAGCCCGGCACCTCCAGGCACTTGCCGCTGTACACGTTGACGACGAAGCCGTCACTGACCCGCCACTGCTGGGCGGTGTCACCGCACCAGGCCGACTGACGCACCGGCGCGCCGTCATCGGTACGGAAGTCCGCCGCCCCCAGGCACTTGCCGGTCGCCGCGTTCTGGAACGCCACGGTGGAGTCGGCCGACAGCGGGACGTAGGACATCCCCGAGGCCGAGGCCGAAGCGGGCGCGGCGGCCAGCAGCCCGGCCCCCAGCCCGAGGGCGACCGCGGCGGCGGCGGAGCCCAGGCGGCGCGTGGTGGTGAAGTGGTCGTTCATGGTTCCCCCCATGGGTCCCTGCAGATGTGGTTCGGATGAGACACCCGGACTTCCCGACCGTCTCAACCTCATAGACGTGCGGAGCCCCCGGAGGTTGCAGGTACCTCAGAACTATTTCTGAAGTCATGTCAGAACACCGGGCACGTCCCCGTGTCCGCACCGCCCGATCGCCGCGGCGGGGCCCGCGCCCCACCCCTGTCGGCTCCGTTGAGGAAGGTGGAGAAGCCCGGCGGGCGACGGCGGGTCCGTCAGGTCGCCGGGGCGAAGGTGGGCTCGGCGTCGCCCAGTAGCACGGCGGCGGCATTGGCTCGTTCGAGCCAGGTGACCCGGAAGGCTCGTCGCGCCCGGTGCGTGATGGTCAACGAAGCGCTCGGGGCGCGCCGCCGCGGGTGACCTTGCCGCCCGGGGCGGCGGGGGCAGGCCGTCGTAACACATGATCACTTCGTCCCGGGTGGCGTCGTGCCGCCACGCTCGCCGTGGCCGTCCTGCCGGCCCGGGCGAACACCCTGGTCCCGGCGCCCGCGGGTGGGGGTGCCTCGCACCGCGAACTTCCCGAACCGCCGCCCGCCGACCTCGTGCGCGGGAGCGCCACGCCAACGTCCGGCGCCCACACAAGGAGCCGGCGGAGACCGTGGAGGCCGGCCCCCGGCGGCGAGGAGCAGGTGATCGTGTCGCACCTCGCGCTGGGCACCTGGTTGAACACCCAGAAGAGCCGGCGGGCAAAGCTGAGCGCGGGCCGGCTCGCGCAGCTCGCCGAACACGGGATGGAGTGGGCGTAGCGGGCGGCGGTGGGATTCCCGGGACACTCACGTGATTCCCGTACACCGACGACGTCGGCAGGTCAGGGCCGGTCGGGCCTCCCGCGTAGACGAAGGCCCGACCAGGAACACCGCTCGACGCCCCACCGGACGAACCCGACGATTCCCACCGAACGCACGAGATACGCCGATCAGAAGCTGTTCAAGCCTCGGTGTAGCAGCAGGAACTCACAACTCACCGAACACGGGATGGAGTGGGCGTAGCGGGCGGCGGTGGGATTCCCGCGACACTCCCGCGGATCCCGTACACCGACGAAGTCGGCAGGTCAGGACTGGTCGGGTCTCCATCGTGAATGGAGGCCCGACCGGGAACACCGGCTCGATGCTCCCGATGGACGAACCGGACGATTCCCACCCGACTCACGAGAAGCGCCGGTCAGAGGCCATTCAAGCCGGGATTTGTGGGACCTGCAGAACGAGCGCAGCGGCCTGCCCGTCCAACGGGCCGTACGGGTGGTGGAGGCCGGGGAGCCCCTGCGGTGACCGGCTTCGACGGGCCGACCGCGGGCCGGCCGTCCGTGGCGGCGCCGGGCGGGCCCTGACGTGCGGTCGGCTCCCGGCTCCCAGCCGTAGGACCGGGAGCCGGGAGCCGGGGGTCAAGAGCCAGCCGCTGCCGGGGGCCGGTCGGGCCGGTCAGACCCCGGCGGCGGCGAGGCGGGCGTGGCGCCGGGCGGTCGCCTCGACCGGGTCCAGCACCGGCACGGCGGCCAGCAGGCCCTTGGTGTAGGCGTGCTGGGGGGCGTCGTACACGGCGTCGGCGTCGCCCTGTTCCACGATCCGCCCGGCCCGCATCACCGCGACCCGGTCGCTGACCTGGCGGACCACGGCGAGGTCATGGGCGATGAAGACCAGCGCGAGGCCGAGGTCGCGCTGCAACTCGCCCAGCAGCTCGACCACCTGGGCCTGCGTGGTGACGTCCAGCGCGGAGACCGGTTCGTCGCAGACGATCAGGCGCGGCCGGGGGGCCAGCGCCCGGGCGATGCCGACCCGCTGCCGCTGCCCGCCGGAGAACTCGTGCGGATAGCGGTGGTACCAGTCGGCGTCGAGCCCCACGCGTTCGAGGAGGTCGCCGACCCGCGCGCGGATGCGGCGCTCGTCGCTCTCGCCGGCGATCCGCAGCGGGTCGGCGACGGACTCGCCGATTGTGCGGCGCGGGTTGAGCGAGGACACCGGGTCCTGGAAGACCATCTGCAGCTCCCGCCGGAGCGGGCGCAGGTCCTTCTCCCCGAGCGCGCCGATGTCCCGGCCGCGGTAGTGGAGCCGGCCGCCGGTCGGCTCCAGCAGCCGGACGAGCATCCGCCCGAGCGTGGTCTTCCCGGAGCCGGACTCGCCGACGATGCCCAGTGTCTCGCCGGCGCGGACGGTGAGCGAGACGCCGTCCACGGCGGCCACGGGGGCGCCGTGCCGGACGGGGCCACCGCGGGTGGCGAACTCGCGACGCAGCTCGACGGCTTCGAGCAGGACCTCGTCCCCGGCCGGCTCGGCAGGCGCGGCAGGGGCGCCCGAAGCCTCCGGGGCGTCGACCCGGGGCACCGCCGACAGCAGCGCCCGGGTGTACGGCTCGCGCGGAGCGCCCAGCACCTCGGCGACCGGGCCGTGCTCCACCGCCCGGCCGTCCTTCATCACCAGCACCCGGTCGACGCTCCCGGCGACCACGCCCAGGTCGTGGGTGACCAGGACCAGCCCGGCCCCGGTCTCGGCGCGCAGCTCGTGCAGCAGGTCGAGGATCTGGGCCTGGACGGTGACGTCCAGCGCGGTCGTCGGCTCGTCGGCGACCAGCAGCCGCGGCTCGCAGGCCAGGGCCATCGCGATCAGCACCCGCTGGCGCATGCCGCCGCTGAACTCGTGCGGACGCGACCGTGAGCGCCGGGCGGCGTCGGCGATGCCGACGCGGTCGAGCACCTCGACGGCCCGGGCCCTGGCGTCCCGGCGGGAGATGTCCCGGTGCACCCGGACGACCTCGGCGATCTGGTCCCCCACCGCGTAGTACGGGTCGAGGGCGGAGAGCGGGTCCTGGAACACCATCGCCGCCAACCCGCCGCGCAGACGCCGGAGTTCGTCGCCCTCGGCGGTGACGGCGTCCACGCCGGCGACCCGGACCGAGCCGCCGATCCGGGCGCCGGTCCCGCGGTGCAGGCCGAGCAGTCCGTAGGCGACGGTGCTCTTGCCGGAGCCGGACTCGCCGACGATGCCGAGCGCCTGCCCAGCCTCCAGGGTGAAGCCCACGCCGTCGACGGCGCGGACGTGGCCGGTTCCGACCGGGAAGTCGACGACCAGGTCCCGGACGTCGACCAGGGATGCGGCGCTCACGTCAGGACCACCCTTCGGTCGGTCACCGCGTAGAGCACGTCCGCGATGACGTTGGCGAGGACCACGGAGAAGCCGGTGACAAGGGTGAGGCCCACGACGGTCGGCAGGTCGATCAGGCCGACCGAGGTGACCAGCAGCTTGCCCAGCCCCGGGAGGCCGAAGAGCGACTCGGTCAGCACGGCAGACCCGAACAGCGTCCCGAGGTCGATGGCGGTGAGCGCGATCACCGGGGTGAGCGCGCCGCGCAGCGCGTGCCTGGTCACCAGGCGCCGTTCGCTGACGCCGTACGCCCGGAAGGTCCGGATGTGGTCGTCGGCGAGGGTCTCCAGCATGGAGGAGCGGGTCAGCCGCGCGTACTTGGCGGACTCGATGAGCGCGAGCGAGACCCAGGGCAGCAGCAGGCCCCAGAACCACTGCTGCGGGTCCTCGGTGAGCGGCACGTAGCTCGGGAACGGCAGCCACTGCAGTTGGGCGCACAGGACGATGAGCAGCACCAGGCCGATGACGAACACCGGCACGGAGGTGCCGGCCAGCGTCAGCCCGGTCAGCAGGCGCTCGCTGAGCCGGCCCCGGCGCAGCGCGGAGAGCAGGCCGGCGCCGACCCCGAGGACCAGCCAGAGCACCATCGCGCCGAGCGCCAGCGAGGCCGTCACCGGGAGCCGGGCGGTGATCATGTCGGTGACCTGCTCGCCGCTGCGGTAGGAGACGCCCAGGCAGGGCGCCGGGCAGTGCAGCACGCCCGTCCCGGCGCTGAAGTCGCGGCCGGCCACGACGCCCTGGAGGAAGTGGGCGTACTGCAGGTGGACGGGCGCGTCGAGGCCCAGCCGTTCGCGCACCTGGAGGACCTGGGCGGGGCTGCACTTCTCGCCGCAGGCCAGCTGGGCGGGATCGCCGGGGGCGATGTAGAACACCGCGTAGACGATCAGCGAGAGGGCGAACAGGACGCCGACCATGCCGACGGCCTTGCGGAGCAGGAAGCGGGTCATGCGGTGGCCTCCTCTGCGACGCTCGAAGTGCCGGCGCTCGAAGCGGACCCCTCCGCCGCCGGCCCTGCGCTGCCACGCACCGTCCCGACCCGCAGCCGGGAGGCCGCCCGGGGGTCGAGCTCGGTACGGACGGCGTCGCCGAACACGGTGAACGCGAGCACGGTGGCGAACAGCAGCGCGGACGGGAGCAGCACGTACATCGGGTCCGCGCGGAACCAGGTGGTCGCGCCGGAGAGCATCTGGCCCCACGACGAAGTCGGCGGCTTGACTCCCACCCCGAGGAAGGACAGCCCGGCCTCGGCGATCACGTTGGACGGCAGCAGGACCGCCGCGTAGGTGATGACCGGCGCGGCCAGGGACGGCAGCAGCTCCCGGCGGGCGATCCGCCACCGGGTGGCACCGGCCAGCCGGGCCGCGGCCACGTAGTCGAGCTGCCGCAGGCTGAGCGTCTGCGCCCGGACGATCCGTGCGGTGCCGGACCAGCCCAGCAGCCCGATGACCATGGTCAGCAGGAGCGGGCGGGGGAAGGAGGAGGGCACGATCGCCATCAGCGAGATGGCGAAGACCAGCGTGGGCAGCGCGAGCATCACCTCGGTGGTGTTGCCGATCAGCTGGTCGAGCAGCCGGCTGCCGAGGCCCGCAGCGAGCCCGAGCAGGACACCGATCGCGACCTGGACGAGGGTGGCCCCGACGGCGACGAGCAGCGAGATCCGGGCACCGTGGACCAGCCGGGCGAAGACGTCCCGCCCGGTGCCCGGTTCGACGCCGAGCCAGTGCTCGGCGCCGACGCCGCCGAAGGAGCCGGTGGGCACCCCGCCGGCCGCCGAGTCGAGCAGGTCGTTGTGGTAACTGGTGGGGTCCTGGCCCTCGATCGCGGCGAGCAGCGGTGCCGCCGCCGCGATCAGGACGAGCAGGACGATGACGAGGCCGGCCGCGAGGACGGCGCGCCGCGCGAGCAGCCGCCGCCACACCTGCCGCCCCCCGGTGGCCGGGGAGGCCGCGGGGGCCTCCCCGGCTCTGGGTTCGTGTGGTGCCATGGTTGTCCGAACCGATCCGTTCGATTCCGTTCGATACCGTCCGCTACTTGACCGCGACCTGGGAGATGTCGAGCACGCCGGTCCAGTCGCTGATGACGATGTTGCGGACGTCCTTGCCGGACAGCCGCTTGTAGACGGGGTGGTACAGCGGGACGGTGAGCGCCTGGTCGGCGATCCGCTTGTCCAGGGCGCCCCAGCGCTTGGCGGCCTCGGCGTGGTCGGTGATCTTGTTGATCTGGTCGATCTCGTCGTTCACTGACGGGTCGTCCAGCTGCGCCGAGTTGAAGTTGTAGCCGTCGGTGACGATCTGACGGCCGTCGAAGATCGGCGCCAGGAACGGACCGCCGGACGGCCAGTCGGCGCCCCAGCCGGAGAGGAAGAGACCGGGCTCGGTACCGACGGTGTGGATCGTCTTGGAGTACCTGGTGGAGTCCAGGGCGTCGAGCTGGACGGTGATCCCGGCCGCCTTCAGCCCGTCCTGGACGGCGGTGGCCAGGTCCGGGCCGTCGCCCTTGCCCGTGGCGCTGGAGTGGGTGAGCGTGATGGTCAGGCCGTCCGGGTAGCCGGCCTCCTTCAGCAGTTCCTTGGCCTTCTCCGGGTTTCCGGTGACACCGGCCGGGAACGGGTCGTACGGGGTGTACCCGAAGGTCTCCTGGTTGGGCAGGTAGGTGGTGGCGGCCTCGGCGAGCGAGGAGCCGCCGGCGGCGTTGACGACCGAGGTGCGGTTGATCGCGTAGGCGACGGCCTGCCGGACCTTCGGGTTGTCGAAGGGCTTCACCTTGGGGTTGAACGCCAGGTAGTTGACGTAGCCGAAGCGACCGGTGCCGACGCGGGCGGCGAGGGCCTTGTCGTCCTTCACCTGGGCGAGTTCGGAGGGGCCGAGGTTGGTGTCGGTGGTGACGGCGGCCGCGTCGGCGCCGGTGCCGGCGGAGAGCCGCTGGTTGATCACCGCCGGGTCGAGCCCGGACTGCACGTCGACGGTGTCCGGGTACGCCTTGCGCTGGTCGTCCGTCGCCGCGGACCAGTTGGGGTTGCGCGTGAGGACGAGGTGCGCGCCGTCGTTCTCGTTCTTGACGACCTGGTAGGGGCCGGAGGAGACCGGGTGGTCCTGGTATTTCGTCCCGGTGTCCTTGGCCTTCGGGACGGGGGCGAACTGCGTCTGGGTCGCCAGGTACGGGAAGTCGCCCTCGGGCTTGTTGAGGTGGAAGACGATGGTCTTCTCGTCCGGCGTCTCGATGGCGTCCAGCGTGCGGCCGTCCTTGTACGGGCCCTGGTAGTCTGCGGCACCGACTAGCCAGTCCCTCAGGTACGGTGCGCCGCCAGAGAGTTCGGGTGCGAATGACCTTTCGATGCCGTACTTGATGTCGGCGGTGGTGATCGGCGATCCGTCCTCGAACTTGAGGCCGTCCTTGAGGTGGTAAGTCCACACCGTCGCACCCTCCGACGAGGTGCCGATGTCGGTGGCGAGGTCCGGGACCACCTCGGTGCCGGCCGCGCCATCGACCCGGTTGCGGGTGGTGAGGGTGCGGAAGACCAGCGAGGGGACGTGGCCGCCGCCGGAGGTGTAGAGCCGTGCGGGGTCGAACTGGTCCTGCGGGTTCTGGTTGAGGACGGTGAGGGTGCCGCCCTGCTGCGGCGCGGCGTCCTTGCCGGCGCTACCACCGCCGTCGGCCTTCGGGCCGCACGCCGCCAGTCCGACGACCAGCGCGACGGTGACGGTCGCCGCGGCGAGGCGGCGAGGGGTGAAGGTGGTTCGAGACATCGGAAAGGGGGGCCTTTCGCTACCGATTTGTACACGGAGGAAGGCGGGCGACAGTGAGGCTTTGGGGAAGAGTGCGCAGCACAGCGCCCGCAGGAGGGGGCGACTCCCGAGGCGGCGATCACCGCAACGCGTCGGGACAGGCGGATTCAGCGACAGAAATTGTCGGAAACGCAGTGCGCGGCCACGCCGATCAGCGCCAGCTCAATGGCGGCGCAGTCGATCGGGTGGCGGTCAGTCATGCCGAAAAGACTGTATGACTTTCAGCAGGATGTCAAAATCCCCCCGTCCACCGTTCCGCATCGGCCGGCGGTGCAGTGCGGTGCGGCCGGTCGGCCGCGACCGGGCGGCTCCGGGCGGCGGATCAGTACCGGGATCAGTACCGCTGGGCTTGGACGACCCGGGAGACCAGCGCCTGCTTCCGGTCGGTGGAGGGCTGCGAGCAACGGCGTGGCCAGAACCGTGACCAGGGCCAGGATCCTCGCCGTCGTCCAGCGTCCGGCCAGCACCGCGATCGCCATCAGCGTCGCCGGGGCGAGGGCCATCGCCCTGACGGCGACCGCCCGGGTGCCGGACGGTCCCAACTGGTCGAAACCGTGGTCGATGGCCATCTGGAGGGTGTACCAGAGGTCCCAGGCCGCGTAGGTGCCGGCCAGGACGGCGGCGAGCGGGGCCGCGGTGGCCAGTGCCCGGCCCATCGGCCGGTGGGAGACCAGGCCGAGGCGGACCCGGGCTCCGTGTCCGGCCACGTCGGCAACCTCCCGCAGGCCGGCCAGCGGGCCTGCGGTGCGCACGTGGCGTTCGGCGTGGTCGGTGAGTTCGGCCAGCTCGTGGGCGCCGTAGGAGTCGGGGTAGAGGGCGAGGGCGCGGCGCAGCAGTCGGGCGTTCGGGGTGGTTCGGTCCGGGATCATGCCATGCCTCCGGCGAGTCGGGTGCGGTTGGTCGCCAGACGCCGGTCGGCTTCGCGGAGGGCGGCACGCAGCCGCTCGCTCTCGTCGGTGAGGGCCTGAGTCTGTCACCGAACACGGGCCGCCCGGCCGCAACGGCAACAGCCCACGGTCTCCGCCGCCCTGGTCTCACCGAGCGCACCGCGCCTGCGTCCTTCCCGCTCGTTGGCGTGAATCGGCCGGTACCCGTGGCCGCGGCGCCGGCCCCTCGGATAGACCGGGGGTATGACGACTGTGGACGACCAGCTGGTGGATGCGACCTGGCGGGCCGCCGATCTGACACGGGCCTACCTCATGCGGGACCGCGCCGCGGTCGAGAACTGCCTCGCGGGCCTGGACGCCGACCGGCTGGAATGGGTACTGGCCTGGCTGGTCCTCGACCACGACGCGCTGTTCACCGAACTCGGAGAGCCCTCGATGCGGGTCGCCAGCCTCGACGTGGTGGCGGCCCTGGCCCCGCTGGAGGTGGAGTTCGCGGTCACCACCGCCGTCCACCGCGTCGCCGCCGGCGAGAGCGGCCTGGGCACGGCCGTCGCAGGCCTCGCCCTCCCCGAGCAGATCCACGCCATCACGGTGTCCACCGCCGTCATGCTGTCAGAGGCCCTGGGCCCCGCCGGCGCACTCCACCGGATCGACCAGCAGAACCAGCAGTGCGTGAACGCCGGCCACCCCCGGCCCTACCCCACCCCCTGACCGACACCGACTACCCAGCCCGGCGCGCGGCCTGCCGGCTCCGGCCAGCGGCGGGCTGGTTGGCTGGGGCGAAACCCGCCGGGCCGCTGGCCCCGCCCGGGCCGGAACTCGCTCGGGTGCGTGAGCTTGGCGGCGCTGGCGAGTTCACCCGTCATGAGAGACGTGACCGTCCTGCCCGTGCCCGCGCGGCACCCCGAGGACGACGACCAGGAGCAGCTGGAGCGGGAGCGGCGGCAGGCGGTGAACGATGGCCACCGCCGAGCAGCTGCGCGTCCTGCACACCCCGGACGTCGGCATTGAGCAGATGGGCGCCGGCGCCTTCGCCGCCTGCACAAGGAGGGCCTGGTGGACAGCGTCGTCCTCCCGCAGGCCGGGAAGCTGCAGGCGTGGTTCCTGACCGAGCGCGCGGTGCGGATCGCCGCGACCTTCCCCGAGCTGGAGGGGGTGGCCTCCCCGCCGCTGCCCGAGGACAAGAGCGCGGCACGGCTGCGGCTGGGCCACGTCCTGGCCGTCGTGCGCACCCACGTCGCATTCGTCCCCCCGCGCGCGGGGGGACGAGTGCGCGCCGCTGGACTTCCTGCCCGAGGTCTACCACCGCTTCGGCGAGGGCCCCGGCGGGACGGTGATCCCCGACGGCCTGCTGCACTACTCGAAGAAGGGGCCGGACCGGGTGCTGCACCGGGCGTTCGTCGAGGTCGACCGCGGCACCATGGCCAGCGAGAAGCTCGCCTCCAAGCTGATCGCCTACGCCCGCTTCCACGACCACCACCCCGTCCCGGCCCACCTGCGCCGCACCTCGCACTCGCAGAGCGTCCTGCCGGCCTGGCAGCAGCGCTACCCGGCCTTCCCCCCGCCTGCTGTTCGTCCTGGCCGACACCGGCGAGCAGGCAGCCCGCCGCCGCGTGCGCGACCTGCAGGCCATCGCCGACGCCCACCCGATGGTCACCCGGATGCTGACGCTGATGCGCGTGAAGGCCGGCGCGGCCCGCCTGGCCGACCTGGAGCAGCACGGCGTCAACGCCCAGGTGTGGCACTCCATCGGCGACCACACGAAGGGCCTGGGAGCTGTAGAGCGCAGCGGTGCCGGTCCGGACGGCGGCATCAAGGTGTCCGGAGGCCACCAAGGAATCCGGGGTGCCATGAGAAGCACTGAAAGCCGTCGCCCCGCGGGGTGGCGGCTTTCCGGTGTTCTGTCGTGCCGCAGGCCCGAGGCGGAACCCACCGGGCGGGGGCCGTACGCGTCAGGTGTCGGCTGGCGGCGGCTGTCCGGTGGTGGGGCGGCGCAGTTGTTCGTTGAGGCGCAGGGCTTCTTCGAGTTGGTCTTCGAGGATGACGATGCGGCAGGCGGCGTCGATGGCGGTGCCCTGGTCGACGAGGTCGCGGGCTCGCATCGCGATGCGCAGCTGGTAGCGGGAGAAGCGGCGGTGGCCGCCCTCGGAGCGCAGTGGGGTGATCAGGCCGTGTTCGCCCAAGGCCCGTAGGAAGCCGGCGGTGGTGCCGGTCATCTCGGCGGCGCGGCCCATGGTGTAGGCGGGGTAGTCGTCGTCGTCGAGGGTGTGGGGGGTGTGGGGTCGGATGGTCGTCGTGGTCACTGCACCTCTTCTGTGTTGGTTCGGGGGCGCGGCGAGGGGCCCCGGCGCCGTTGCGGCTCCGGGGCCCCGAAAGGGATACATCACCATCTACCGGCTGTAGCCGGGTTCCTTGTTCCGCAAGTCCCCGGGAGAGGGGATGTGCGGGGATCGCGTATGCGTGACCGGAAACCACCGTCCTCGTACTCAATGGGGGTCTGCGGTGTCCGCCCGGGTGAAGACCTCACGGGCCGGGCGATCCTGATGGCGCTCTGTCCCCTCCGTTCATCCTCTGTACTGACTGGGACTGCGAACTGCTTGGTACTACTCACACGGGTACTTCTCGGTACTGCTGAACTTCAACTGCCTGGTACTGCTGCGGCGGCCCTCCCGGGCCATCCGGTCCGGCAGCCAGCCCCGTCGCCCGTCCTGCTCACCTGCTCGGCTTGGAACCCCACTGCCCGGACCTCCCAGCACGCGCGCCCGCAGTCCTGGCGCCTTTACTGGGATACCGCGTACCGCGACTGCTGGTACCGCTCAACTCAATTCACCTGCTGGGTACTGCACCTGCACTTACCGCGGTACCGCTGGGTGGTGACCCCTTATCACTGCGGGCCACCCGGCCCGGCTGCCAGTCCCGTCGCCGACCTGCACCAACCCTGGCTTCGCAACTCTGCTGCCGCGCCGTTGTTTGCGTCACTGCTCCACGCCCACCTGCACGGCGCGTCCTGCGTATTGCTCACCTGCTGGGTACTGCATCTGCTGAACTGCGGTACCGCGCGGTGGCGGCCCCTGATCACTGCGGGCCGCCCGGCCCGGCTGCCGGTCCTGTCACCGTCCTGCACCTGCTCTGGCTTCAGGGCCCCACAACCGTGCCGACCTGCGAACTTCTGTAATGCTGCCCGCCAGTTCGTGTCTGGCGGGTACCGCTTGACTGCGTCTACGGGAGAAACACTAACCACGACACAGGGCGATGTCTACTTCAGCCAGCACAGATTTTTCGGTGTCCGGAGGGAAGGTAGTCTTCGCCCCGCAGAACGGACGGTCCGCACCCGGGCCAGGGACAACAAGCGGCACGAACGAGCGAGCGGCACACGGACGGGAGGCAGCCGGTGGAAGACCCACCGACCACGGCGCCGGTGCGCGCGCCCGACCCGGCCGCGCGGGCATCCCTGCTGGCCGCCCTCACCGAAGCCGTCCATGACCGGGACCAGCGCGGCCTGCGCCGACTGCTGGCCCGCTTCGCCGAACAGGTCACCATCACCGACCTGCACGCCCTGCGCCAAGCGCTCGACCCCCGCCGCACCCGAGGACCGGGCCCCCGGTAGCCGACACAGAACGGTCTGGCGGCACGGCCATGGCGCCGCCGTGTGGCCCGGGTGTCAGCCCGTGCGAGCGGCCGCGTCACAGGTCAGGCAGATATGCCCGGCCCAGTACGGGGGAACCAGCGCTGCCCCGGCCGGCCCGGCCGCCACCGGTCGGGCCCCTGCGCGGGGCCTGGCAGCTGCAGGGCGCAGCGGGCAGGTGCGGCATCAAGGTGTTCGCCCCGGTCATCAAGGTGTCCGGAGGGCACCAAGGTGTCCGGGCGGCGCCACCAAGGAATTCGGGGTGGTCATCAAGGAATCCGCCAAGGTTGGTGGCTCACCTTGGTGGGGGCCGTTACGTGATCGTTGCGGCCGAGGGGGCTGTTCACCAAGGGATACGTCAAGGTTCGCGGGGTTCCCTACGGCGACCGCGCGGAGCACCGGCTCCGTGCCCAGCCGGAGGGAAGCCCCTGCTATGACGACGAGCGACAGCGCCCAGCCGATGACCAGGACGAGGGCCAGGGCACGGACGGGCGCGGAGCCGGACGGCGACACGCGGGAGGTGGAGATCACCTGGGCAGTGCTCGCCTCCTTGTTCCAGTTCCGGATCGCCACCGCCGAGCAGCTGCGCCGCCTGCACGCCCCCGACAGCGGCATCGAGAAGATGCGGAGCCCGACAAGCCAGTGCATCCCCGGAACCTGCGGCGCACGCTGTCCGTCGAGATGGCCGCCCGTCCCGGTGGCCTGCTCGCCACCAAGGTCCACTTCAATCACCTGCAGGTGGCCACCAGCAAGGAGGGCACCGTGCGCCCGGACGGCCTGCTCCACTACGGGCGCACCGCCACCGACGGGGGCGGGTGGCCAACCGGGCGTTCGTCGAGGTCGACCGCGCCACCATGGGCGGGCCCCGGCTCGCCGCGAAGCTGAACGCCTACGCCCGC
Organism: Kitasatospora sp. NBC_01246; assembly: GCF_036226505.1. Lineage (NCBI taxonomy): Bacteria > Bacillati > Actinomycetota > Actinomycetes > Kitasatosporales > Streptomycetaceae > Kitasatospora > Kitasatospora sp. NBC_01246. Next base: position 8,741,410 of record NZ_CP108484.1, on the reverse strand, counting down.
TACTGGGCCACCGCCCCGCTCCCCGCCGGGATGCGGGCCGGCACCATCGAAGCCGTCCAGGGCGGGCGCAAGCCGTTGTGGGAGCGCCGCTACCCGGTCTTCCCCCGGCTGCTGTTCGTCCTCACCGGCACCGGCCAGACCGGCTTCGCCAACCGGGCCACCGACCTGGAGACCGCCGCCCGCACCCCCTACGTCGCCAGGATGCTGCGCACCGTGGCGGCCGGCGTCGCCAAGCTGGAGGACCTCGAGGCCGACGGCCCAGGCGCCGACAACTGGTGGCCGATCGCCGACCTCGACGACGGCCCCGTCCCCTGGTGGGAGCTGACCGGCACCAAGCCCTGACCGGCACCCGGCAGTCTCGCCTTGATGGCCGCCCCGGTACGCCCGGGGCGGGCATCAAGGTGTCCCGGCCGGGCCGGCCGCCGGGCCGTCAAGGTGCGCGATGTCAGCACAGGGTTGATCACTTCGTTCCGCCAGCGCGGAACGACCCCGCAGAACGCACCGCGGCACCAAGGCCCCCAGTGCCGCTGCCACTTTCGCACTACCTGACCAGTCACTCAGTCGAGGTCGGCGGATGCCAGGGCCACCGCGAGCACCAGGTACGGGACGGCGCCCAGGCACTGCTCGGCCATCATGCTCGGATCGGACGCCGTGCCCGCGTCGGCCAGCGCCAGCAGCCCGGCACCGACGGCCGCCTCCACCGCCGCGTCCAGAACCTCTGCCGGGGTGAACTCCCCGCCGGCCACCAGCTCGCGCACCACAGCGGCGGCCTGCGCCGGGTCGGCGCGCCACAGCTCGGCGACCTGGTCACCGGCGCCCGCCAGGTCGATGACCGCACCCTGCTGCGCGGTCGGAAGCGGCACGGGCCAGGACAGCCCGGGCTCCTCCACGATCTCCTCGGCCCGCCCCAGCGCCACCCTCGCGGCGCTCGTCCGCCGGGCCTGCTCCCGCTCCCGCGCGACGGCGGCCGGCCACCGGGCGTCGTCCTCGGCCCGCGCCGCCTCCAGCAGCGGGGCCGCGGTGCGGCCGAGGTAGACGACCGGCAGCGGGTCCACCACGACCGCGTCCTGCCCGGGCGGGGCGTCGGCGACGGGCTGGTACAGCGCGGCCGCCGCCGTAGCGCAGGCCCCGACCGTGGCGGTCAGGGCGGCGATCAGCCGGGCGTGGCGGCGTCGGCGTGCGGGCAGGTCCAGGCGAGCGGGAATCGCGGTCACCCCCGCACTATCCCGCGCCGCACCCGCCCGCGACGTCCGTTCCCGTGAACACCGAGCGGCAGGTCAGCGCCACTGGTAGGACGCGCCGGTCATCACCGGGAGCAGCATCGGGCCGCCGGCCTGGGCGGTGTCGGGCCGGACGGCCTGGTCGAGGACGGGGCCGACCGCCGGGTACAGGTGGAGGCCGGCCACACCGGCCGCCGGCAGCCACACCACCAGCGCCCGGTCCGGGTCGTCCTGCTCGACCACGGCGACGGCCGCCGCCAGGTGGTCGGGCAGGTGAGCGACGTAGACCAGGTGCCGGCGCCGGAACGGCTCCACTTCGCCCGGCCGCTTCGTCTCCTGGTCCTGGACGAAGCACAGCACCGGCACCTCGGGCAGCATCGCCAGGTCGAAGCCGAGCTCCTCGAGGAGCTCCCGACGCAGCGCGGTCTCGGGTTCTTCGCCGTCCTCGTCCTCGACCACGCCGCCGGGCAGCGAGAGCTGGAAGCCGGCCTCCCGCTGACGGCGGATCAGACACACCCGGCCGTTGTGGACCAGCACCGCGCACACCCGCACCCGCACCGGTCCGCTCCCCAGGCTGGTGGTCATCGCCGGGCCCAGGCCGGGCAGGCTGGCTCAGACGCCGTTGTCGTACCGATCAGGGCGGTTGCCGATCGAACGGGAGTCCCGTTCGGGTGATCGCGGGGTGATGGACGCATGAAGACAGGGCCTCCGGTGCAGCTCCTGGGTGTTGAAGCCGGAGAAGCACCAGGGAGGCCCTGTTGTCGCTGTTGTATGCCCTCGCACCTGTGGGTTTCAACTTGGCTGCCCGTGAGTGTGATTGCCTCGCTCACCGGTTCGGGAACGCTGGGGACCAGCCGCACAGACGGCCGAGGTATCCCTCCGACATGACTGATGCCGAATGGGCCGTGGTCCGCGAGGCGATGCCGGTACCGGCATGGTTGGAGGGCAGGGGTGGACAGCCGGAGGGCTCCTGCCACCGGCAGATGGTCGACGCGATCCGCTACCTGGTCGCGGGCGGCATCACCTGGCGGGCGATGCCCGCGGACTTCCCCGCGTGGGACCGCGTCTATGCCTTCTTCCGGCGCTGGCGGGACAAGGGCTTGGTCGCCGAGTTCCACGACCGGCTGCGGGACCGGGTCCGCGAAGCGGTGGGCCGGGACCGGGAGCCGACCGCGGGGATCATCGACGCGCAGTCGGTGAAGGGCGCCGCTTCGGTGCCGGCCGCGAGCCGGGGCTTCGACGGCGGGAAGAAGGTCAACGGCCGTAAGCGGCACATCGTGGTGGACACCCTCGGGTTGCTGCTGACGGTGATGGTCACCGCGGCGTCGGTCACCGACCGGGACGCGGCACAGACGCTGCTGGCCCGGCTGCGGACGCGGCACTGGCGCATCACGCTGGTGTGGGCCGACGGCGGCTACACCGGACGCCTGGTCGACCTCGCCCGCGACGTCCTTGCCATCGCGCTGACCGTGGTCAGACGCACCGACGACACCGCGGGCTTCGTGGTGCTGCCCAAAAGGTGGCTGGTGGAGCGCACGTTCGCCTGGCTGATGTGCTCACGCCGACTCGCCCGCGACTATGAGGCCCGCACCGACACCGCCGAGGCGATGATTCGCTGGTCGATGAGCATGGTTATGAGCCGACGCCTCGCCCGGCGACCAGCCTGAACCTCCCCGGCTTCTCCTCGGCCAGCCAGCCCCGCGCGGCCAGGCGCTTCGCCTTCGACCTCATCCCCTCGACCTTCGCCGGGACCGGCTCCAGCCCGACCGCCGCCGCGAGCTGTCGGCAGTCCATCGCCTCCCCACCGGGCCCGCTCCGACCAATCAGGACGTCCATGATCCGCTGATAGTCCGGCGCCAGCACCGCCGGAGCAAGCCCTTCCCGCCAATGCGGCACCACCGAACCGGCCGCCGCCGCCAGGTCCCGCGCCGGACGCTCGTCGGCCACCACGACCTGCGGAAGCTCCTCGCCATCGCGAGGTTCCGCTAGGACCTCGACAACCGTCTCACGGGTGATCACGAACCGCTCCCACGCGGCCTCCGCCTCCCGCAGCTCGGCCTGAAGGGTCTCCACCCGCTGTCGGGCAGTGCGTTCGCGTTCCTCCAACAGCCCCATCACCGACGGCATCCCGGCACCTCCACGAAGAGACGAATCGACACCCCGTCCCTGCCGCCGAAACACCATTCCTATACCTGACCAGCGGAAACACGCCCGTCACTCTCGGAAAGACAACGGCTTCTCATGCCAGGTGGTCCGGACGACGACACCTCCGGGGGTGAGGTGCTCGCTGGACCTTCTCTGCACCAAGTTCGGTAGGGCCTATCGCTCAGGCAGCGGGTCGCGGTGCACCGTGGTCGAGAGGGGCGACTTGGAGTCGAACTCGAAGGTCTCTATGGCGGCGTCGGCGGGGAACTCCGGGTGGTCGTGCCAGATTTGGGCGAACGCGACCAGAAGGTTCCATGAGGCGGTTGCGTGCAGCTCGGTCTCCGCTGCCTGCTCAGGCGGGGAGGCTCGGTGGAAGCGCACCGCCGCGACCTGCTTGGTTACGGCCAGTCGCAAGGCTGTGGCCGTTCGGCGGGCATCGCCTTGGAGCGAGGCCGCGTCGGGGATTCGTGCAAACACGAAATGGATCAACTGCGTGACCTGGTCGTCGGTGATCTGCTCCACTCATTCCCCCTGCGGCTCGCATGCCAATGCGCCTGGCTCGGCGCTGATCTTTTCTGTGCCACGGACCGACGCTGCGTGAGCTCGCAAGCGTCAGGAAGAGCTGGCGAACGGCATTGCGTTGGCCCACTCCCAGAAGGCGTGGCCCGCGTTCACTGCTGCCTCCATGACGGCGAACAGTTCGGAGGGTTCGGCGTTGGGCGGGACATCGACGGCGACGAAGCGTTCGCCGTTCCATTCGCTCAGCAGCCCGGCCGCGGTGATCTCGGTCTTGATCCTCCCAGCAGCCAGCTGGAGGTCGCTGGCGGGCAGGTCAGGAGTGAACAGGAGCCGCAGCGTTCGATGCTGAGAGGTCCCGACCACCTCGCTGACGTAGTCGTCGTCGTTGAGGAGCACGGTGTCGCCCAGAGCGATCCCGTAGGTGGAGAACGGAATGCAGGCGACCTCGTAACTCCCGTCGTTGACCGCCTTGAGCCAGAGCTGTTCGGCCTGTCCGTCCAGCCCGAAGGGGGCCAGGTCGGCGCGCGCGATGTAGTTGGTCGCGGCGCGTCCGACCGGGTGTTCGTGGACGATTAACTGCATGACGGCACTCCCCAGGGCCAGCTCTAATGGCCTGCCATGATGCCGTAGCTGATCACTGCTGCTGTCGGCGGGGGGCGGGCAGCCCAAGTGGCACGGGGCCAGTCCGCTCGAAGCGTCGGGCCTGCTCGCGCTTGCTCCGCAGGAAGGTGAGGGTGAGATCGAGTCCGTCGATCTCACCCCGCCAGCCCTCGGAGACGGCGCGCTCGCGGCGGGCGAGCAGGTCTTCTTCCAGCTCGTCGAGGCGGGGCAGCATCTTCGGGTTGATGCTCAGCATCGGGCAGCGGACGCAGGCGTGTTCGTGTGTGCAGGGGGTGCCATAGGGCCGACCGCAGGAGCCGAGCTCGACCCGGCGCTTGTCGAAGTGTTCGTTGAACTCCGACCACTCCCGCTCGGTGGGCTTGCGGTACTCGCTCTCGGGCCGCCGGGACCGGCGACGGTCGAGAAACTCCTGGTAATGCCGGACCACGTCGTCGTCGAAGACCGCGACGTAGCCACGAGTGGTTTGGATATTCAAGTGGCCCAACAAGGCAGCGCCGATGTGGATCGGCAGTCCGTTGTTGACCAGCTCGGTCGCGAAGAGCCTGCGGAAGTCGTGCGGGGCGAACTTCACCTCGGCGAACCGCGGGTCGGTGGCGACCAGCCCGGCAGCGGCACGGTGGATCATGCGCCACATCGTCGTGCTGGACATCGCCCTGATCGCTCCGCCGTGCATGTTCTGGAACAGGTAGGGCAACGGTTCGCTCCAGACCTTCTCGTGCAGGTCGTAGCGGACGCAGACCGGGACGGTCCTGTTCGCACTGATGTGGCGGCGGATGATCTGCGCGATGACGTGGAACAGCTCGGCGGACATCGGAATGACCCGCTCCCGGTCGCTCTTGGACGGCGTGACGACCAACAGCGCGACGACTTCGCCGCTGGGCCGCTGGTAGTTGCGCACGCTCAGGTGGGTCAGCTCCGTGAGCTCCTCGGCGCGCAGTCCGGCCAGCCGCAGGGTTTCGACGATCGCCCACTGCCAGAACGCCTGGTTCTCGGTGTGGGTGAGCTGCACCAGCTCGCCGGTGCTTCGGTTGACCGCGCGGACGGCGGCGGTCGACGGATCGGGTCGCAGCGCGTCCGCTTTCGCCGAGACGCGCTGCCACTCGACGCCGTCGACGGTGAAGTGTTCCCCCAGGCCGACGGCGCGGGCCGCCTCCAGCAGGGTTCGCCGGCGGTGCCACTGGTCGGTGACGTGCTGGGACAGGATCGGCAGCAGCGGCTGGCGCTCGCGGGTGCGGTTGGCCATGCGCTCTTGCAAGCGTCGGCGGCGGACCTGGAACCACCGCAGGTCCTCGTCCCGGATCGGGCACGGCGCGACCCACTGTGCCCAGCGGTCCGGTTCGGCGACCGCCCAGGTGGCAGGTCCAGGTAGAAGGCGCGGACCGCCTCTGGCGAGACCGGGACCGGCTGTCGCTCCCGAGTGCCCTTGGAGACCACCCACAACTGGCCCTTGTGCCAGTCGAGATCGCTCAGTTGAACGCCCAGCAGTTCGCTGGCCCGAGCGCCGGAGGAGACGTAGCAGGCCAGCAGGGCGCGGTCCCGGGTGCAGCGCATCTGTGCGAACAGTTCGTCCCACTGCGCGTCGGGGATCGCCCGGGGCTGACGCACCGGCACCTTCGGCCGCAGCCGGCCCCGCCGGTGCCGGGCCTGGGCGTCGATCGGCGAGCGGCGAGCGGTGGGCGAGCGCGGCGCGGCGGGCCCGATTCTCCGGTACCGGGTTGAGGACCGGACCGCGCCCGAAGTGCAGGTGGAAGGCATAGAACCCGTGCACCACCGAGAGGCTGTGCGCGATGGTCGCCGGCGCGTACCCAGCCGGCAGGATCCTCTTTCCGGTCTTCGGGTTCACCGAGCCCGGCGGGTGACCGCCCTCTCGGTGGCGCTGCCGCTGCGGGTTCCGGGCCGACCGCAGCCAGCCGACCATCGCCGCAGCCTCGGCCTCGGTGGCTTGCTCCCAGCCGACGTCCACCGTCCACAGCACCCGGAACCAGCGCAGCAGATCGAAGGCGTAACTCCGGCACGTCAGGGGACTGACGTCTCCCAGCAGCCGATCCCGCAGGTAGACGCTGACCGGCTCTACCTCCCGGCCCGCCGCGTCCACGACCAACCACGGCAACGACGCCAAGGAACCGGCCACCACCGCCCCGGCACCTGTCAGCCGTACCCGACCATCCATCAGATCCCGATGAACACGGGAGACCTCATGCGACAACGACATGCCCAAATGCTCCAGAACCGCCGCCACCGAGTCGAGCCGGTCAACGAGTTACTGACTTCGGCTTGTCAGGGTGACGTTGGGGTGTCGAGGGTCAGGCCGGTGCCGGCTATGAAGCCGTCGAGGGATTCGGGGCGGTACTGCAGGCGTTTGAGCCGGTTGCGGACAATGGCCTCGAGTCGGTCGAGGGCCATGACGGCGAGGTTCGCCAGGCTGTGCTTGACGTGTGCCCAGACCCACTCCACCGGGTTGAGGTCGGGCGAGTATGCGGGAAGCAGGAACACTGTCAGCCAGGCCCGCTCGGCGATCAAGTCGCGCATGGCGTGGGAGACGTGGGTGTTCAGGCGGTCCCAGACCAGCACGATCGGCGCCTTGACGAGGTGGTGGACACCGTCGATCAGTGCGATGAAGTCACGTTCGCCCATGCTGCGGCGCTTCCCCTTGCCCGCGGGGTGGGTGCGCAGGCGGTGGCACAGCCGGGTGCGTGAGCCGGGGCGCATGGCGATCATCCCGGCCACCGACAGCCGTCCCGACCGATGGCCGCTGACCGTTACGAAAGGGGTGCGGCCTCGCCGACCCCAGGTGCGTCCTCTGGGCGGACGGCGGGTGAAGCCTGCCTCGTCCTCGAAGCAGATGTAGCCCCCGCAGGCCGCGCGGGCGCTTTTACCTCCGTCCAGGTCGCCTCCTTCCACGTGGTGACGGCCCGCTCGTCCCGCTCGGCCACCCGACGCGCGGGTACCTGCGGACTGAAGCCGAGCCGGTGCATCAGCCTCGTCGCCCCGGACACGCTGTAGGAAACGTGGAACCTTCGCCCGATCAGCGTGGCCACCCGCGCCGCGGTCCACACCTGGTCCTCCACCCAGCCGTGTGCGGCCGGGCCCTGGTCCAGGTACGCGGCGAGTTTCTCCAGGCAGTGCGGCGACAGACGGCACTGTGACCCACCCGGGCCGCGAGAGGACAGAGCCCGCACACGCCATCACGCCACAACTGGTGCCACCGGTAGGCCGACTTTGGGCTCACCCGCAGACGCCGTGCCACTTCCGGTGGCTTGATCCTCTGCTCGAGCAGCTCGGCTGCCTGCATCCGCAACGTCTCCCGGCGCAACCGTCCCGCAGCGGTCAGCCCGCCGCCATCCGCATCATGCTGGTGTCCTGGAACGGATCGGGTGTCGGTGGGCAGCGAGCCTCCTTGCCGTCGGAGTGCTAGAAGATCACCGACGCCGGGCCGCGGTCCATGGCCGCCCGGTCGGTCGAGGCCGAGGTTTCGGACTCTCCCGGCATGGCACGCCGGTGACCTTTCACGTGGTGCTGGCTTTGTGACGCTGTGCCGGGTGCAAGGGCCTCAGGTTGTTCTCGGCCGTGGTGAGGACACCTGCTGGGCCTTCGCGCGCCCTCACCACCGGGTGTCCCTTGATGACAAGACGCGAGCCGAGCTCGAACTCTCGCACGAGCGCCGCCGTCCACCCCTCGTGGTTCACCGAGCCGCAAAGACCACCACCTGAGTTCTGTCGTGGCAGGACTCTGAAGCTGAGGGCAGCCCAACTCGGGAAACGTCGAGGAGGGCGGGAGCAGCCCTGACAGAGCCGAGGTGAATCTAGCACTGCCAGATAGAGGCATGCTCGGGCGCGCAAGTTGGAAAGGTGTACGAGAGGAACCGGTGCGTGAAGCCCCCTACTGACTTCGGCTGGTCAGGGTGAGGTTGGGGTGTCGAGGGTCAGGCCGGTGCCGGCTATGAAGCCGTCGAGGGTGTCGGGCCGGTACTGCAGGCGTTTGAGCCGGTTGCGTACGAGGGCCTCGAGTCGGTCGAGAGCCATGACGGCGAGGTTGGCCAGGCTGTGCTTGACGTGTGCCCAGACCCACTCGACGGGGTTGAGGTCGGGCGAGTAGGCGGGAAGCAGGAACACCGTCAGCCAGGCGCGCTCGGCGATCAAGTCGCGCATGGCGTGGGAGATGTGGGTGTTCAGGCGGTCCCAGACGAGAACGATCGGCGCCTTGACGAGCTGGTGGACACCGTCGACCAGGGCGATGAAGTCGCGCTCGCCCATGCTGCGGCGCTTGCCTCTGCCCGCGGGGTGGGTGATCAGGCGGTGGCACAGCCGGGTGCGCGAGCCCGGCCGCATGGCGATCATCCCGGCCACCGACAACCGTCCCGAGCGGCGGCCGCTGACCGTCACAACCGGCGTGCGGCCCCGCCGGCCCCAGGTGCGTCCTCTGGGCGGACGGCGGGTGAATCCTGCCTCGTCCTCGAAGCAGATGTAGCCCCCGCAGGCCGCCCGCGCTCTTTTACCTCCGCCCAGGTCACCTCCTTCCACGCGGTGACGGCCTGCTCGTCGCGCTCGGCCACCCGCCGGGCGGGGACCTGCGGGCTGAAGCCGAGCCGGTGCATCAGCCTCGTTGCCCCGGACACGCTGTAGGAAAGGTGGAACTTCCGCCCGATCAGCGTGGCCACCCGCGCCGCGGTCCACACCTGGTCCTCCACCCAGCCGTGTGCGGCCGGGCCCTGGTCCAGGTATGCGGCGAGTTTCTCCAGGCAGCGCGGCGACAGACGGCACCGCGACCCACCCGGGCCTCGAGAGGCCAGAGCCTGCACACCGCCATCGCGCCACAACTGGTGCCACTGGTAGGCCGACTTCGGGCTCACCCGCAGACGCCGGGCCACTTCCGGCGGCTTGATCCTCTGCTCGAACAGCTCGGCCGCCTGCATCCGCAGCGACTCCCGGCGCACCCGTCCCGCGGCGGTCAGCCCGCCCCCATCCGCATACCTCACACACCACCGGATACAACCACCGCAGCGAGCCCGTCAGGCAATTCGGGACAGTTCACCCTGACGAGCCGAAGTCAGTAGTGCAGTCAACTGACCAGGCCCGACAGCACCCACGGCCGGACCAGGCCTGGAACGGCGCCCCGGCAGCATTGGCGGCACGAATCGGAGCAGCGGGCACGGGGACAGCGGTCGCGGCAGACCGCGCCGCCGCCGGGGCTGCTGGTTGAAGGTGTCGTCATCCCGGAGGTTCCGCCCGCATAGCGACAGCGCCGTTGACCCCGCATACCCCTCGGACGTCACAACAGGGAACCGTCGACTGGCTTCCATACCGGACCCAGATCCGGCCACCCCGGGGGAAGAGCCGTCCCGGCGATGACCCCGGCGATAAACTCCGAGAACTCGAAGTCATAGAACCGCACGCAGGCCATTTGACGGAATACCAGAAGAATACGCCAAGCAGCCCCCCCTGTCGGCACAAAGAAACACTGGTCACCATCCCAGTTAGAATATGCCCACGGAACCACCGAGGCCGGATCAAAAGCTGCCCCACCAAGCTCACCAGAGAAGTGTCGCGCAATTCTTCCAAATGATCGACGGCCGTTCTCCATAAATCGAAGAAGGGGCTCCTCGCCATATGGGTGCGGGATATAAAGATGCCCTCTTGTCAATCCTTCACCATAGAGTTCAACGAACTCTTTGAAGTCAATCGGCAAGCTCCCGCCAGCCCACTCCTCAATTTCCAACCACGCCTCGGGGGCTACTCCTTGGGACCTGGGTGCGACTCCGACCAGTTGACGAAAGTTAATTTCAGACATGTCTCAGTACCCCAGATTATAGGACCCACAGATCGCCTCATTGTCACCCCGACTTCTCTTTCTCTCATTCACCACCAGACAATCAACATTGAGCCCAAGTGGCCCATGGGCTTCAAGATGAATGGCCAGAGGCCTGCCGGAAGCTATTCCCGAATACACCGCATCGACCCTTTACACAACTTTCTGACCTCCTTGCTTAATCACGCTGGCGATATCCATCTCCACCTCCCACATGGCGGGGGCATTGGCGAAGTCCCAGAGTGGAACGAGGTTACGGAGGTTATCACCCGAGCCCCCGAACTGCCTACCCATCAAGTGCCCCCTGGCCCGTTGCTTGTCCACCAAATTCCAATAATCCGGCGGTTTCACCATAGGCCTCCGCGGAGTATTCTTCCATGCCGTTTCCGTGCCGTCCTCCATGTCTTCGGGGCCGTTGAACTCTCCGATCGCACCAGTTGCGCGGCAACCATCCGGACCGGGCTTAAAGCGCTCCCGAGGGAAGTATGTGATGTTCCCATGCGCGTTCTCACGAGTATCCAGCGGGCCATCGACACAGGGCTCCGACTCCCTATCCGGGTCGTTGGTCTGGCCTGGATCAGGGCCGGGGGTGGTGTCGGTGGTGGGGGTGACGTTGGGGACGAGGACGAGGAGGGCGAGGAGGTCGGCGCTGCTGTAGGAGGCGGCGATGATGTCGGGGGTGGCGTGGGGGTCAGGGGCCGTCCAGTCGGCTTGCGGGGTGGGGCGTTCGGTGTAGGGCCTGGTCTTGTCGAAGAGCGGTTTGGGTGGTTCGGCCATGGGCGCAGCGGGGCGCGGGGGTGTCTTGGAGTGGCCGCAAGCAGTGCAGGTTGGGGTCTGCTGCGGTCTGGTGGGGTTGGCGGCGGGCAGGCCTGTGGGGCTCTGGGGCGCGGAGGTCGGGGAGCTGGACCTGGACCTGTTCCAGTCCCGGGCGGCCTGCTTCTCCTGGTAGACGTCACTGCCCGCGTAGCCGCTCGGCGCGGTGCTCGGACTACCGAAGCTGCTCACGCCGAGGCCCCCGACGCCCGCGCCGGGGATGGAGAAGCCCGGCATCGGGGCGGTGTTCGCGCCGCTCGACGGCGGCCGGTAGCCCGAGGTGTTCGGGACGGCTCGGCCTGCGGAGCAGCCTTGGCTGCGGGCGCGGAGTTGGCTCCCGGCTTGATCTTGATAGTGCCGTTGAACGTGCCGTTCTTGCCGAATGAGATTCCGCCGCCGGCGTTGCCGGCTGAGATCTGGATGGAGCTTCCTGCCGCGCCCGGGGAGCCCGGTCCGCCGCAGCCGCAGTGTGAGACGTTCTCGTGTCCGGTGGGGTCGGTGCCGCCCAGGGGGTCGCCGTTGGCGTAGGTGTAGCGGTTGGCCTGGACGGAGGGGCTGGGGTCGAGTTGCCAGGAGTCGCGGCTGGTGAAGCCTCCGGTGCCGGGGCGGTACCAGCGGGCGGCCATGTTGACGTCGCCGCTGTCGGGGTCGGTCCAGCCGGACTGGTAGCCGAGGCTGGAGCGGGTTCCGGTGGTGGCGACGGGCTTGCCGAAGGGGTCGTAGGTGGTGGCGCCGGTGACGGTGGTGCCGTCGGTGTTGAGGGTGGCGGTGGCGTCGGTGTGCTGGTCGGTGCGGATCCGCAGGTTGGCGGTGCCGTTGGTGGCGCCGAGCAGGGTGCCGGCCGCGTCCCGGGCGTAGCTCCAGGTGCCGTCGCCCGTGAGGTTGTTGGATCCGCCGTCGTAGGTGAACCTGGCGGCGTTTCGGGTGGTGACGCGGTCGAGGCCGTCGTAGGTGTAGGTGGTGGTGCCCTCGGTGATCTGGCGGCCGAAGGCGTCGTCGGCGAGGGTCTCCTGCTTGAGTCCGGTGGTGACGGCGGCGAGGGTGCCGCGCGGGGTGTGGCGGTAGGTGCTGGTGCCGTCGGAGAGCAGGCGGTTGCGCTCGTCGTAGGTGGCGGTGGCGGTGCCATTGCCGGTGCGGTTGCCGGCCGCGTCCCAGGTGTAGGCGGTCGTGGTGGTGTCCGCGGTCCAGGAGGTGAGGCGCCCGGCCAGGTCGTAGCCGTAGCGGTTGTCGCGCACCGGGTCGGTGACGGTGCCGGCGACGGTCTTGCGGGTGAGGCGGTTGTCGAGGTCGTACTCGTACGCGGTGCCGGTGAGCGGGGTCGCGGTGTCGCCGCCGACGAGCAGCTGGTCGCCGGTGAGGCGCCCGAGCGGGTCGTAGCCGAGGCGGCGCTCGGACATCGTCTTGAGCTTGGCGGTGTCGGCCGGGTCGGGGGCGACGTAGGACTGCTTGGCGAGGCGGCCGTCGCCGTCGTAGCCGTACCGGTTCTGCGTCCCGGTGCGGGGGTTGTGGGCCCAGTCCAGCTGACCGTCGGCCTGGTAGCCCATGAGGGTGTCGCCGGTGTCCTTGTCCCAGCGCTTGGTCAGGCGCCCGTCGGCGTCGTACTCCCAGGTCTGGGTGGCGGTGTTCAGGTCGGTGCCGGCCTTGATCAGCAGGCCGCGGTCGCGGCCGGGTCGTAACCGCTGGTGCGCACTACGCCGCCGGGTTCGGTCAGCTTCACGGCCTGGGCGGCGACGTCGTAGGCGGTGGTCCACGTACGGTCGGCCGCCGCCGGGTGGGCGGTGGTGGCGGGCTTGAATCGTGGACTCCGGCAGGCCCCACAGGTTGAAGGTGTAGACGGTGGTGTTGCCCTTGCCGTCGGTCAGACGGGTGCGGTTGCCGGCGGCGCCGTAGCCGAAGGTGGTGGTGATGTTCTGGCCGGCGGCGACCGGCTCGGTGAGCGTGGTCGGGCGGCCGAGCGCGTCGTAGGCGGAGGCCGACGAGCACTACGGCGGCCCCGGCGCGCTGACCGGACCCGGCCGAGGGTCGGTGTGGGGTGCCGGACCGGTGCCACGGCGGGCAGCCGGGTCAGTTCTGGCCGCGCGGAGCCGACTTGACGGCCGAGCAGGGCGTGCTGCGATAGTGGCCGGGTGCGCGTCGGCCTCCTCGGACCTTTGGTGCTGGACACCGGCAACGGCCCGGTCCCGGTGGGCGGCCCGCGGCTGCGCGCGCTGCTGGTCCGGCTGGCGCTGGACGCCGGGCGCGCCGTCCGCCCGGCGGTCCTGGCCGAGGCCCTGTGGGCCGGGACTCCCCCGGCCGACCCGGCGAACGCCCTTCAGTCGCTGGCCTCCCGGTTGCGACGTGCCCTCGGCGACCCCGGGCTGTTGACCCTCGAACCGGCCGGCTACCGGCTGGCCGTCGCGGCGGAGGCCGTGGACACCGTCCGGTTCGCCCGGCTCTCCCGCACCGGGGGGCGCCTGCTGGCCGGGGGCCGACCCGCCGAGGCCGCCACCGCCCTGCGGGAAGCGATGGGTCTCTGGCAGGGCCCGGCCCTGGCCGACGTGCGCGAGGCACCGTTCGCCGGTGCCGAGGCCGAGCGGCTCGAACGGGCCCGGCTGGCCGCCCTGGAGGACCGGATCGAGGCCGATCTCGCGCTCGGCACCGGGCCCGGCCTGGTCGCCGAGCTGGAGTCGCTGACGGTGGACCACCCGCTGCGCGAACGGCTGCACGCCCAGCTGATCCGCGCCCTCGCCGCCGACGGGCGGGGCGCGGAGGCACTGGCCGCCCACCAACGGCTGCGCGGCCGGCTGGCCGAGGCCTTCGGCAGCGACCCCGGACCGGACGTGGAGGCCGCCTACCTCGCCGTACTGCGGGGCGAGGTGGGCCGCTCGCGGCCCGACCGGGCACGCACCGACCCGACCCGGACCGACCTGGCGCGGACCGACCGCCCAGGGACCGACTCGACGCGGACCGACCGCCCGGGGACCGACCAGGCGCCGGCGCGGGGCAACCTGGACGCGCCGCTGACCAGCTTCGTCGGCCGCCGGGAGGACGTCCGCCGGGTGGTCGGACTGCTCGACCGGGCCCGGCTGGTCACCCTGGTCGGGCCCGGCGGGTCCGGCAAGACCCGGCTCGCCGTCACCGCCGGGCGGCAGCTCACCCCGGCGGGCGGCGTCTGGCTGGTCGCCCTGGCCCCGGTCGGGGCGCAGGACGTGGCCCAGGCGGTCCTCGACGTCCTGCGGCTGCGCCAGGCCGGTCCGCTCCGGCGCCCCCCGGCGGCGGACCGCCCGGCCCCGGCCCCCAGCTCCGACGACGCCGGGCAGATCCTCGACCACCTGGTCGAAGTGCTGGCGGACGAAGAGACGGTGCTGCTGCTGGACAACTGCGAGCACGTGCTGGAGGCCGCAGCGAGGCTCGCCGAGGCCCTGCTCGGCCGGTGCCCACGGCTGCGGATCCTCGCCACCGGCCGGGAGTCCCTGCGGATCGGCGGCGAGACCCTGCACCCCGTCCTCCCGCTCGAACTGCCCCCGCCGGGCGCGCCGGCCGGACAGGCCGGCACCTGCGCCGCGGTCCGGCTGTTCCGGGACCGGGCCGCCGCGGTCCTGCCCGGCTTCACCCCGGACGCCCGCTCCCTGGCCGCGGCGGTCGGGATCTGCCGACGCCTGGACGGCCTGCCGCTGGCGATCGAACTGGCCGCGGCACGCCTGCGCACGCTGCCGATCGAGGTGGTGACGGCCCGGCTGGACGACAGGTTCCGGCTGCTCACCGGAGGCAGCCGCACCGCGCTGCCCCGCCACCGGACCCTGCGGGCCGTGGTGGCCTGGAGCTGGGACCTACTGGACGCCGACGAGCGGGCGCTCCTCGATCGGCTGGCGGTGGTACCCGGCAGCTTCACGGAGGACGCGGCGCAGGCGGTCGGCGGGCTCGGCCGCCAGGACGACGGCGACCCTGGCACCCACGGCGACGACCTCGCCGACACCGCCGACCGGACCGACGACGTCCGGGAGTTGCTCTCGGCCCTGGTCGACAAGTCCCTGCTACATCCCGTCCGGACCGCCGAGCCGGGCGAGCCGCGCTACGGGATGCTGGAGACCGTCAGGGAGTACGGCGTGGAGCAACTCGCCCACCGCGCGGAGGCCGACGCCGCCCGCCGGCGCTACCTCGCCTTCCTGCTCGACCTGGCCGAGTCCGCGGAGCCCCGGCTGCGCACCCGCGACCAACTGCGCTGGCTGGCCAGGCTGTCCGCCGAACGCGACAATCTGCTAGCCGCGATACGCTGGGCGATCGACGCCGGGGACGCCGCCACGGCCGTCCGCTTCGGGGCCGCGCTCGGCTGGTTCTGGTCCCTGCGGGGCAACCCCCCGGAGTCGCTGGACCTGCTCGGCCGGGTGCTGGAGGTGCCCGGGCCGGTTGATCCGGCGGCCCGCAGGCTGGTACGCGTGGCCCACGCGCTCGGTGTCGCGGAGGTCGGTGCACCGCACGAGGCCGAGGCCGCCCTCGGGCGGATCCGGCAGGCCGTCGAGGGCGTCGGCCCCGGCGCCCACCCCCTGCTGGAGCTGGCCCGGCTGGCCACCGCCGTGACCGCGCCCGGGGCCCGCACGGACACCGGCGGCGCGGACACGCCGGACACCCCGGACAGCACGACCGGACCGGACGGCGGGGGGCGGGATCCCTGGAGCCGGTCCTTCGCCCTGACGGTCCGCGGCAGGCGTGCCCTGCACGCCGGGGACACCCCCCGCGCGACCGCGCTGCTCACCCGCGCGCTGGCCGGCTTCGAGGAGCTCGGCGAGCGCTGGGGCCTGGCGAGCACGCTGAGCGCCCTCGGCTCGCTCCGGCGACGGTCCGGCGACACGGCCACCGCGCTGGCGCTGAACGCACGGGCCACCCGGTACTTCCGGGAGCTCGGCATGCGGGAGTACACCGTCGAGAACGACGTGGAGGCCGCCCTGACCCGCGCCCGGGCCGGGGACGTCGCGGGCGGGCGGCGGCAGTTGGAGAGCCTGCGCGACCAGGTGGCACCCACCGGGTCGGCGGAACTGTGGGCCCTGGTGCACCTGGGCCTGGCCCGCCTGGAGTGGCAGGCCGGACGGCCCGGGCGGGCCCGGGCGCACGCACGGGCCGCACCGGCCGGACCGGCCTGCGAGCAGGCACCCCCGACGCACCTGACCGCCCTGCTGCGGGCCGTACTCGCCCAGGCGGACGCGGCCGACGGACTCCCCGACGAGGCGGTGCGCCGGCTCGACCACCCGGCGGTGCACCTGGTGCTGAGCTGGGACACCCCGGTCGCGGCGGGACTCGCCGTGGTGGCCGCCGACATCGAACTCGCCCGCGCCCGGCCGGCCGGCGCCGCCCGGCTGCTCGGCGCGGCCACAGCCCTGCGCGGCACGGACGAGCCCGGTGACGAGGACGTGCGCAGGATCGCCCGGCGGGCTGCCGCCGCCCTGGGGGCCGCCGGATTCGCCGCGGCGCACGCCGAGGGCGCGGCGATGTCGCGGTGCCGGGCCCGGGGCCTGGTCTCCGCCCTCGTCACCGCGCCCGGCTCCGCACCGGGCCGCCCCGGTCAGCCGGCCTGAGCCGGGACGGGCAACGACGTGGCCCCTTCGGCCGGCCGCCCGCCGGCCGCACCCAGGCCGGCGACGATCCCGCCGGCCGGGCCTCCGGCGACCGGGGCCGTGCCGGCCGGCACGGGCGTGCCGAACATGGCACAGACCACCGCGAGGTGCAGGGCCCGATCGGCCTCGACGAGCCCCCGGTCGGCCTCGAACTCGTAGAGCAGCTCCGTCGGCACGAGCACGGTGGCGGTGCGGCTGCCGGTGCCGTCCGTGATGGTGCTGCTGGAGTAGCCGGTGATCCCGCCGTCGTGCGCCCAGACGGTGCCGCAGGGGGTGGCGCCGGTCTCGATGCCGAGGCCGGAGCCGGGCCCGTCCACCGGGTTCTCCGGGTCCATCGGAACGGTGGTGCGCATCTCGGCGAGTTGGGCCGGGGGCAGCAGCCGGCCGGACATCAGCGCGCTGTGGAAGCGGGCCCAGTCCTGCGCGGTGGAGACCACCGCCCCGGCCGCCCCGCCCCAGCTCGGGTCATGGGCGGAGACGTCCACGTGACCGTCGTGGCGCGGTCCGGCGACGTCCCTGAACGCGGCCGGCACGCCCGGCGGCATGTGGGCGGGGTCCGGTTCGTAGCCGTGGGCGTGCCGGCCGAGCCAGGCCGGGCCGGTGGCGAGATAGGTGTGACGTAGGCCCAGCGGCCGGGCGATCCGGCCCCGGACCAGGTCGGCCGGGCTCTGCCCGGTGACCTGTTCAAGCACAGCGCCGACAGCGGCGTAGCCGGTGTTGCTGTACGACCACCGCGCGCCGGGCGCGAACAGCGGCTCGTGCCGCACCCCGACGGCGAGCAGGTCCGCCGAGGTCCACCGCCGCGGGTCCCTGCCCAGGATCGACGGCAGGAGCGCGCCGTCCTCGGTGTAGTCGAACAGGCCGCTGGTGTGGTTCAGCAGCATCCGCAGCGTGATCGCCCCGCCGTCCGGCACCCGGCCCGGCAGCCACCGTTGCACCGGGTCGTCCAGGGTGAGCCTGCCCTCGGCGGCCAGTTGGAGTACCAGCGTGGCCATCATGGTCTTGGTGTTGGAGCCCATCCGGAACTCGTCCCCGGCCGCGATCCGGTGGTCCCGCGCCGCCCACCAGGCCTGCTCGACGATCTCGACCGGCCGGCCGCGGCCGTCGTCCACCCGCACGATCACGCCCGGCGCCCCGGCCGCCACCAGGGTCCGCGCCAGCTGCGAGAGCCGGGCCCGCAGTGCGCCGTCGCCCTCGGCCGTGTGCGGTCCGGACCGTACGGCGGAGGGGGCGGATGCCGCGACCGTGCGGTCCGGACCGTACGGCGGAGGGGGCGGATGCCGCGACCGCGGAGCCCACCGTCCCCGTCGCCAGACACGAAGCGGCCACGACAGCCGTCAGCCGCAGCCGGCGGCGTGACCGTACCGCACGAGCCGGTGAAGAAACCTGATGGGGCATGGGAGCACTCCTCTGATCGGTGCCGACCTGGACGCCTCCAGCCTCCGCCCCTCCGCTGGCAACCCGCGCACAGCGCGCTGGCAGGCGACCCCCACCACGCACCACCACCGGGGCAGGGGGCCGGTCGGCTAGCGGAGGAGGCCGCGGACGGTCTCCGGGTCGGTCCGCGCGAGCGGGCCGGCGGCCGGGGCGGCCGCGGCCGGCGGCGGGGTCACGTAGACGGGGTCGGGATCGGGCTCGGGAGCGCAGGTCTTGGCGATCCGATCGTTGCCCTTGGGCAGGCTGCCGTCCCGGAGGTACGCGGTGAAGGTGTCGTCCAGGCAGGCGTTGCCGTGGAAGAGGATCTCGTGGAAGCTGCCGCCGCTCTGGACGACCAGCTTCAAGCCGGGCAGCGCGTCGCGCATCGCGACCCCGCCCTCGTACGGGGTGGCGGCGTCCTCGGTGGCCTGGAAGAGCAGGACGGGCGGCAGGCCCTTGCCCGCCGGTGCATCGCGAGCCGCGCGCGGGGGCAGCGCAAGCCCCCGGCTGCGGGGGCGGCCGTCCTGGAGAGGCCGGCGGTGTTCCCACGCCGAGCGCGTTCGTACCGGTGCGGCGAACGCCCACGCGGCGCACCTCCTCATCGTTGCAGCTCAGAAGGCACTTTCGCTTTTTCGATCATGATTCGGACGCGACCCCAGATGAAACGCGCAGGCTAATGCGCTGAATGCGCCCGCCCTACATGCGCAATCGCCGTCCACGCCGAGGCAGCCGCCGTGAGCATCGTCCGCGTCGGCGCAGTGGCCGTCGTCACCGCCGCGGGTACCGATGTCGTTCTGGCCGGCGCCACCGACGCTGTGGCCGCGGCCAAGCCGCCGGTGCCGAACACCGTCGCGCCGACCCCGCTGCGAGCGGCGTCTTCAAGGGCCTGACCCCGGCCGAGCAGGCGCAGGTGCGGACGTGGATGGCGCAGGCGGCGACGAACCCGCGGCGGTCGTGGATGGCCAGCGACCCGTTGAAGTCCAGGACGCCCGAGGACGCGGAGCGGCCCAAGTACCGGATCCGGTGGCCGGCAGTACCGAGTACAGCCTCTGCACCTGCCGATCCGTGAAGCGGCCGTAGGGCAGCAGGGAGGCGTCCCGGCCGAGCGCGACGTGGGTGGCCGCGACGGCAGCGTGCCGGCCTTCCACTCTCCACACGAACGGCCGGCGCCCGGATCGACACCCGTCGGCGAGGTTCTCCGCGGCAACCCGGCCGGCCCATCGGCCGCCGGCCGCCGGGGGCGTTCCCACGACCCGCTCCGCGACCGTCCGGCCGCCGGCCCGCGCCTCCCTGACGGGCCGGCGCACCGCGACCGATGCGGACCCCACCCCTCCGTTTCCAGCAGCCCGCACGTTCGCTAGCTTGTTCGCTGCACCGGCCGCGGATCAGCCGCCGGGCCCAGCCGAAACCGTACGGAGACCAGCCCTTCCATGGACGCCACACACGTCACCCCCGGGGCGCCCAGCCCAGAGGTGCAGCCCGCCACCACCTGCTACCGGCATCCGGCCAGGGAGTCGTTCATCAGGTGCACCCGCTGCGAGCGCTACATCTGCCCGGACTGCATGCTGGACGCGCCGGTCGGCCACCAGTGCCCGGAGTGCGTGAAGGAGGGCCACCGGAGCATCCGTCAGGCCCGCACGGTGTTCGGCGGGAGGCTGATCGGCACGCCCTACCTGACGTACCTGCTGATCGCCGTGAACGTGCTGGTGTACGTGCTCGAACTGATCCGTCCGGGCGTCGTCGACCGGTTCGACAGTCTCGGCCAGGGGGTGACCGGGCCGGACGGCCTGCGGTACGTCGTCGAGGACGGTCTGCTGCCGCCGGGCTTCCAGGAGGTCGGGATCGCGCACGGCGAGTGGTACCGGCTGGTCACCTCGGGGTTCCTGCATCTGCCCGCCACACACGGGCAGTTCGGCATCCTGCACATCCTGATGAACATGTACTCGCTGTGGCTCTTCGGGCGGGTGGTGGAGCAGCAACTGGGCCGGGTCCGCATGCTGGCGCTCTACCTGACGGGTCTGCTCGGCGGGTCGGTCCTGGGGTACCTGATCGCCCCGCAGGAGGCGGCGGTCGGCGCGTCCGGCGCGATCTTCGGCCTGGTCGCCACGTACTTCCTGATGACCAGGAAGATGCACCACGACCCGCTCGGCGGCGGGCGGCAGCTGGTGGGGGCGATCATCTGGCTGGTCGCCTCGGCGGGCTTCACCTTCTGGCAGGGCCACCTCGGCGGGCTGCTGGCGGGCTTCGCGGTCGGCTCGGTGCTGGTGTTCGCGCCGCGCAAGGGCCGGGCTCTGATCCAGGCGGCGGGGGTACTGGCCGTCCTGGGGCTGCTGACGGCCCTGGTGGTCGTGCAGACCGCCGATCTCGCCGGGCGCAGCCTCTGGGGCTGACCGGCGAGGTGGTGAGCCCGCGGGCCCGCGGGCCCGCGGGCGCCGAGGACCGGAAGTGACGTCCGGCCCCGCGCCCGCGGGCCTTGCGCCGTGCCGGGCCGGGCGGGCGTCCGGTCCGCCGGCGGCGGTCGAGGTCCAGCCCTGCTGCCGGGGCCGCTCGAAGCCGTCCAGCAGGTCCAGCGCCAACTCGAACTCGAACCGGTCGTCACAGCCCTGGCCCACCACGGAGTCGTCGTGGGCGGCCGCGGTGCGCCGCCCGGCGGTGCGGGGTGTCGCCGCGGTGTCTGTCGGCCCACTCCCGCGTGCGCGCCGACCGCCCGGCGGCGACGCTGGCGGTGAGCCCGTGCCGCGCGAGCGGCGGCGCGCCGGAGTCGTCCGGGAACGGAGGCGGTCGTGGCCCGACCTGTGTGGACCGGAGTGCTGACCTTCGGCCTGGTGACGGTGCCCGTCGCGCCGTACACGGCGACGCAGGCCCACGACGTGCGCTTCCACCAGCTGCAGCGCGGTACCCCGGACCGTGTCCGCAGCAAACGGGTCAACGAGCGCACCGGCACCCAGGTGGACTTCGGGGAGATCGTGACGTGGCTTCGATCGCGAGTTCCGGCAGCAGATGCTCACCAGTTTCGGCAGCACCCAACCAGCGGGCGGTGTTCGACTGTGCCGTTGGAGGTCCTGGCAAGCTCCCGGTCCGAGAGGAGCCTGTAGCACCGGGGCTGAGGGTGGTCGACTCGTACCACTGGAGCTTCAATGGATGACCGGCCCGGGCGATCGGTCATGTGCGGGCCAGGCTCGCCCGGGCAGCGATCATGAAGGCATTCTTGTGCTCTTCCAGGTGCTCGTTGACGTCCACGTCACCGAGCTCGCGCCAGACCGCCTGGTTGAGCGCGCGTCCGTAAGCGCGGGCGGGGGCCTCCAGAGCCGGGTCGCAGAGCAGGGCAACCCCGCGGTCAGCCGTCCAGAGCTTGGTCATGGTGGCTTGCGCCCCGGTCATCCAGCCGTCCTCGTCGGCACCCCACGGTTCCGGGCGGGCGTAGGCGGCCCGCTCGGCGAGTTGGGCACAGGCAAGGAACTCCTGGATCGCCTGCACCTGCTCGGTCCGGCGCGTCTCGGCGGTCGCCGCCGACCGTCGCCTCTCCTCGGCCCGATCCGCCGACCGCTGGGCGGCACGCTGAGTGAACGCCGTCAGCGCACCACCGCGCACGACACCCGCGAGCGAGAACGTCGATACCCACAGTTCCCCCGCCATACCAACTATCCCCCTACGAAACGTCCTTGCGCATCAGCGTGCACATCCTCTCGTATCGGCCGATCGAGCCGTCCCCGACCAGGCATGCCTGAGTCAATGAGCCCGGGCTGTTCGAATCTGCGGGATCCAGGGGCGCTGCCGAAACTGGTGAACATCTGCTGCCGGAAACTCGCGAACAAGGCCACCTTCGCTGACCGCTCTCACTCAATCGAGTCGTTTACTCAGCGAACCCAGTCGTTTGGCCTTCCGTCTCAGTGAACCTAGTCGTGTAGGTGATCGTGCTGGGGGTGCTGGGTGGCTGTACCGGCTGGGGTGGATCTTGCATGCCCGTACGTCGAGCTGTCGTACGTGGATGTCGTTCGCGAGCGACAACGGCGTCCGCTGCTGGACTGCGTGACGACCCGTTTCGAGGACGGGGCACCGGTGCGGCCCTTTCGGTGGTCTCGCGGTGAGCGTCACTTCGCGGGCTGGTACTGGGCGGCGACGACTGGGCAGCACGTCGGCTTCGAGTCCTGGTTGGAGCGGGATCGGCTTCTGCTCATGGACTTCGACCCGAAGGTGGCAGGGATCGCCTCGCAGCCGTTCTGGCTGTACTGGCACGACGGCGAACGAGAGCGTCGGCACGCCCCGGACTACTTCGCCCGCCACGTGGATGGCTCGGCGGTGGTCATCGACGTCCGCGCGGATGAGCGGATCGAGCCGAAGGACGCGGAAGCGTTCGAGGTGACGCGGCTGGCCTGCGCTCAGGCTGGGTGGGGGTTCGAGCGGGTCGGGACGCCGGAGGCGGTGCTGCTGGCGAATGTGCGGTGGCTGTCGCGCTACCGGCACCCACGGTGCCTGCACCGCCCGGTTGCCGATCGGCTGCGGGAGGTCTTCGCGGAGCCGGGTCCGATGTTTCCGGGGGCCGACGTGGTGGGTGACCGGCTCGCGACGCTGCCCACCCTGTTTCATCTGCTCTGGCTCCAGGAACTGGTCTTCAAGGGGCTGTCGATCGAGCTGATGGGACCGCGCACGGTCGTGAGCTTGGCCGGCAGGGGTGCCCAATGAGCGGGACGGAGCGGAAGGTTCCCCCCACGGCCCGGATCGCGGAGTTTCCCGAGACAGCGGCCGAACAGGCCCGTTGGTGGGAGGGGCACATTCTCGAAGTGCTGCACGGCCTGCCGCTGGACGGTTCCGAAGGAGCGGTGCCGCGGCCGGAGTTCGATCCGAGACGGAACTCGCTGGCTGAGCGTGAGCGAGTCAAGGCGGCCGAGCTGACGGCGGCCGGGCACCCGGTGACGGCCAGCGGGATCAAGCAGCGGCGCTAGCGCTATCAGCGTGACGGACTGATCGGACTGGCCGACGGCCGGTCGGCCAAACAGATGCCGGCCTTCGGCATGGTCGATGCGGCGGTGGTGGAGGCGATGCGGCAGGCGATCGGCGAGACGGCCGAGGACTCGTCGAAGACGATCGGGTTCATCGTCTGGCGGGCCAAGGAGATCCTGTCCGGCCGGAAAGATGCCGCCCATGTCGAGGTTCCTTCCCGGGCCACCCTCTACCGGCTCTACAGCAAGCTGGCGACCGGCACTCATGCGACGGGCTCGGCCCGCACACGCCGGTCGGTCAACGCACGGCCGCCCGGCCCGTTCGGGGAAGTGCCGGCCAGTGCGCCGGGCGAGCTCATGCAGATCGACTCGACCCCGCTGGACGTGCTGGTGCGGCTGGACGACGGCATCGCGGAGAAGGTCGAGCTGACCGCGATGGTCGACATCGCGACCAGGTCGATCACCGCGGCGGTGCTGCGGCCGACGACGAAAGCAGCCGACGCCTCCGCGCTGCTGGCCCGCAGCGTCACCCCGGAGGCGATGCGACCGGGCTGGTCAGAAGCCTTGCTGATGTCCCGTTCGGTGCTGCCGCACCGACGGTTGCTGACCTTGGACGAGCGCCTGGAGCAGGCGGCGGCACGGCCGGTGATCGTTCCGGAGACGATCGTCTGCGACCACGGCAAGGTGTTCATCTCGAACAACTTCCGGGCGTCCTGCCGCTATTTGGGCATCAACCTGCAACCGGCCCACAAAGCGACCCCGACGGACAAGGGCACGATCGAGAAGACCCTGGGCTCAGTGGCCACACTGTTCGCTCAGTTCGTCGCGGGCTACACCGGTTCGACCGCGGACCGGCGAGGCCGGAAGCTGGAGGACGGGCGGCTGTGGTCGCTATCCGAGTTGCAGAGTCTTCTTGATGAGTGGATTGTCGCGGTCTGGCAAACCAGGCCGCATGACGGGCTGCGTGACCCGCAGGCACCGAAGCGGGCGTTCTCACCGAACGAGAAGTACGCCACGCTGGTGGAGTCCTGCGGTTACGTCCCGGTCCCGCTGAACGGCGCGGACTACATCGAGCTGCTGCCCGAGCGCTGGCAGGCGATCAACGCCTACGGCATCCGGATCAAGCACCGCACCTACGACGACGTCGAGTTGGGCCCACTTCGGCGCCAGCACTCCGGAGTGGTGGAGAAGAAGGGTCTGTGGGAGATCCACTACGACCCCTACGACATCTCCCGGATCTGGGTACGCGACCGCCAGGGCGATCGGTGGATCACCGTGTTCTGGAAGCACCTTCGCCGCGTCGGCGTCCCGTTCGGCGAGCTGGCCTGGGACCACGCCTGCGAGCAGGTCCCCGGCGGCACCGAGGAGCAGATCGCTGATGCCGCCGCTGCCCTGCTGCGGCGGGCCCACGCCGGCCCTGCCCTGGAGAAGGGTCCTGCGGCCAAGCGTTCTCGCCGCGTCGCCGCCCGGACCCGGGCCACCACCCCCGAGCCGCCGATCCCGGACCCGCCTGCCGTCGAGCCCGCGCCGGACGAGGAGCCGGACACCGAGCTGGCCAAGGTCATCCCGCTGGGTCTGTTCGACCCGCTCGCCAACCCCTGGAGGCGTCCGTGACCATCTCCGAAGCGGCGGGTCGACGAACCGCCCTGCACGAGGCCGATGCTGCGGCCAACCGTCAGCTCACCACCCTGGACGGATGGCGGACGTTCGCCGCCGGCCCGCCCGAGCCCCCGGTCCTGTTGTCTTCCGACGAACTGCGGAGGCTGTCCCCGGCAGAGCGGGCCCTCTATGACGAGGACCGGCTCGACCATCACGCCCGGATGCTCGTGGTGGCCACCTCGTTCGTCGAGAAGACGGTGGTCTGCGGCCGTCGATTGGTCCTGCTCAATCGACACGCGATCAGCGCTCGCCGAGGCTTGATGGTCTCCGGCTTGCCGGGCACGGGCAAGACCAGCGCCATCACTCAGCTCGGGCTCGCCCACGAGCTCCTCGACCGGGCTCGCCACCCGAACGTCACCGACCGCATCCCGGTGCTCTACATCACGGTCCCGCCTGCCGCGACCGCCCGCATGGTCGCTGCCGAGTTCGCGCGCTTTCTGGGCCTTCCAGTCCGTTCCCGGTCGAACATGACGGACATCATCGAGGCCGTGGTCGGCGTCTGCACGGACACCCGCACCGGTCTGGTGCTGGTCGACGAAATCCACAACGTCTCGCAGGTCACGCGGGCCGGGGGCGAGGTCTCCGACACCCTGAAGTACTTCTCCGAGCGCATCCCCGCGACGTTCGTCTATGCGGGAATCGGCCTGGAGACCAGCGAACTCCTCGCTGGCACCCGGGGCGCCCAGATCGCGGGCCGCTTCACTCTCGTCCCCACCCGCCCGTTCCCCTACGGCGACGAGTGGAAGGGCCTGATCGCGACCATGGAACAGACCCTTCTCCTGCACGACCACCCGCCGGGCAGCCTGGTCAAGCTGGACCGCTACCTCCACAACCGGGCCGACGGCATGATCGGAGCGTTGTCCCACGCCATCCGGGGCGCCGCGATCGACGCGATCCCCCTGGATCACGCCGCAGAGACCGCCGCTCCTCCACGGAGGAAGGCGGCTCGCGGGTGACCGAGGCCCCGAAGCCGCTGCTGGCCCGGCTTCCCGTCCAGGTCCGCCCGCAGAACGGCGAGAGCACCGACTCCTACCTCCGCCGCCTGGCCCGGCTAACCACCTCAAGCCCAGCTACCTGCAGGGTGTCCTCGCCGGCCCCCCGAGCTGGTTCGGGAAGCCCAAACTCGAACGGCTCGCCGCTCTGACCGGACGCACATCAGAGGTCCTCGAACGCGCCCTTGCCGATGCCAGACCCGCCCCGCCTCGACAAAGCAAGAACGGTCCGGCCGAAACGCCGCGACGACCCAGCAAGCTTGAGCTCTACCATCACATCCGGCACGACGCCAGAACCTTGGGCCTGTCGATGAGAGCGCTGGTCAAGCGGCATCAGGTCGGCTGGCGCACTGTCCGCGCAGCACTGGACGACCCGCAACCGCCACCACGCAAGCCACTGCCCCGTCGCCCGACCGCCATTGATCCTGTCCAAGAACTCGTCGACGCCATGATCGAAACTGGCCGCACCCCCATGGAAATCTGGACCGCCCTCACGGACGAGCACGACACGTCCATCGCCTACGGCACCATCAGGCTCTACGTCCAAAACCGAGGGCCACGACACACGCGTCAGCGGGCTTCCGTCTCAAGCAATCAAGTCCGCGCAGGTCAACGACTCGCACCCGACTACTGAGGTTTTCAGGGTGGGGTCGGTGGTCTGAGAGTCAGGCCGGTGGCGGTCAGGCATCCGTCGATCAGGTGGGGTCGGAGTTGGATTCGGCGCAACTCGCGGCGGAGTGTGCGGTCAAGGTCGTCGGGCGTCCCGAAGGCGGTGTTCGCCATCGCTCTGCGCACGAGTGACCAGACGGCCTCGACGGGGTTCAGGTCGGGTGCATAGGGCGGGAGACGGACGGTGGTGAGCCAGTCGTGTTCGGCCTCGTACCGTTTCAGCCCCGCTGACAGGTGGGTGTTGAGATTCTCCCAGACGACCACGATCGGTCCGCCGAGTTGGATGTGGGCCCGGACGAGCAGATCACGGTAGTCCTTCCAGGAGAAGCTCTTGCGGGCTCCCTTGAGGAGGAGGTGGTTGCGGGGCCGGTAGATCAGCCGGCTCTCGCCCGGGCGATAGCAGCACAGGGCGGCGATCGAGGTCCGGCGGCGGGATCTGCCACGGACCCGGACGACGGGCGTGTCTCCGCGTCGGCCCCAGGTGCGGGCGCGGGGCGGCGTCATGGAGAATCCGGCTTCGTCCTCGAAGACGATCCAGCCGCCACACGCCGCCCCGATGCTTTTACCCGCGGCCACACCTCCTTCTTCCACAGCTCCACGGCGTTCTCGTCGCGTTCGAGGGCCCTGCGGGCGGGTGCCTGCCAGGACCAGCCGTGCCGTTTCAGCAGCCGCCACACCGTCGGGACCGAAAGACTGAGCTGCAGCCGACGGTGGATCACGCTCTGCACCCGGGCCAGCGTCCACCGCTCATCCGCGAAACCATGCGCGGTCGGCCCCTTGCCGAGTTCCTCCTCAAGCACGGCGAACTGGGCGTCGGTGACAGTCGGGGAGTTGGCCGGCCCTGCTGAGCGCAGTGCCTCCATCCCGCCCTCGCGCCAGGCACGACGCCAGCGTTCCACCGACCGCACGCTCACCCGCAGATCCTTTGCGATCACCGTGGTCTTCTCACCCACCGCGAACCGCATCCCGGCCTGGAACCGGATCCCCTCACGAAACGCCCGACGCTCAGCGGTCAGGCCCCCACCCTCCGGATACCTCACACCAACGGCATACCGCAGGGATCATGAACCGTCACTACCCGACGACAACCCGAAATCCTCAGTAGGAGGTTCTGGCCAGCAGCCGTGGCCCGACGCCGAACCACCGTGGCACCCGCGGCTGGGCCGCGATGTCCTGCAGAACATCTCCGTGCTCGTGTTCGGTGAGGTGCCGGTTGGCGATGTAGAGGTTGTCGGCGCTGCTCCCCCCGACGACGGTCAGTGCCCACCAGTAGGTTGTGCGGTGGTCCCGAGAAGGCCTGATCGGCCCCGGCAGGGCACTGCCGGGGCCGCTGCTTTCCCGGGGGCGCGCGCACGGCA
This sequence comes from Kitasatospora sp. NBC_01246, assembly GCF_036226505.1. Lineage (NCBI taxonomy): Bacteria > Bacillati > Actinomycetota > Actinomycetes > Kitasatosporales > Streptomycetaceae > Kitasatospora > Kitasatospora sp. NBC_01246. The sequence continues at coordinate 8,713,665 of NZ_CP108484.1, read as the reverse complement.
TCCGGCGCCCCTTGTGCGCTGCTGCGCCCCCTACCGTCTGCGAGGCGTAGCGGTCAGGATGGCCGGGTTGTCGTTCTGCGTGCGAAGGGGGATCCCTGGTGGGCAATCGGGAGAAGGACCAGCCGCTGGAGAAGGGCAAGGCGCCGCCCGGGAACGCGGACGGGAAGGTCGACAAGCCGGATCCGGGTAGTGATGGGAAGCACCGGAAGCCGAAGCAGGACTGAGCGTGGACCTCGACCTCGTGAAGTGGCGGGCCGGCCTTGATGAGGCGATGGAGGCGCGTGGGGCCTGGCCCGAGCGGGCTCCGTGGCTGCGCGAGGCCGTGTCCGCGTTGCCCCGGGACTGGTTCGCGCCGGAGCGGCTGTGGCGGTGGGACGGGGACGCGTACGTGGCGGTGGAACGGTGGGCCGATCCGCAGGGTTGGGCCGGGGAGCTGTACGGCGACCAGTCCGCGGCCGCGATCACCCAGGTGAGCGGCGGGCTGCCGTCGTCCAGCCTGTCCGCGCAGGGCGTGGTGGTGGACATGCTGGACTCGCTGCTGCTGGAGCCCGGGCACCGGGTGTGGGACATCGGCGGTGGGCAGGGTTGGAACGCCGCGCTCGCCGCGCGGCGGGCCGGCCCGGGCCTGGTGGTGTCCACCGAGATCGACCCGGGGCTGGCCGAGTTCGCGCGGGCCCGGTTGGCGGCCGCCGGCCTGGACGTCGAGGTGCTGGTTGCCGACGCCACCGGCACGGCGCCGGGTGGTGAACGGTTCGACCGGGTGATCGCCACCTACGCCGTCGAACGGGTACCCCCGGCGTGGGTGGAGGCGACCCGCCCGGGCGGGCGAATCGTCTACCCGTGGGGGCGGCTGGGCCACGTCGCCCTCACGGTCGCCGAGGATGGCCGCAGCGCGACGGGCTGGGTGCAGGGCCTGGGGCAGTTCATGGCGGACCGGGCCGGGGCGGCGCCGCCGGTGGCGGGGTTCACCGGGTACGCGGCGGTACGCGGCGGCGGCCCGGCCGAGACCGACCGGGTGGTGGAGCGGGACCTGGGCGCCCTTGAGGGGAACTGGGACCTCACGTTCGCGCTGCGGGTGGCGGTGCCGGACGCGGTGATCACCACTGGGCGGGACGAGGACGGGGTGAACGCCTGGGTCCACGACGGAGTCGGCTCGTGGGCGGCGTTCGGCGCGGTGGGTGACGGCACCACGGTGCTGCACCAGGGCGGCGAGCGGCGCATCGGCGACGAGCTGATGATCGCCTGGGCGGTGTGGGATGGTCTGGGCCGGCCGGAGCCGTGCGAGTACGGGATCACGGTAGGCCCGGACCGCCAGTTCGTGTGGTTGCGCGATCCGGTGGGCGGCCCGCGGTGGGCCGTCCACGGGGCAGTAGCGGCCGACGGTTCCGCTCGTTGAGCACGGTGTGAGCAGCGTCCGTACTGGTGGTGGTCTGGGCCGTGGTCTTGATCTGCGGGTGCCGGTGCGGTCGGCCGGGTCACGTAGTCCCCGGCGGGTGCCGGCGGAGCGGTTGGCCGAGGTCGAGCCGCCGACGTTGGGGCAGGCATTGGTGCGGGCGCGGCGTCGGCGGCTCGGCGCTCGGCTGGACGACTGGGCGCGGCGGGACCGCATCGATCCTGAACAAGCCACCCCGGCCGTATAGTTGGCGCACTACGCTCCGCGTACATGACTCGACGCAAGCCGGTGCTGCCAACTACGCCTTCACCAACGACTCCAGGCAGCTCCCCGATGACCTGCCGTTCCACACGCTGGAGACCTTCACCGGCCCCGCGCTCGGCCTGGGCCGACCGGCGCTCCTCCTCTACTCCGCCTTCCACGACGAGATCGTCGGCGGCGAGTTCGCAGGCCAGAGTTCTGTGCCGTACCTCCTCGGCGGCCTGGAGGGCTTCACCCAGATCGCCCACGGCACGCCGGCCCGGCACACCCCTGCCCAGCTGCGCGGGGCCGCCCGGATGGGCTGGAAGGTGCGACTCGCTGGCGGCCGCCTCGACATCGGCCGACCCGGCAAGGCGTTGCGGCACACCATCGTCACCGGCACGCCGACGTGGTACGGGCCGACCCCCGCCGTGCTGTACGTCCTCATCTCGGAGAAGCCGAGTGGGATGTGCTGTCGCGGTTCCTGCCGAGGTCAGGATCTGCACGTCGGCCGCGCTGTGACGACCGGGTGGTGCTGAACGGGATCGTGTGGAAGCTGCGGACCGGCTCGGCCTGGCGCGATGTGCCGGAGCGGTACGGCTCGTGGCAGACCCTGTACACGCGGTTTCGCAGGTGGGCGCTGGACGGCACGTTCTCGCGGATGCTGCGGGCGATCCAGGCGGAGAGGGATGCGGCCGGGGACATCGACTGGCTGGTGTCGGTCGACTCCACGATCGTGCGGGCCCACCAGCACGCCACCGGCGGCAAAAGGGGGCACTCGACCGGGACGAACGGGTGATCACGCCCTCGGCCGATCCCGTGGAGGACTGAGCACCAAGCTCCACCCGGCCTGCGAAGAACGCGGCCGCCCGCTCGGCTTCGTCCTCACGGGCGGAACACCTGGTTCCCGCTCACCCATACCTTCCTCGACATCTCCGAGGCCGACCTCACCCTCCGCCCGGACGGCACCTTCACCGCCGTCCTCCTCGTCCCCTCCCCGCTCCCCACCCTGGACGGCCACTGGCACGTCCACGACGGCCACCTCGCCACCGCCATCACCGTCTGCGGTAACCAGTCCCGGAGAAGCGGTTCCCACCACCGGTCGCACGGGAAGTCCTTCAGGAAGAGCGGAACTGCGTCGCGTTCGTCCGGGAACACCTTTGCCCGCTCCCGGCGAACGCCGCCGACCCTCGTCACCCGCCGACTCACCCCTCGCACCCGGGAGATCGCGATGACCGACAACCCGTCCGCGCAGCACGGCGTCCCGTCCTCACTCAACCCTGACCCGCTCCGTGACGAGCACCCCGAGATCGTGGACGGCGCGGCCGTCGACGGGAACATTCATGTCGGCTACTGGGACGGCCCGGCGGACGGACGGTCGCTCGACCAGGCCACCGACCGGCTCACCGACCTCGTGGCGGGGCGGCTGGCCGCCGCACCCGGCCGCAGTCTGCTGGATGTCGGCTGCGGAACGGGACGGCCCGCGCTGCGCATCGCCCGGGCCACCGGTGGCCAGGTGTCAGGAATCTCGGTCAGCGCCGAGGACATCGCCCTCGCACGGACCCGGGCGGATGCCGCCGGGCTCGCCGACCGGGTGGACTTCCGGTACGCGGACGCCTGCGCACTGCCTTTCGAGTCCGCGTCCTTCGACGGTGCCTGGGCCATCGAGTCCATGATGCACATTCCCGACCGGACCGCCGCCCTCACCGAGATCGCCCGAACCCTGCGGCCCGGCAGCACGCTGGTCGTCACCGACGTGCTGCTCCGGTCGCCGGTGACCGGTGAGGCCGCGGAGACGGTCCGCCGGACCTGCCGGGCGTTCGGGTCCCCTGCGCTCCCCGAGCCGGCGGAGCTCCGCACGGCCCTCGACCGCGCCGGTCTGGAGGTTCTGGAGTTCCAGGACATCGGCGAGCACGTCCGGCGCACCTACCAGGCGTTCGCCGATGCCTTCGCGAATGTCACCCCCTCCGTGGACGACCCGCACTACGAGTTCTTCGACTTCGCCCGTTCCCTTCCCCGGTTCGGTGCCCTCGCGGAGATCGGCTACGCCTTCGTGGTCGCGCGCCGCCGGTGAACGGAGGCGCCGGCCGGGTCGGCGGGGCCGGAGGACGGCACCGCCGAGACCCGAAGGGCGGCCGATCCGGCCAATAAGGTTCCCTCACGATCCGTCAGCGGTGGCAGGAAAGAATCGCTCAAGAATCCGCTGCCGGCGCCCCGTCGCCATGGAACGGGCGGACCGGGCCGATACCGGTCCGTGCGCGGACAAGGCCCCGCCCCAGCGATTCCGCCGGGGCGGGGCCGCGGCACACACCGGGAGGCAATCCCTCAGCACGCGACCGTTCGCCGTGTCAAGTGGAACTCAAGGCGCCCCGAAGAAGTTCGTCCTCGCACCTGTTCTCCGAGATTCGGCTAACCTCGCGTAGTGGAGATGCAAGCTTCAGGTCGTTCATTCTCCAGTTCGAATCCAGACCGCTTCATCCCGCCCCGACCCCGCCATTCGGACTGCTCGACCCCCCGCCCGTTCGACCGTTCGTACGGGAATACTGATTCCGAAAACCCGTTCCCGTCCGAGCGCGACGGGGGACCCTCATGACCGGGGCAGCCCAGCCCCGACCGGTGGTGGGCGCACTGATCCGTGATCCGGCCGGCCGGATCTTCGTCCAACGCCGCTCGGCCGACCGCTCCCTCTTCCCCGGCTGCTGGGACGTGGTCGGTGGAGCCGTGGAACCAGGGGAGTCCCTCCTGGACGCGCTCCGCAGGGAGATATTGGAAGAGACGGGGTGGCGGTTGCGCCGCGTTCTCGCCCGGGTGGCACACACGGAGTGGACGGGGGACGGCATACGGCACATCGAGTCGGACTACCTCGTCGAGGTGGACGGGGACCTCTCCTCGCCCGCACTCGAACGGAACAAGCACACCGAGTTCGCCTGGCTGGCCGCCGAGGACGTCACGCTGCTCGACGAGAACACACTGCGCAGCGGCAGCACCTTCATCAAGGACGTCGTGACCGCGGCACACGCTTGGCGCGCCGACCCTCCGGGGAGCCGCACGGCTCTCTGAACCGTCTGCGGACACGTAAATCCGATCCGGGCTGCACAACCCTTTCCCGACTTCCCACGTCATCGTCGAGCGGTGTTCTGCGAGGGGAATATTCTGCATGCCCGGCGACAGGCTGAAGGGCATCCGTCCGCGACCACGAGTGCTGGTGATCGGATTTGCCGGGCACCAAGGAAGGGAGTACCTGCCGATCGTACAGGAGATTGCCGATATCGTCGGCGGCGTCGACTCCGCCCCGCCCGCCGTGCCACTCGCCGACGAATGGGGATTCCCGTACTACGGGAGCCTCGACGACGCACTGAAAGCCGTCGACTTCGACGCCGCAGTGGTCACCGTGCCGCACGGCGAGCATTTCCCGGTCTGTACGCGGCTGCTGGCGCACGGCAGGCACGTCATCAAGGAGAAGCCGTTCGCGGTCACCGAACCCGAAGCGCGCCAGCTGATACAACTCGCGCAGCAGGCCGACCGCAGCATCTTCACCCTGCTGCAACGGAACTTCGACCCGGTGTTCCGGTTCGCCCGGGACAACCTCCCGCGGATCGGGAGGCCCTACTGGTTCTCCTACGACTACCACTTCAACCTGGCCCGTCCGACCACGGGTTGGCGCGCGTCCCGCGAGCAGGCAAGGGGCGGTGTGCTCCTCGACATGGGCTACCACCTCGTCGACGTGCTCAACGGGATGTTCCCCGAAACCCCCCGGGTGCACTCAGCCTTCGTGCACCAGTACCAGGAGACCCGGGACCGCCGACTGGAGGACCTGGTCGCCCTCCTGTGCAGCTACCCGTCGAGGGGGCTGGCGGGCTCGCTGCGCATCTCGCGCCACAGCCTCGCGAAGACCGAACAGCTCTGCGTGCTCGGTTCGGAAGGCGCGTTGAACGTCGCCCCCGGGGCGGCCACCCTGCACGCCGTCGGAGGGGCCCAGTTGGAACGCTACGCCCCGGAAGGATCCAGGACCGACATCACGCGCTCCATGTTCAGCCACTATCTGGACCGCCTGGAGGACCGCGACTACCGCCGGGACCACCTCCTGCGTCAACTCGCCACCGTCCGCACGATCGACGGAATCTACCGGGCCCGGTCGGGCGGGACGAGCGGACTCACCGACCGATGCGCCTGACCCACCCCGCACGGACAGGAAGAGAGCACATGAGCACCGACGAACGGCTCGCCCTTCTCGGGGGCGCACCCGCCATCTCGCGGCCGCTGCCCCACGAGGTGTGGCCGCCCCCCGCGGACGAGGCGGAGCTGTCCGAGCTGGCCGCGCAGCGGAACACCGACATCTCCATCAAGGGCAACAGCGGCCCCATCGGCCGGCTCGAAGCCGACTTCCTCGCCTTCCTGAACGGCGGCGCCCGCTACGCGGTCACCTTCAACTCCGGCACCAGCGCGCTCCTCGCCGCCTACTTCGCCCTCGGCGTACGCGAGGGGGTGGACGTCGTGGGACCGGCGCTCACCTACCACGCCGCGCTGAGCCCCGTCTTCGCGCTGCGCGGTGACGTGGTCCTCGCCGACATCGACCCCGACACCCGGGGCCTGGACCCCAAGGCACTCCAGGCCGCGCTGACCGAACACACCAAGGTCGTCACCGTCGTCCACCAGTGGGGCCACCCCTGCGACATGGACGCGATCCTGTCGATCGCCGAACGGCACGGGCTGCGTGTCCTGGAGGACTGCTCCCACGCCCACGGCAGCCGCTACAAGGGCCGGCCGGTCGGCACCTTCGGCGACGCCGCCGTCTTCTCCCTCCAGGCCAACAAGGCCGTCTACGCCGGAGAAGGCGGCATCCTCGTCACCAGCGACCCCGGGATCCAGGACCGCGCCACCCTCCTCGGGCACTACCGGGACCGCTCCCGGGACTCCGTCCTCGACGAGGACCTGCGGGCCCACTGGGTCACGGGCTTCGGACTCAAGCTGCGCATGTCACCGTTCAACGCCATCGTCGCCCGGCATGCCCTCGCCGCCTTCCCCGCCCGCAAGGAGGCCCGGCACCGGTGCCTGCGGCACCTCGGCGAGCAACTCTCCGACGTGGAGTACCTGCAGCGGGTCCATGTCGCCGACCACGTCGACATGGGCGCCTGGTACGGCTACAAGCCGCTCTACCGGCCCCAGGCACTGGGTGGCGTACCGCGCTCGGTGCTCATCCGGGCGCTGCGCGCCGAGGGCATGGAGGTCGGCGCCCCCTCCGGCCCCCGGCTGTCCACCCTGCCGCTCTACGCCCGCCCCGAGAACCCCCTCTTCCCCGGAGTCCCGAAGAAGGCCACCACGCCGGGGGCCGACTCGCAGGCCGAGCACGTCGAGCAGCACGCGCTCTCCCTGCCGACCTTCACCGCCTGGCCCGACGACAAGGCGCTCATCGACCAGTACGCCGAGGCGTTCCGCAAGATCGGCCGTCACCGCGAAGCGCTGGTCCGGTACGCCGCCGAGCTGCCCCGATGACCGGAACCGCACCACCGAAGAGGGAGTGGGCATGACTGTCGAAGAGTCGCCGGAGGACGTCGCGAGGGCCCTGCAGCACGCTCTCGCCGGTGACGACCTGCCGGACACCTTCACCCTGCTGGGACGGGAATGGAGCCTGCACCGGGGTGTCTGGCCCAGCACGCTGAGCGCGGCCACCGAGGTGATGGCCTCGGTGGTGCCCTATCCCCGGGACGGCTCGTTCCTGGAGGTCGGCTGCGGTACGGGCGTCATCGCCGTCACCGCCGCACTCAGCGGCTGTGCCTCCGTCACCGCGCTGGACATCAACGAGAAGGCCGTGGCCAATACCGTCGCCAACGCCGAGCGGCACGGTGTGGGCGACCGGGTCCGCGTCCTCCACAGCGACATGTACGCGGCGCTCGATCCCCTGAGCCGCTTCGACACGATCTTCTGGAACGTGCCCTGGACCTATGTGGAGGACGGCTTCGCCCTCTCCAGCGACATCCACTCCGCCGTCTTCGACCCGGGCTACCGGGGTCAGGCCCGCTACCTCGCCGGAGCGCACGAGTACCTGACCGACGGCGGCCGGCTGCTGCTGGGCACAGCCCACCTCGGGGACCGTGAACGGCTCGACGTGCTCGCCGGTGCGGTCGGCCTGCGGATCGACATGCTGCGCAAGGTCCGCCGGATCGAGGAAGTGGGCGTCATGGAGTACCACCTGCTCGAACTGCGGACGAGGTGATCCGGTGACGCCGCCCGTGCCACCGGAGGACGATCTCGAACTGGCCCTCCGTCTGGGCGACCTCGCCGACGGGCTCACCGTCCGCCGCTTCCACGCCCTCGACCTGCGGGTCCGGGAGAAGCCGGACCGTACACCCGTGACCGACGCGGACACCGCCGTCGAGACGGCCGTCCGCGAGGAACTGCGGTCCGCCCGCCCCGACGACGCGTTCGCCGGGGAGGAGACCGGCGGCTCCGTCTCCGCCGGGCGCACCTGGCTGGTCGACCCCATCGACGGCACCAAGAACTTCCTGCGCGGCGTACCGGTCTGGGCCACCTTGATCGCCCTGCTGGAGGACGGTCGCCCCACCGTCGGCGTGATCAGCGCCCCCGCCCTGCACAGCCGCTGGTGGGCAGCGGCGGACCGGGGCGCCTGGCTGCGCCGGGGACCGGCCGGCACCACCCCCGTGCACCTGGGGGTCTCCGGCCGCACCCGCCTCGACCAGGCGTACCTCTCCACCACCAGCACCCGGACCTGGGACGTCTTCCACTCACGTGCGGCCTATCTGCGCCTGGCCGAAGCCTGCTGGGAGGACCGTGCCTTCGGCGACTTCCTCCAGCACTGCATGGTCGCCGAAGGAACGCTCGACATCGCGGCCGAACCGGTCGTCAACCCCTGGGACATCGCCGCGGTACAGGTTCTGGTGGAGGAGGCCGGCGGCCTCTGCACCGACCTCCTGGGCGCCTCGCCCCGGAACGGCACCGGCGCCCTGTCCGCCAACCCGCGGTTGCACCGGCTCGCCCTGAAGGCTCTCTCGGCGCCGCGCGCAGCATCCGGGCCGCCAGGACCCTGAGCCCGCCCCGAACCGTCGGCCCCTGAAACCGCCCCGAACCGTCGGACGCGGAACCCACCGAGAAACGGACCATCATGCTGATTCTTTCCCTCAAGGAAGGCCATGACGGGGCGATCGCGGCCGTCGACGACGGCAGGCTGCTCTTCTCCCTGGAGGCGGAGAAGGACTCGTTCCTCCGCTACAGCAATCCGACGGCCGAACTGTTCGCGACGGCGGCGGACCGGCTGGACAGGCAGCCCGACGTCGTCGCCGTGAGCGGCTGGATCAAGGGAACCCAGTGCACCGACCAGGCTTCGCGCGCAGGGTACTTCGGTGTGGGCGCAGCCGCGATCACGGACGAGGCCGGCCGGTTCTTCGGCAAGGCCGTGCGCGTCTTCTCGTCCACCCATGAGCGCTCCCACATCATGACGTCCTACGGCATGTCGGCACTCCGCCGGGACCAGCCCTTCTACAGCCTGGTCTGGGAGGGGAACATCGGCTCGTTCTACCGGATCGACCAGCACGGGAAGGTGACCCATCTCAAGGAGGTGCTCAACTACCCGGGCAACAAGTACTCCTACGGCTTCGCGCTCGCCGACCCGAAGTTCAGTCCGCACCAGGAGTTCGTCCGGTTCCAGGACGCGGGGAAGCAGATGGCCCTGGCCGGATTCGCCGAGAACCGGCCGGCGACCCGGGCGGAACAGGACGTCATCGACTTCGTCCTCGGCCAGAAGGAGGTCATCACCGGAAGCCTGAAGGACCGGATGACCGATTCCCCCTTCCACAACGTCGGTGTGGAATCGAGCGCGTACAAGAACCTGGCGGCCCGGCTCTCGGACGCCATCTTCGACCGCTTCCACGCGTACGCCCGGGAGTACCTGACCGAGGGATTCCCGCTGCTCATCTCCGGGGGCTGCGGGCTCAACTGCGAGTGGAACCGGCGCTGGCGCGAGTGCGGGCTCTTCCCCGCGGTCTTCGTTCCGCCGTGTCCCAACGACAGCGGCTCCGCGATCGGCACCGCCATCGACGCCCAGCACTTCTACACCGGGTCGGCCGACCTGGAGTGGGACGTCTACGCGGGCGGCGAATTCGTGGAGGACATCGAGTTCGACCCGCAGCGCTACGAGATCCGCCCGCTGGACCACGGCGAGGTCGCCCGCCACCTCCGCGACGGGAAGATCATCGGCTGGGCGCGGGGCCGCTGGGAGATCGGCCCCCGCGCCCTCGGGAACCGGTCGATCCTGGCCGCTCCCTTCACCGAGGAGACCACGGTCAGGCTCAACAGGATCAAACAGCGCGAAAGCTACCGCCCCATCGCCCCGATCTGCCTGGAGCAGGAAGCGGGCCGCTGGTTCGGCGGTGGTCTCCCCGACCCCTACATGCTGTACTTCAGCCGGGTCGAATCCGCCGACCTGCGCGCGGTGACCCACGTCGACGGAACGGCCCGCACCCAGACCGTCGACCCGACCGCGAACCCGGCCATGGGTGCACTGCTGACCGCCTTCGGCGAACTCACCGGATTCAGCGTCCTCTGCAACACTTCGCTCAACTATTCGGGACGCGGGTTCATCAACCGGAGCAGCGACCTGATCGCCTACGGCGAGCTGCACGGACTGGACGGGTACGTCGTGAACGACGTCTTCGTCACACCGCGACGCTAGGGCCTGTTGCGAAAGTGGATCTTGACTTGCGATGATCATGATGTGGCGCGAGGGGATCTGACGGACCTGCAGTGGGCTCGGCTGGAGCCGTTGCTGCCGACGGGGAAGAAGCCGGGGAGGCCGCGAACGTGGACGCGTCGGCAGCTGATCGACGGGATGCGGTGGCGGACCCGGGCTGGCACGCCCTGGCGAGACGTCCCCGAGCGGTACGGTCCCTGGGACCGGGTCTACGACCTGTTCCGCCGGTGGCAGCGCGACGGCACTTGGAAGCGGATCCTCGAGCAACTGCAGGTCCAGGCCGACGCGAAAGGCCTGATCACTTGGGATGTCAGCGTGGACTCGACCATCTGCCGTGCCCATCAGCACGCGGCCGGCGCGCGCAAAAAGGGATCTGCAGCGCGAGCCGCCGGGCGGTATCGACACCGAGCCGGACGACCACGGCCTCGGACGCTCTCGGGGCGGCCTGATCTGTCCCGTGAGGTTGGGGATGCGGCTGGCGGGTGGCTTGCCTGCGAGTGCGGTGTGTCCGCGGTGGTGATTGTAGGTGTGGAGCCAGTCGGGGTAGGCGTCGCCGCGTTCCTGTTCGGTGCGGTAGGGCCGGGCGTAGGCCCATTCGTCGAGCAGGGTGCGGTTGAAGCGTTCGACCTTGCCGTTGGTCTGCGGCCGGTAGGGCCGGGTGCGTTTGTGCGTGATGCCCTCGGCGGCGAGGGCATCACGCCAGGCGTGTGACTTGTAGCAGGCGCCGTTGTCGGTCAGCACCCGCTGGACGGTGATCCCGGCCCGGGCGAAGAATTCGTTCGCCCGGGCCCAGAATGCGGCGGCGGTCTCCTTGCGTTCGTCGTGGAGGATCTCGCTGTAGGCGAGGCGGGAGTGGTCGTCGACGGCGTTGTGCAGGTAGCTGTATCCGGCCCCGGAGCGGGTCCTGCGGCCGGCCTGGCGGCCCAGGGACCTGTGGCCGCCGCCGTCGGGGATGTCGCCGAGCTTCTTGATGTCGACGTGGACCAGCTCGCCCGGTGCGGCGCGTTCGTAGCGCCGCACCGGGCGGGCGGTGGCGCGGTCGAGGTGCGCGAGTCGGGCGAGCCGGTAGCGGGTCAGGACCCGGTGCACGGTGGCCGGGTTGAGCCGCAGCAGGTAGGCGATGCGGGCCGGTCCCCAGCGGCGCAGGACGCGGACCTTGACGATCCGCCGTTCGGTGCGGGTCGGGGTCCGGCGGGGGCTGCAGTGCGGGCTGCAGTGCGGGCGGCTGGAGCGGTCGGTCATGCCGGCCTCACCGAGCGCAACCCCGCTGGTCCCTCACCACCGACCCCCACGAGAAGACCGTCCTGACCCACCTCGCCACTACCTGCCCCGACGAGCCCATCACCGTCGAACTCGCCCGCCGAACGCGGCGCCGCGGCGAACCGGGACGGCCCTGCCCAACCCACCCCCGGGGCAGCCTGGACTTGGCCCGCTGTCGCCGGTCAGGCCACAGGCCGGGCTCGACCAGTCGAAGCCGCCAAAACGTGGCACCGCCTGGTGCCACGGCGCTGGCCCGCGCCGCGAAGCGCGAAATTGCGTCCGCCCTGGGCCGGCTGGACGCAGGGGCTCGTGGGGCCGACACCGCCCTCGCCCCCCACGTCACGCGGCTGTGCGTGCGGGAGCGGCAGCTCACGCTGCCGTCTGGCCCGCCGCCGAAACCTATGGGGCCAGACCGCCGCCACCACCGAGGACTCGGGGCGGGTCGGTCCGAAGGAGGCTGCTTGTAGCCTCCGCGGGCCATCCGGTTCCGTCGGTCATGCGAGCGGTCCTGCCGCACCGCGCTGACAAGCCCGCCCCGGGTCGATGGCCTGCCGCCCTGGGCGCACCGTCCGGTCAGGACACTTTGTGGACGGTGGTGTCGTCGGGGTTCAGGCGGCGGCCGTCCGCCGATCGGACTTCGAGCGCGCGCAGGGCCTGTCCGTGCCGGCGGTCGACCAGCCGCGAGTGCGGCTCCTCCGGGGCGAAGAAGTTCTGTTCGCCCCATTGCCGCAGCGCCACGATGACGGGGAAGAGGGCGTTGCCCTTCGGGGTCAGGACGTACTCGCGGTAGGCGCTTCCGTCCGAGGCGGGCACGGTGTCGAGGATGCCGCCGGCGACGAGGGCCCGCAGGCGGGCGGTCAGGATGTTCTTCGCCACGCCGAGGCTGCGCTGGAACTCCCCGAAGCGACGGCTCCCGTCGAAGGCGTCCCGCACGATCAGGAGGGACCACCAGTCGCCGATCGCGTCCACCGATCGCGCGACGGGGCAGTCGCTGTCGTCGAAGCGTGTCCTTGCCACCATGCCGTCCTCCCATCATGTCGGTTGCAACATGATACCAACGTTGGATACGGTCCCGATCGGTAGCAAGTTGAAACCAGATGGGAAGAGGGTGTCGAATGCTCGTCGACTGTGAGGCCGGGACGCTGCAAGCCGCGGCCCGCGACGACGGGGGGCCCGCGCCCGCCCTGGCCCGTGGGATGATCGTCCTGTTCGCCGTGGCCTGCGGGACGGCGGTGGCCAACGTCTACTTCGCCCAACCGCTCCTCGCGACCATCGGCCACGACCTCGCCATGAGTCCGGCACTGGTCGGCGGCGTCGTCACGCTCACCCAGGTCGGCTACGGGGTGGGCCTTCTCCTCCTCGTACCGCTGGGTGACGTCGTCGACCGCAGACGGCTCATCGTCGCCCAACTGCTCCTCCTAGTGGTGGCGCTGGCAGCGGTCGCGCTCGCCCCCACCGCGACGCTCCTGCTCGCGGGGACGGCCGCGATGGGGCTTCTCGCCGTCGTCACCCAGACCCTGGTGGCCTTCGCGGCGTCCCTGGCGCCACCCGACCGCCGGGGAGGGGTCGTCGGTCTCGTGACCAGCGGCGTGGTCATCGGGATCCTGCTCTCCCGCACCGCCGCCGGCCTCGTCGCCGACCTCGCCGGCTGGCGCTCCGTCTACCTCGCCTCGGCGGGGCTGACCGCCCTGCTCGCGCTGGTCCTGCACCTGGTGCTGCCGCGCCGCAGCGCCTTCCCGCCGACCTCCCTGCGGTACGGACAGCTGCTGCGCTCCACGGTCACCCTGTTCGCGCGGGAACGCGTCCTGCGGGTCCGGGCCCTGCTCGGCCTGCTGATCTTCGCCGCCTTCAGCACCCTGTGGAGCAGCGTCGCACTGCCGCTCAGCGACCCGCCGTTCTCCCTCTCCCACACCGCGATCGGGGCGCTCGGACTGGTCGGAGCCGTCGGCGCGCTCGCGGCGACCGCGGCGGGCCGGCTGAACGACCGCGGACTCGCCCGACGGACCACCGGGATAGCCCTGGCGCTGCTCGCCGCCTCCTGGCTGCCGTTGGCCTTCACCCGAAGCTCACTCTGGGCCCTGGTGGTCGGTGTCGTCCTCCTCGACCTCGCGGTGCAGGCGGTCCACGTCACCAACCAGACCCTGATCTACGCGCTGCGCCCGGACGCGGGCAGCCGGTTGATCGGCGGGTACATGGTCTTCTACTCGATCGGCAGCGCCACCGGGGCGATCGCCGCGACCTCCCTCTACGCGGTCGCCGGCTGGGGTGCCGTCTGCACGCTGGGCGCCACGTTCAGCTGCCTCGCGTTCGCGCTCTGGGCGCTCACCCGTTCCGACATCCCAGCACCCGGCACGCCCGGGGACGGTGCGCCGGGGGTTCGCGGCGGCCTCGCCGGCCGGGATCCTGCCGCCGAGCGGCGGTGACGACGAGTCCGGCGCCGGCTCGGAAGCGGACGGCGGGCCGGACGACGTGATGCGCGCCGCCGTCCGCCCCGCCGGGCGATCAGCGCCGGCCGAGCGCCTCGGCCAGGCGACTCACCCCGTCCGCGCCGTGGCCCAGCGCGACGGTCCGACGGACTCACCCCTCGGCGGCGCGCATCACGCCGGAGTCGATGCCGTGGACCTCCGCCGTGGGCACGACGCGGGCCGTCGTGGAGACCCCGACGTGAGCGCGTTGATCGCCCCGAGTAGGTGCCGCCCTCGTGGGCCCACACGCTCCTGCTACGGGACGGCACCGCAGTCCACGCACGCCAGCAGATCCATCGCCCCCGGGTGCTCGCGTTCCCCCTCTGCCCGACCCTCCGCCCGCCGCCGCACGTCCACAGCGCGGTCCCCCGGGCTGTCGAGCGCGTCGGTCAGGGGGCGCAGGCCCTCGCGGCCGTGGCGCCACCACACCCCACCGAGCGAGCCGTGGTGGACCTTCACCGTCACCCGATCGGCAGTGGTGAAGCGGACGCGGCTGGGGGTTTGCGGCAAGGCTGACGGCGACGCCCCAGCGCCGTCCCGCCCACGACACACGTCGCCTCACGGCTGCGGCGCACACCCGCACCCGCACCCGCACCCGCACCCGCACCCGCACCCGACCGAGGAGACCGTCGTGATCGTCCGTTCCTTCCAAGACCTCGACGACACCGACCGTCACGTGCGCTCAGCGCCGGGGACCTGGCACGCAGGCGCGCGAACACCCCACACATCCACCAGGACAGCACCACGATGACAACCACTCCGATATCCGAGCGACCCACCCTCACGACCCGCCCCAGCACTTGGCAGAAGCCCGGACGCTCGTGGACCACTTGAGCCGATCAGCCCGTGCGGCGCGAGGTCGCCGAACGCCTGCCGCACCGCTTTGTCGAAACCGCACCCGGGTGCGGCAACCGCTGGAGCTGGCAGCGGTGGCGACCGTGGGGACGCCGAGCGCGCCGAGGACGTCGGCGCGCAGCGCGTTGGTCGAGCCGTTCGGGCTGGCGGCGCCGCGCCGATGCGCGGTCCGTCCCGGCCGGGACGGCTCGACGAGCAGCCCCGGGAACCTGGGCGGCCCCGCGGCGGATGCGGGTTCGAGTCTCGACCGAAGAACGCGTACTTCCGGAGCGGCCGTGACCCGCCGCCCCGGATCGCTGGGCCGCACAGGCTCAGCCAGGCGGTCGGCGAACTGGAGCGACCCGGCCCAGCGCGCTGATCCCGGCCCGGCGGGCCGTCAGGATCTAGGGTCGGTGCCGGACCCCTGACAGCAGGTCACCCGAGAGGCGGCGCGAGATGCCGGCAGAGCCCACCCGAGAACACGACGTCCTGGTGATCGGCGCGGGGGTGTCCGGCCTCGCCTGCGCCCTCGACCTGCGCGGGGCCGGCCTCGACGTGCTCCTGGTGGAGCAGGCCGAGGCGGTCGGGGGGCGGGTGCGCACCGACCGGCGTGCCGGCTTCCTGCTGGACCACGGCTTCCAGGTGTTCAACACCTCCTACCCGCAGGTGAAGCGGCGGCTGCGACTGGCGGACCTGCGGCTGCGTCCGTTCACCCCGGGTGTGCTGGTGCAGACCCCGCGCGGCCGGCTCAGGTTCACCGATCCCACCCGGCGCCCCCGGGACGCCGCGGACCTGCTGCCCGGCCGGCTCGGGTCCGCCCGGGACATCGCCGCGCTCGGCCTGCTCGGCGCCCGGGACGCCCTGCTGCCGCCCGCCCTGCTCCGCCGGGGCCGGGACACCTCCACCCGGTCGGCGCTCGCCGCGTCGGGGATCTCGCCCGCGTTGGTGGAGGACTTCCTCCGGCCGTTCCTGTCCGGCGTCTTCCTGGAGGAGGAGCTGGAGACCTCCGCGCGCTACTTCCACCTGGTCTGGCGCAGCATGCTGCGCGGCACCCTCTGCCTGCCGGACGCCGGCATCGGCGCGGTGCCCGCGCAGCTCGCGGCGGGCCTGCCGGCCGGGGTGCTGCGGCTCGGCACGCCGGTGCGGGAGCTGACGGCGGCCGGGGCGGCGCTCACCGACGGGACCGAACTCCCGGCCCGGGCCGTGGTGGTGGCCACCGGTCCGGGCGCGGCCGCGGCGCTGCTGCCGGGGCTGGCGGTGCCGGCCACCCGTACGGTGACCACGCTGTACCACGCGGCGCCGGTGCCCCCGCTGGCCGAGCCGACCCTGCTGGTGGACTCCGCGCGGCGCGTGCTGAACACGGTGGTGCTCAGCGAGGTCGCGCCGGGGTACGCGACGGACGGCCGGGCACTGGTCGCCACCTCGGTACTGGGGGCGGCGGACCACCGGGAGGCCGAGGTGCGGTCCACGCTGGCCGGGCTGTACGGGACGGACACCTCGGGCTGGGAGCACCTCGCCTCGTACACCGTGCGGGAGGCGCTGCCGGCGATGCCGGCGCCGTGGCCACTGATCCGCCCGAGCCGGTTCGGCGCGGGGCGCTACGTGTGCGGGGACCACCGGGCGACCGGCTCGCTTCAGGGGGCGATGGCCTCCGGGACGAGGGCGGCGCGTGAGGTCCTCCAGGACCTGGGCCGCTGAGACTGTCGACCCGTGTGACAGACGGCCAGGCGGTCACCATCCGATACGCCCCCACGTCAGCGACGCACGGCACACCGCCGAGGGTCCGCCTCCTCGCGGGTGGGGACGTAGACCTTGCGCAGCGCCCGGATGGCCTTGTCCAGCTCCTCGGCCGGCGGCATGAACAGGTCGCTGTCCAGAACTTCCAGGCCCGCCATCCGCCTGTACGACGTACCGGACGCGTCCAGCGGCCGCTCGAATCCTCCCGTGTTCCACCGTCCGGCACCACGGACCGCCGGAAGCGGGCCCGCGGCACCCCGATTGCGTCCCGGCCCGGCCGGCCTGTTCAGGTCCCATCCGGGACGGGCGCCCGGCAACGGGGCGGCGGCCGTCGAGCACCCCGGAGGAGACACGTCCGCCAGCACCCGGCAACACCCGGGCTGCGGGCCGGGAACCACCACAGCGCGCAGGTACTGCTTGCCGGGGAGTGCGGGCACGGGCGTTCGGCAGCTCTGGGCCGCCCGCCCGGGACCGGGGCCCGCGGCGGTGGCAGTAGACCTCTGCCGCCGCGGCGGTACCGGCACGGACACTCGACGACCGGGGGCAGCCCGTGGCGTCGGGCGACCGATCGCGGAGGCCGGGCCGCGCCGCACAACAGCCGAGGGGCAATCATCCCGGGGCGCGTTCGCAGACGACGGGCGACGTCCCCAGCGCACCGTGTCGCCCCGACCGAACCACCAGCGCCGCCATCCACACCGCAGGACGGGAACAGGAAATTCTTCGGCACAGCCAGGGTGATGAAAAGCCATTATGCGGCTCCATGGCCGCAAGATTTCCTGTTCCCTCTCGGAAGGCAGGCATCCTCCGGCCCAGGCAGGTCAGGAGGCCCGCCCACAGGTGACTGCTCGACGGTGACGGTATGCCGCAGGAGCGTCCGGTCCTCTCCCCGCTCGTTCCCGATGCCGTGCCCGGAGCCGAGAAGTCCGCGAGGACGCGGCAGATCCTCGGGTGACCCACCGTAGCGTGCGCCGACCACCACATCACGGCGCGGCGCCCCGCGCATGGGACGAGACACCTCGCCAGTGACATCCGCCGCTCCACGCCCCGCCCCGTCCACGACCGCGGCGGCGCTCCCGGTCAGGCATCACACACCCGGCCCTCCCATGCGCTCGCCGGCAGGCGTCGGCACAGGGGTTGCTGACGAATCCGATCGACGCCGCGATGCCGCCGGCGTCGAGGTGCTCAGCCAGGCGGAATGACGTGTACTGGTTGAATCCCCCCTGACTTCCTGCACCGCTGTGGGGTACCAACTCGTTTGGCAGGGGCGGCGTCCGTCACGGTCGCGCTGCCGCAGGGCCGTCTCCAGGGCATCGGGCACGAGGCGGGTCTCCTTCGTGGTCGCGGCGGACCAGCCGACGATGCGGCGGGAGAAGGTGTTCACGACGAACGCGATGTAGACCACGCCGGCGAACGTGGCCACGTGGTGAAATCCATGACGCAGCACCGGTTCGGCGCGGAGGTGACGAAGTCCCGGTCGACCAGATCGGGTGCCCGCGCCACTGGTCGGAGACCGTGGTGACGACGCGCTTGCCGCGGACGGCTCCGCTGATGCCCAGGTCGCGCATCAGCCGCTCGACGGTGCACGGGGCCACCACGACCCAGGTGGTTCAGCTCGCGCCAGATCTTGCGGGCGCCGCAGACCCGGAAGTTGTCCTCGTAGGTCTTGCCGATCAGTTCTCTCAGTTCTGTGTCACGGAGCGAACGGGCAGACGCCGAAAGGTTGTTGAACGTGTAGCAGATGGATGGGGCGATGCCGCAGCCGTGCTCGGAGAGCACGCGGCAGATCGGCTCGACACCGCCGAAGCGGCCCCGGTGCTCGTCGATGAACGCTACGAGCGCAGGTGTGGCCGGTCGGGCTCGACCGCGAAGAAGCTCGCCGCGGCCTTGAGGATCTCGTTCGCCCGCTTCAGCTCGGCGATCTCTTTCTTCATCGCCTGGATCCGCGTGCACTCCTCCGTCGTCGTCCCGGGCCGCCGCCCGGAGTCGAGCTGGTCCCGCCGGACCCAGTTGCGCAGCGTCTCGGCCGGAGCCGATGCCCGGCTTCTCCGCGGCGGCCCGCAGCTCAGCCGACTCATTCGGGTAGTCACCAAGGACCTCGGCGGCCATGCGCACCGCACGACGGCGCAGCTCAGCCGGGTAGGAGGAAGGACGTGCCATGACCCGAATCCTTACCCAAAATCGGGTCTCCACCGAACCCGGGGCGGTTCACTCCTCATTTGGGCGTGAGCCTTTGACCACATCGCCCCGAGCGAGGTCGCGCAGCTGATGTCCGTGGTCAATGCACCTCGAAGCCCAGGCGCCTCGGAATATCACACATCGTGCACATCGCCGCGACCTGCTCCGTCAAGCGGCCCAGGGCATCTTCGAGGGAGAACTGATCGCTCCGCTCTAGGTGGAGAGTGTGGAGGCCGGCACCGAACTCGCCTCGGGGTTGATCGAGGTCGACGTCCACCAGGGCTTCCACCACCCAGCCTGCCGATGTGACCGCCACACCTGCGGAGAACCGCAGCTCGCTGATATCCGGATCGCCCTCCGCGCAGAAGGCGATGCAGTGGTGGAGAAGCAACTCCGGCCCAGCGGGGCGCTGCTCGATCCGAATGGAGGGCACCAGCCCGGACCCATCCCCAAAGGCGAAGGCGATGTAGAGCTGTGTGGTGAAGTCGTCCAGCTGCTTGTGCAGTCGGTCCATCGTGGTCAGCAAGAGATCCACGCTTCGGGCACCACTCGCATCTGTGACGTTCAACATGGGTAGATCATCGCGCAGGCGCCTCAGCGCCTGAACTCAGGTCCGCCAGCGAGCGGCTGCTGCTGCACTTCGCGCCGCCAGTCCTGCACCTCATTGGGGCATCGCACCAGTTTGACGACATGGCGTAGTGCCGCGCCAGAGAACGTTTGCCCTGCCGCGTTGCCAGGCAGAGCTATCTCCAGGATGCATGGTGGCGCGGCGGGGCCGTACTCTCCGGGCACGGCACTACCGTTATGAGGGTGACGGGAATCAATGCCGACCAGCGGTGGTCCGAGTCGATGCCGGCGGCCTATGAGCAGTACCTCGTGCCGGTGGTCTTCCGGCCTTTCGCCGAAGAGCTGACCGCGAGGGCGGTGGCACTCCGCCCTCGACGGATCCTGGAACTGGCGGCGGGGACAGGCGTGTTGACATCGAGCTTGCTCGCGACAGCACCGTCAGCCGAAGTGACAGCTACCGACCTGAACGAGGCCATGGTCGCCTTCGGGTCGGCCCGGGCGCCGGGCGCGGCGTGGCGGCAGGCCGACGCGCAGCGGCTGCCGTTCCCAGACGGAGGCTTTGACCTAGTAGTCTGCCAGTTCGGCGTGATGTTCTTTCCCGACCGGGTCGCGGCCTTCACGGAGGTCCGGCGGGTGCTGGCCTCGGGCGGCCGGTTCCTGTTCAATACCTGGGGCCCACTCGGGACGCACGCCTTCGAATTCGCGCTGCAGGCAGGGCTGGAGCGGGCTCTTCCGGTCGACCCACCGCGATTCTTCCGTACGGTTCCGCATGGCTACGCTGACCCCGCTGTCGTGGTCGCTGATCTGGCGGCTGCAGGGTTCACCGTCGAGGAGGAGCTGGAGCTGACGCTTCAGGGCCGGGCCGCATCGACCGCCGACCTTGCCACCGGGTACCTCACCGGGACACCAGTGCGTGCGGCCGTTGAGGAGCGCGGCGACGGACCAGTTGTCCGGGCGGCTGTCATCGAGGAGATGACTGCCCGCTTGGGACCGGGGCCAGTCACCGCCCCGATGACGGCGTACGTCTTCCGCGCCGCGGCCTGAACACAGGACGCGCCCGGCCCGAGGACGGGCGTGAGTCGGCGTCGATGTATCGCCCGGGCGGCGGGCCGCGCCGGCGACCTTCAGCTGCTGACGGAGGCGGCCACCGCTCCGTGCTCCTGGGACGAGGCCCATAACCAGCGGCCCCCGCAACAGGCCACCCTGAACTGGCTGCGCACCCTGAGAGGCTCCGGGGCTGCGGAGGTCGCAGACGTGCTGCGCCGATTCGGAGGCGGCCAGCCACCTCCAGGGCCTGACCTCCGAGTCGGGCGTCGACATGGCGATCCGCTCGGCCGTCCACCCCATCCCTCCGGAGCAGCGATGACCATCCCCGTGCCACCGCTCGCCGCCAATCGCCCATCGGGGGCTGGCGCCGTGGGCGCGGCCGCGCGCGTGGCTGAAGTCGAGGGCCGCCGTGCTGGCCCTGCCTCGCTCCCGGCGTCGCCTCGTCCTCACCGTGCACGACGTGCGCACCGACGTGCCGCCGGGGACGCCGTTCCACGTCTTACTCAACGGCCCGAGCAGCGACTTCGATCCGGAGGGCCCCTACTTCGTCGGCTGGATCTCCTTCTTCGGGGCGGCCGAGGTCGACAGCGGGCCCGAGCACGGCGGCGGCCGCGACATCCACTTCGACGTCACCGAGCAGGTCCAGCGGCTCCAGGACCAGGGGCTGCTGCGGACGGTCCGCTCACGGTCTCGATCGTGCCGGTTGGTGCACCAGTAGAACCCACGTCACCGGGCGGCGGTGCGTCACGGTGTCAGGACGACCCGCCCGAAGACCTCGCCGGCATCCATCAGCCGGTGGGCGTCTGCCGCAGCTTCGAGTGGGAGGACGGCATGGACGACGGCGCTGAGGTCACCTCGCACCGCGGCCTCCAACTGGTCGGCGCGTATCCGGGCCAGGTCAGCTCGCGGCACCGTGTCCAGACTGAAGGTCGCGACCGACAGCGACTGCCGGAACCGGCTCAGCAGCGCCGACCCGAAGTCCGCCGGAGGCGGCCCGGCGACGAGGCCGACCAGCACGAGCCGGCCACGGGGTGCGAGCCGCGCGAGGAACGAGGGCAGCGCCGGCCCGGAGGCGATGTCGACGATCACATCGAAGCCGGCCGGCTCGGGACCACGCGTACTGTTCCCGTCACGGTCGAGCACGTGTGTCGCGCCGTACTCCATCAACCGCTCGCCCCGCTCGGATGAGGACGTGGTCACCGCGACTGCCCGCGCACCGGCCCGGGCCGCGATCTCGACGGCTGCGATGCCGATGCTGCCGGCCGCGCCACGTACCAGCACGGTCTCGCCCTCGGCGAAGTGCGCCTGCTGCAGGGCGAAGTGCGCCACCGGGGCGGCGCTGCCCAGTGTCACCGCATCGACGGGCGTCAGCCCGGCGGGCAGCGGCGTGACGTTCGCGATCCGCGCGACCGCGTACTCGGCGTAGCCGCCGGAGAGGCCGGTGAACGCCCAGACGCGTCGGTTGAGCCACGACGCCTCGACACCCGCTCCCACGGCCGCGACCGTCCCGGCCACCTCACTTCCCGGCACCAGACCGTCGCGAGGCATGGCCGGGCCGAGCGCGCCCAGCGTGCCGCGCCGGATCACCGCGTCGACTCCGCCGACCCCGATCGCCGCGGTCCGGATGACGACCTCACCTGCGCTCGGGCTGGGGACGGGGACATCGACGACCTCCATGCCGTCCGGGCCGCCGAAAGTACGGATCGAGAATGCTCGCATGCATCGCTCCTGACTGGTTCGGGCCGGTTGACTCCCGTACGATCGAACGTAACGGACGGATGCGTCCACTTGCTGTTGTGAGAGAGATCGCCTGAAAGATGACTCACCTGCTGCGTGTTGACGCGAGGGAGAACCGCGATCGTGTCCTCGCCGCGGCCCGGTCGCTCTTCGCGGAGTCCGGGCTGGGGGTGACGATGCGACAGATCGCCCGGCGTGCGGACGTGGGGCCCGCGACCCTCTACCGCCGGTTCCCGACGAAGCAGGACCTGGTGCTTGAGGCGTTCGAGGAGGAGCTCGCCGAGTGCAGCTCGATCGTCTACGACGGCACCGCCGACCCGGATCCGTGGCGCGGGCTCTGCGACGTCATCGAGCGCGCCCTGCTCCTCAACGCGCGCAACCAGGGCTTCACGGACGCGTTCATGTCGGCACACCCCGATATCGTCGACTTCGAGTCACACCGCGAGGAGTTGGGCCGCGCCGTCTCGACCCTCATCCGCCGCGCGCAAGCTGCGGGCCGGCTGCGTTTGGACTTCGTGCTCGATGACTTCGTCGTCATTCTCCTCGCCGGCCGCGGACTGACCGCCGCGCCCGCCTCCACGCGCGACGCAGCGGCACGACGTCTCGCGGCTTTCATGATCGACGGCCTCCGCGTCGCCGACGCCGAGCCAGGCACCCGCGCCAGTAGCGCCGCGCGAACGGGAAGCTCCGGACCGCGACCCCGACCTCGATCGTGAAGAGCCGCCATGACACCAGCGCCGCGCCGGTGCAGCCACCGCCCCGTCGGGAGTTGGCCGAAACGTCCCGTTAGGGAGCCAGAAGTGCTGGCAACCGGGACCCAGGGCAGAGTTCTCCCGTCGGAGTCACCCTCCCCCGGGGACCTGACGAAGGGACGCGAGAGCGGCGGCTGCTACTGGACCGGTCGGACTACTGCGGCGGGGAAGAGCGGTGAGCACGGCCTGCGCACCGGGACCCGACCGAGCGACCGAGGGCGATGCCGGCTCCGCGCAGGGCCGAGCGAGCGAGCAGGCATGCAGCCCAACCCGAGAGTGGGCACCGGGAGCCGGGCGGGGCTTGGTGCCCACCGTCGGCTCGACCGAGGAAGCGTCATACCAGTGCGGGCGGGGCGGGACCGGATGGTCGCGGGTGACGGGGCTGGTAGAAGTACGCCGAGATTGCTCATGGTCCGGGTCGACGCACGGCGCGGCACGGTGATCGAGGCAGGCGAAGGTCGCGTGGCTGCGCGAGCACCCCGGGGCCGAATACGTCCGCCGCGACGGCTCCCGCTCCTACGGCGAGGCGATCCGCCAGGCCCTGCCCGAGGCAGTGCAGTGGCACGGGCCGGCCACTCACCCACCATGAGGCTGCCAGCTGTGAGTAGATCGGCACGTCGGCGAAGAGGAAGACCGCTCTCGCGGCCGGCTCGGGAGCCCTCGCGGGCGTCGTCATGCGCGGGTCGACGGCGGCGGCCAGGGCGCGATCGGCGTCGGTCGGCTCCCGGGTCGCCGAGCGCGACACCCGCTCCTGCTTCCAGGCCGTGGGCAGCGGCTCGGCCAAGGCCCACCGCCCGTCGGACGAATCCGTTGAGTACGGCGTCCGTTTCCCCCGCCCCCATCATGCACACGACGTGCACGTCAGCCCGAACGACTCCGCGCCCACGAACGGGCGGCACCAGATCATCCAGAAGTGGACATACCGCCCCCTAGCGTCTACTCAACCCCAGGCTCAGGAAGACGCTTGGCTGGGACACCCCAGCCAAGCGCTTCTTCGAGCTACCTGAAGACAATCCCAACCCCTGCCGTGTTGCGACGAGTTGTTGAATCCACCTGGTCGGGGGCGGGGCGTCGGGCGTACCGATCGGGGGCGGGTCAGTCCTTGCCGGGCACCGCCAGGATGCAGAGCAGGGAGCAGGCCACCGCCGCGGACGGGGCGGTGGTGGTGGGGGTGGTGCCGGCCGGCGCGTTCGCGGCGACGAAGCTCGCGGAGGCGGTGTTCTTCAGCGGGAGCGCCAGCAGCAAAGAGTCGCAGTAGACGGCGCGGCTGGCGCCGGCCGCGAGGGCGAAGGTGCCGGCGGCCTGCCGGCAGGCGGGCGTGCTGGCGTCGTTGACGGTGACGGACGCGGCGTCGACCGGTCCGGCGTTGCTGACGGTGATCCGCCAGTGCGCGGTGCCGAACAGGCCCAGCAGGCCCACGGGACTGGTCTTGGCCCAGGGCCCGGGGCCGCCGGGCAGACAGTCGTGGGAGTTGGCGGAGCCGCAGATCTCCTTCTCCACGGTGACCCGGGGCTGGCAGCCGGTGCCGGGCGCGACCGCGGTGGTGACGGTGTTGGAGGTGAGGGCGCCGTTCGCGTCGCTACCGTTCGCGGTGTTGGTGACGGCGGTGGCGGTGCAGGCGGCCGCGACGGTGGTGCGGAAGCAGACCTGCGGCCCGTCACCCCGGTACTCGACGACCAGGGAGGGGTGGTTGCCGTTGGTGAAGTCCGCGGAGGTGGTCAGCACCAGCTGCGCGGTGACGGTGAGGGCCGGGTGCGCGGTGACGGAGATGCCGGACAGGTCGACCGTGCCGTCCGCGCCGAGCGCCGGGGTCGCGACGGGCGTGCCGTCGGGGTCGGTGACCAGGACCCGGGACGCCGACAGGGTGATGTGCGAGAGGTCGATGTCGGTCAGCCGGACCTTGTCGTAGCCCTGGACGTGGCCGCTCGCGCCGTCGCAGTAGAAGTCGCCGGGTTCGAGGGTGACCGAGGCGCCGCTGTGCACACAGGGGCTGGCGCCGGTCGTCGGGTCGAGCGAGAACAGCACGCCGGCGTCGCCGAGGCCGATCAGGCAACGGGTCGTGGAGTCGTAGCTGTAGCCGTAGTCGCGGGTGTCGCCGCCGTGGGCGCTCGGGTGCCCGGCCGGGAGCGGGAAGCCCGCACAGGGGCCGCCGGTGGCCCAGTCGTGGCAGACGGTCGCGCCGGCCACCCCGCCGCCCCAGATCGGGAAGTAGCTGCGGGTGCCGGTACCGGTGGTGACGGTCTCGGGGTTGAAGGTCAGCACGTTGCCGGCCAGCGCGCCGAGACTGCTCGGCGCGGCGTGCACGGAGCCGTCCAGGCCGTAGCAGGTGGTCAGGACGTTCGCGCCGCCGACGGTGCTGGTGCAGACGCCGTCGGGGTGCCCGGCGGTGTCGTACGCGGTGTAGGCGTTGTAGGTGTAGTAGTTGGCGTTCGGCCCGGCCGGGTGCTGGGTGTCCCAGCCCGCACAGGCGGTGAGGGCGGCGGTGTCGAAGCAGCCGAGCGCGGGCGGCCCGGGGACGGTGGAGGTGCCGGCCTGCGGCGAGCTGGAGACGAAGACCTTGTCGCCGATCGCCGTGAGCGCGCCGAAGTAGAGCGCGGTGGGCGTGCTCGGCAGGTCACGGTTGCCGGGGGCGACGGGCGCGTACGGTTGGCCGGCGCACGGGGTGCGGGTGGCGAGCGCCAGGCAGAGCACCCGGCCGTTGCTGGCGACGCCGTACAGGTTGTCGCCGGAACGCACCAGGCCCGCGAGGTTGTTGACGCTGCTGGGCGAGCCGCCGGTGGGCGTGAGGGCGGTGAAGCCGCAGTTCGCCTGCGCGTCGAGGTCCAGGCAGCCGACGCCGACCGCGGCGGCGGTGACGGCGGGGTACAGCACCTGGTTCGGGTGCGCGGGGTCGAACACGTACTGCGGGGTGAGCGGGCTGCCGATGTCACCGGTGGCGCCGCTGCCGAGCGGGCCGACGGTGGTGTTCAGCGGCCGCGGCCAGGGGCCGCCGGTGCAGGGCTGACCGGCCGTCAGGCTGAGGCAGACCACCTGCGGGGCGCTACGCGCGGCGTGGTGGTAGATGTTCCAGGACTGGATCTCGCCGGACGCCGTCCGGTGCAGGATCGGGGTGAACCCGTCGCCGCCGGTGGACTGCGCGGTCGGCTGGACGGGGGCGAGCAGCAGCGGGGAGACGCCGGTGCCGACGCCGCGCAGCACCGGGTTCTCGGCCCGGACGGCGGTGGTCGCGGGGCCGGTGTCGGTGGCGCCGAACGTGCTTCCGTCGGTCGACCAGGACGGCGTCCACCCGGGCGGGACCTTCAGCGAACCGGGTACGTACGTCTGGGAGTCGCCCGCGCCCGCGATCGGGTCGGTGACGACGGCGGGGGCGGCGGCGCCGCCGGAGGTGCCGCCGCGGTAGGTGACGGCCCAGTTCAGGGTGTCGCCGTGCTCGGCGGTGGCGGCGCCCGGGTGGGTGGCGTTCTGCACGGTCTTCACCAGCGCGGACGCCCCGACGGCGGTGTCGGCCGGGCTGGCGCCGGCCCCGGGGGCGACGCCCCCCAGGCCCAGCAGCAGGAGCGCGGAGGTGACGGCGACGGCCGTGGCGGCGCCGAGCGGACGGCGGCCGGTGCGACGGCTTCGGGCGGTGATCGGCATGGGCGGACGCGGGCTTCTCAGCACTGGTTCTCCACCTCTGATCGGCAGTCGGACTGACAGGTCGTCAGTCCGGTCCGTCGATCAGGGTAAAGGTTCGGTAAGTATGGACCGGAGCTACTTTTCATATTGGTCACATAGTGAACGAATATGACTCGACATCTTTCCCCTCGATCGTCCGCACGACCTCCGAGGGCCGATCGTCCCCGAACATCACTTCGATGCCCGCCCGCCCTTGGGCCGCTGGCGTACGACACCCGCAGCCCGAGCCGCCACACCGTCGGGTGACGTGACTCAGCCAGGCGAGTGACGGAGACGACCGCCGACTGCGCCCCGGGCAGGCCGGTGTTCCATGATCGGTGCCGTCGCCGTCTCCGGCGGATTGTGTGCAAACCGTGCCAGTGCCGTGCGATCGGTCCGACCACGGCTGTTCGAGGAGTTCCTCCCATGCGTTCACGAGTCATCGCCCTCATGGCCGCCGCCATCGCGGCCACTTCGGCGCTCACGCAGCCCGCCCACGCCGCACCCCTCATCGACGGGGTCTACCGGTTCGCGGCCCTCACGGACGGCAAGTGCCTGGTCTGGCCCAAGCTGCACGGACCTGTCGGCACAGTGTCACTGGGCGACTGCACGGACAGCACGTACACCTCGGCGAACTGGCAGGTACAGCAACGGCCCAACGGAACGATGAACGTCTCCGTGCCGAACTCGGCCCCGCGCGGCTGCCTGAGGTTGACGGACGACCACAAGGTGGGGATCAGCGACACCTGCGACCGGTACGCCGAATGGACCGTCTTCTACGGCTCCGCCGGCCCCGGCAGCACGGTGTGGGCCGACATCGAGCACACCCCCGGCGACCGGTCCGCCTCGTGGGGGAAGCTGGTCGACGATCCCGGCGTGACCGGCCGGCTCGTGGTGAGGCCGGCCCCCATCGAGCCGCACCACTGGACCCTGCAGCCGGCAAGCTAGAACACCCCAGTCCCGGTCGCTCGGGGTCGCCACCGGGCGCCACCGGGCGCGCAGGACGCCGTCCCCGTCGGGCAGCACAGCCGTGAACAGGGGACCGCGCCCATCGACGCCCATCGACGGCCATCGGCAGGACGGCAGGCACGGGCACCGCAGAGCTGGGCGGCCAGTGCCGTGAACCGGGTCTCGTCGGCGACCGTGCTGGCGATCCGGCCGTCCCGGTCCTCCCAGACGAATTCGACCAGGCCCCGTCCGGGAGGCCGGCCACAACTGCGGGGACATCGGTGGAGAGGTCCGGCCAGAGCGCCAGCCGGGCCCGCGGGGCCAACCCGGCGCGCAGCGCATCGAACGTGTCGTCACCGAGCCGGTGCCAGCGGGAGGAATCGTCGACGTGCATCTCCTCCAGGAGCGCCGCCTCGCGCGTCGCCACGCACCAGCGCACCCGCTCCCAGACCACGTCGTCGGCCGGACGCTGCTCCCCCGGCTCGTCGAACACCGCCTCGTACGGAACGTCTCCCGTCAAGCATCGTTCTTCGTCAAACTCGTCACTACGGTCTCCGTACGACTTTGTTTGATCTTGCTCTGGGACAGGACCGTTTATGCGAGATCAGACTATCCGCGCACGGCCTGAAACGTCCCTGCTGCGGTAAATGCCTGGGTGATCGGCGAGATGAGCGAGGCGAAGCGGCGGGCGCCTGCGTTGCCGATCGGTGCCCATAGCGCGGCGCAGTGCCGGTCCGTCTCCACTTCGATGCGCTCGCGCGCCGCACTGCCGGCGTCGGTGACCACGCCGTGGGAGTCGAGCCAGCCGCGCGCGACGAGGCGTGCCGTCGCCGCGCTCCACTCCTCGTCGTCCCACCGGCGGGTCGCTCGCGCCAGAGCCGTCGGGAGGCGGCCGGTCGCGGTGTGCAGAACGAGACAGTCGCACGGCCCGAGGCCGTTGTCGGCGAGTACGACGAGATGGGCGTCGCCGCGCCACTCGCGCGCCACCGTGATCTGCTGCCAGAGTGCGACGAGAGGATCGGGAGGAAGCACGACCGAGGCGTTCGCGGCGGCCAGCACTTTACCGGCGTAATCGGCACCGGCGACGACCGGGTCGATCAGCGAGCGCGCCTCGGCAAGGTGGTCGTCGATGAGATGTACGCCGACGCGCAGCATCGCCCGGCCGGCGGCCAGGAAGCGGGCGGCCTGCCACCGCTCGGGCGGCGCGGCGTCCCATACGCCCGCCATGGCCCGCGCTGCCCGCGGGCTGAAGTTGTAGAAGGCCGCGAGCGTGACCTGCCACGGAACTGCGCCCATCGCGGCCGACCGGAAGGCCAGATACGTCGGTCCGCGGTCGGTCACGCCGAGCTCGGCCGCCTCCTCGGCGGTCTCGGGGACGAGATATATGAACAGGTGAGCGGCGCTGATGGCGCGGCTGACATCACGGACGGCGTTCAGGTCCATCGGGCCGTCGCCGGTACGGGCGGAGTCGGGAAGGGCATCGAGGTGCATGGCGGTGGTGTCTCCAGGAGTCGGGTGGCGCTGTCAGGCGCGTGTTTCAGCGGTGGCGGTCAACACCGCGCGTCCAAGGGTGTGACCGGCCATGGTGAAGCCGAGGACGGCCGGTGTGGCATCGGCCGGGACGCCTGTCGAGGGGATGTCGAGGGCGTGCACGACGACGAAGTAACGGTGCGGGCCGTGTCCGGCCGGCGGGGCGGCACCGATGTAGCGGGCCACGCGGGTGTCGTTGGGCAACTGGTAGGCGCCCTCGGGCATCTGTGAGCCGGTGTCGCCACCGGCGCCCTCGGGCAGCTCGGTGACGGTGGCAGGGATGTCGGCGACCGCCCAGTGCCAGAACCCGGACCCCGTGGGGGCGTCGGGGTCGTAGACGGTGACGGCATAGCTCTTGGTGCCGTCCGGGGCGCCACTCCAGGACAGCTGCGGGGACATGTCCTTCCCGCCCGGCAGGCCGGAGGAGTACTGCGCGGGCGGCCACGCGGCGCCGTCGGTGACGGTGGTGCTGGTGACGGTGAACGAGGCCGCCTCAGGGAGGCGGGCGAAGGGGTCGTTGGCAGACACAGCGGTCGTTCCTTTCCGGACGAGGGCGTCCTCATCGGCTACTGAATCGACCATAACACAAATAATCGATTATCTAAGGGATCGTCTAGGATGGGCTCATGAATCAGACGGCGCACTCCTCGACCCCGCCGCCGGGGAAACAGATGCTTTCCGAGCAGGTCTACGCACACCTGCGGGACGCGATCATGCGTGGGGACCACTCCCCTGGCGCCCCTCTCAAGCCGCAGGATCTTGCCAAGGAGCAGGGCGTGAGCCTGGCCGTGGTGCGCGAGGCGCTCGTGCGGGTGGTCGGCGAGGGGCTCGCCGACCGGCTGCCCAACCGCGGTTTCGCCGTCCCGTCCTTCTCCGACCGCCGCTGGCAGGAGATCGCGGAAGCCCGTCGGACCGTCGAACCGGTCGTACTGCGCATGTCCATCGAGCGCGGCGACGTCGACTGGGAGGCCCGCGTGCGGGCCGCCCACCATCGCCTGGTGCGCACTCCGGCATTCGCGCCGGAGGAGAGCGAGTACTACACCGGCGCTTGGGCCGAAGCCCACAGAGCCTTCCACCGCACATTGCTGGAGGGGTGTGGCAACCGCGCGCTGTTGGAGACCTTCGACCGGCTGTGGACCCAGAGTGAGCTGGCCCGCCGTTGGTCGGCGCACCGCAATCCCGACCGGGACGGCGCCAAGGAACACCGCCGGCTGGAGGAGGCGGTGCTGGCCCGTGACGCCGACACCGCAGCCGCGGTCCTGGTCCAGCACCTCACTTTGACCGCGGCTGCTCTGACCGACGGTTCAGGCCAGGCAACCTAGGCTTACGCCACGACAGCGAGGTCGAGGTGGGAATTCAAGTCCAGCTCGAACCGGCCGTAGGGGTTCACGTGGGTCGGAGCTGCTTCGAGGGCCTGGGCCCCGCGCCACAGTGGCGATCGCACTGGCCGGTCTCGTGCACATCGCCGTTCGCCGGTAGCCCTGCGCCGGTGATCTTGACGAGTCCACGACAAGTTCGCCGGCCAATGCGTACTTGATGTGGAGTGGGTGTTACGAAACCAGCGATGGATGCCGTGTGACAGGCAGGACCGACTGATCCTCGACGGTTCGCTCCGTCTGGTTGATCTCGGCCCAGACGGCGTCAAGAGACAGGCCGAGGGTGTCGGCGATCGCTGCGACGGTCGGGAAGGCGGGGGTGGCCACACGGCCGGATTCGATCTTCCGCAGAGTTTCCGGCGAGAGATGCGAAGCGAGCGCCACGTCCAGCATTGAGCGGCGGCCCCGGGCTCGGCGGAGCAGGGTACCAAGGCGCTGTCCGCGTTCTACCTCGGCGGGGGCGAGCGGCAACCGGACCATGGCCCCATTCTAATACCGGTACAGTTAGACCGGTATAGTTATTGGACGTCCATGAGAGGCCCCCATGATCCAGATCCTGAACTCCGCGCAGCTCGAGCGGGCGAGAGACACCGGCGCCCTGGTCGGAAACATCCTGCACACGCTGAAGCAGCGCAGCACGGTCGGGACGAACCTGCTGGACATCGACCAGTGGGCCAAGGAGATGATCACCGAGGCAGGAGCGCAGTCCTGCTACGTCGACTACGCGCCTTCCTTCGGGCGCGGCCCGTTCGGGCACTACATCTGCACGGCCGTCAACGACGGGGTGCTCCACGGGCGGCCTCACAACTACACGCTGGCAGACGGGGATCTGCTGACTCTCGACCTCGCAGTGGCCAGGGGCGGGGTGGCCGCGGACGCCGCGATCAGCTTCCTGGTGGGCAAGGCCAGGCCGGCGGAGAGCGTTGCCATGATCGAGACGACCGAACGTGCACTCGCCGCCGGCATCGCCGCCGCCAAGCCTGGGGCGCGCATCGGCGACCTCTCCCACGCCATCGGCACGGTCCTCAGCAAGGCGGGCTACCCGATCAACACCGAGTTCGGCGGCCACGGCATCGGCTCGACCATGCACCAGGACCCACACGTCGCGAACACCGGACGGCCCGGCCGCGGATACAAGCTGCGCCCCGGACTGCTGCTCGCCCTGGAGCCCTGGGTCATGGCCGACACTGCCACGCTCGTCACAGACGCCGACGGTTGGACGCTGCGCAGCGCGACAGGCTGTCGGACCGCGCACAGCGAGCACACCATCGCCATCACCGACAACGGAGCCGAAGTTCTCACCCTGCCCACGCAGGCTCGATCATAAGAGGGCGCCGGGAAGGACAGCAGGATCTCCGCGTCGGGATGCTGGGGTAAGTGGCTGTTGTCCTTCCGGCCCTGAGTGCTGCGTTTCCGCTGTTCAGGCATGGGGTCGGCGGTCTCGGGGAGTACTGTCCTGGAGCTGTACCGCAGCGCGCCGCGCCTGCGCCGGACCCATCCCGCGCTCGGCGCCGGCCGGTCCGTCCAATGGCTGGACCTGGCACCCGGGGTGCTCGCGTTCCGGCGCGACAGCGACCAGGGCGCCGTGGTCTGCGCCGTCAACACCACCGGCGCGCCCGTCCGCGTCACCGACGGCGGACTCGGCGCCCTCCTGCTCTCCTCGGCCGAACCACCGGTCACCGAGCACCCCGGCGAGGTGCTGCTGGCAGCCGACAGCACCGACTGGTGGCTGGCCGACTGACCGGGGGCGGGCGGGGCGGGCGGGGCCTCCACCGGGAGGGCACTCGGAGGTGGACGACGTACGGGCCGGCCCACCGCTGGTGCGGTGGACCGGCCCGTACGGGGCCGAGCGGGTGCCCGGCCGGGTGGGTGCCGGGTCAGCGACGCGTCGGACGCGAGCGCCGGAGGCGGCGCACGCCCGCCGCCGCGCCGCCCAGGGCGAGGCCGATCACCGGTGCGAGCAGCAGGGTGCTCCAGGTGCGGGTGGTGGCATCGGCGGTGAGGCGGCCGGCGAGCAGATGGGCGAGGAGGAAGGACGGGGCCAGCCAGGCCCCGTTGGTGACGGCGAGGCGCAGCGGACCGCGCCGGCGCCGGCCCGGTTCCTCCGTCGCGGTCAAATGAACCTCCTGACGACGCCGATCACCTTGTCGATGATGCGCTGGGAGACCCCGCGGTCGAAGACGAAGCCCGCGAGGCATCCTGCCACGGCCCAGACGATGCGCTGCTTCCAGCCGCCGCTGCCGAACAGGACGCCGGCGCAGGCACCGCCCGCGCAGTTGCCGATGTGCAGGGCCCACGGCGCGAGGAAGGGCACCCAGGCGGCCACGGCCGCGGTGACGGCCAGTTGGACGCCGCGGGCCACGGCGGCCTTGAGCGCCGCCTTGAGCCAGCCGGGCATCCGGCCGTTGAGGTCGGTGCAGTTGACCGGGTCGGCGTTGCAGTAGTCGTAGGCGTTGGCGCTCGCCCCCTGGACGGGGTCCGGGGAGAGGAAGCGGCCGGTGGCCGGGTTGTAGAGGCGCACCCCCATCAGGGTGAGGGCGCTCGGGGTCTCGTCCGAGCGCTGCTTGTCGCCGAGCCAGGCGTAGCGGGCGCCGCTCTGGCCGGCGCGCGGCTGGCCGTACTCGTCGTAGTCGAGGACGGTCGGCGCGACGGCCGGGTCGAGCGGGAGCTGCACGGTGATGTCCCCGTGCAGGTTGGCGAGTTGCAGGACCGCGCCGCCCGTCCTGGTGGTGGTGGCGGCGAGGCCCCCGGCGGCGCCGGTGACGTTGCGGGTGACGCTGCCCGCGGTGTCCTCGGTGATCCAGCGCGGGCTGTCGGTGTCGGACCCGTAGTGGTTGGTCCTGGCCCCGGTCCGGGTCCAGGTGCCGGCGGCGTTGGTCTCGGTGGTCCAGCCTCGCAGGCGCTGGGCCGAGTCGAGGGTCCAGCTCTGTCGGGCGGCTCCGGTGGTCTGCTGCTGGACCATGTCGGTGTTGTAGTAGGCCAGGGTGCTGCCGGGCAGGGCGGTGGTGCGGCCGAACGCGTCGTAGGCGTACCCGGGGTTCACCAGGCGGTCGGCGCTGTCGTAGGCGCTGGTCTGGCTGGTGCCCCCGTTGGTGGTGCAGGCCTGGCCGCGGGCGGCCACGGCGGTGGCCGACGCGGTGCGGTCGGTGTGGTTGTCGAAGGTGTAGGTGCGGGTGGTGCAGACCGCGTCGGTGGAGGTGTCCTGGACCTGGAGGAGGCGGCCGGCCCGGTCGTAGCCGTAGGTCTGGGCGGCGGTGACGCCGGGGGTCCCGGTGTGGGTGGCCCGCTGGCCGTGGACGGTCTGGCCGATGCCGTCGGAGACCAGCACCAGGCCGTCGCTGTCCCGGGTGTAGGTGCGGCCGGTGGTGGTACCGGTCGGGTCCTTGACGTCGGTCAGGGTGTAGCCGCCGGGCAGGCCCTGGGTGAGAGCCGCGCCGTCCGCGTCGTAGCGGGCGGTGAAGGTGCCGGCGACGGAGTCCGTCACCGAGGTCGCCTGGCCGCGCGGGTCGACGGCGGTGTCGTAGGTGTAGGTGGTGGTGGACGGGGAGCTGTCGGTGACCTTGGTGGGCCGGTTGAGGGCGTCGTACTCGGTGGTGGTGACGGCGCCGTCGGCGTCCGTGTAGGAGATCAGGCGGCCCAGCTCGTCGTAGCCCTTGGTGATCGTGCCACCGGTGGCGGAGGTCTGCTGGGTGACGGCGCCGGTGCCCGGGTGGTAGGTGGTGGTGGCGGCGGGTGCCGGGGTCCCGAGGCCGTCGGTGACCGTGACGGTGGTGGGGCGGCCGGCGGCGTCGGTGGCGGTGTCAGTGGTACGGGTGACGCCGTTGGCGGTCTCGGTCGTCCGGGTGACCTCGCCGAACCGCCCGTACTGGGTGGTCCTGGTCGGCAGCTGGGCCGGGTTGGAGCCGCCGCCGGTGATGCCGCCGGCAGGACCGCTCTGGCACACGAGGTCGGCCCACTCGGGGCGGTTGCCGCAGGTGCCGGCGCCGTCCGCGGTGTAGTAGGACGTCCAGGTCGCCGCCGCGTCGGAGCCGGTGGAGCCCGGCAGCCGGGTCGAGACGACGCGGCCCTGGCCGTCGTAGGCGGTGGTGGTGGTCAGGGCCAGGCCGCCGCTGTCCTTGACCTGCGTGGTCGGCACGCCGATCGTCCAGTCGAAGCCGGTCCGGTCCTGCCGGGTGTCCAGCAGTTGGTCGGGCCAGGCGCGGAGCCGGGCGCCGGTGGTGGTGAGGGTGATCTGGTTCTTGATCTTGGCGGTGCCGTCGGTCGGTCGGCCTTCGTCGTACGTCTTCACGGTGTGCTGACGGGCGGGCAGCTGGCTTCCGGCCCGGGCCAGGACGGTGGCGCCGGCGGTGGCGTCGGCGGCCAGGGTCACCCGGTGCAGCGGGTCCAGGACGTCGGTCTCCTGCTGCCCGTCCGCGCTGTAGACGCTGGTGCTCGACAGGAGCTGGGCACGGTCAGCGGAGGGCAGCGTGTCGATGCCGAGGTCGGCGAGCTGGGCCCTGGCCGGGTCGGTGGCGCCGAGGGCGAGCTCACGGTTGGCCGCGGTCAGGCTGCGGACCTGGTGGCCGCGGTTGTCGTACTCCGTGGTGGTGAGGTGGTGGCCCGGGGTCGCCTGGTTGACCTGGCGGCCGGAGGCGTTGAGGTAGTCGACGGTGGCCCGGGTGTAGTCGGCCGCGGTCAGGTCGGCGGCGTCGTTGGAGGCGGGGACCCGGTCCGGCGGGAACACCGCGGTGGCGTCGGTCGGCAGGTCCGTCTGGCCCCAGGCCGCGGCCGCCGTCACCGAGAGGTCCTCCGGTGCCTTCGGCCCGGAGAGCGGGACGCCGTAGACGACGGTGCTGGTGGCGGTGCCGTTCACCGTGCCGGTGGTGCCGGGGGCGAGGGTGTCGTGCCAGACCTTGGTCAGCATGCCCGGCCCCGCGGCCGGGTTGGAGCCGACGGTGCCGTAGGCCAGCGAGGTGGCACGGGTGCCGCCCAGCTGGACGGAGGAGAGCAGGCCGTCGTCGGCGCCCTGGGTGTAGTAGGTGTACTGGCTCTGACTGCCCTGGCCCAGCCGCGGGTCCCAGGCCTGGCGCAGCCGCCCGGCGGAGTCGTAGCGGTAGGCGGCGACGTCGGTGGCGGTGGCCGCGGTGGCCCCGGGTGCGGTGCTCCAGAGCCGGACGGCGCTGACCTGGCCGGCGAAGTCGCCGAACTCGGCGCCGGTGTTGATCCCGGTGGCGGTGGTGGCGGCGGCGTAGACGAACTGCAGTACGCGGCAGCCCTTGGCGGCCGGGTTCGCCGCGCACGCCGCCGGGGTGACCGCGGAGGTGGGCGCGATGATCAGCTTCGGCCGGGCCAGCGTCCTGCCGCCGACGACGGTCGTCTCCGACACGACGCTGGTGGCGGTGTTGGCGAGGCCGCCCAGCAGGGTGGAGGTGACGGTCCAGGTGGAGGCTGCCGGGGCGACCTTGGAGAAGGTCGTGACGGTGCCCTCGGTGCCGGACAGGGTGAAGTCGCCGCCGAAGGCGCCGCTCAGGGCCAGGTCCTCGCTGCCCGGCTCCGGCACCCAGCCGCTGCCGGCCGCGTCGGAGGTGAACGCGATGGCCGAGCCGTCCGCCGCCATCACGCTGAGCGAGGTGGCGGAGGTCCTGCGGATCTCCGTGTACTCAGAGGCGGAGAGGCTCGACGACACGCCCGACACCCAGTTGGGGCCGAAGATGGCAGCCTGACCCTCCTGCGCGGCGGCGGCCTTCGGGTCGCGGGAGGAGTGCGTGCGGCCGATGGTCATGCCGAACAGCGACACGTCGGTGGCGGGGACCCGCAGATCGCCCGTGAGCAGGTTCAGCGCGCCCGGTCCGACGTTCTCGGTCGCCGCGCCGTCGGCCTTGCGGTCGACGACCACCTTGACCGGTTCGGAGGAGACGGCGGCCGCGCCCGGCCCGGTGAAGTCCGCGCGGAGCTGGACGGTGCCGTCGGGGGTGACCGTGGAGGTGGCGTTCCAGGTCAGTGCCGGGCTCCGGCCGGCGCCGAGGGCGACCGGCCAGGCCGCCAGTGCGGCGCCGCCACTGGTGACGTCGCCCGCCGGGATCGTGGTCCATGCATCGGCGTCGGAGCGCCGCCAGGAGTAGGCCACGTGGTCGTACCGGGCGGCGTCGGCCTCGGCCAGGAGCGGGACGCGGGCCGCCGTACGGGTGCCGTCGTTCGGCGACGTGACACCGCCCGCGCCGACCTGGAAGGTGTAGGAGAGGGCCTCGGAGCGGTTCTCCGCCCGGTCGACCGCCCGCACCTGGAGGGTATGGGTGCCGCCCCTGGCCGGGGTGGCGGTGAAGGTCACCGGCGCGGTGGAGCCGTTGGTCGCGACCTTGGTCCAGTTCGTGCCGTCGAGCGTCCACTCCAGGGCGTTCTGGTCACCGGCCGGCGGGGTCGCGGTGAAGGAGCCGGCCTGGCCGGGGCCCTTGACCCACTGCCCCGCCGGGTAGTCGGCGGAGGAGACCGCGCCGGGCGCGGACGGGGCGGAGGTGTCGACCGTGAAGGTGGCCCACGCCGACCAGCCCGTGTTGTAGTGCAGCCCGTCGTACGGGGAGGTGCGGAACTTGTACGTCCTGCCGTTGGTCAGCACCCCGGCGGGGACCTTGACGGACGCGGGCCGGCCGCTCGGCACGAACGGCGAGACCAGGACGTTGCCGACCTGGGTGTCGGTGGCGGCGTCGAAGATCTGGAAGGTGCCGTCGACCTTGTCGTTGTTCGGGTCGACGAAGGTGTCCCGCAGCGTGGGGGTGGTGGAGTTGACCCACCAGGTACCGGCGGTGTCCTTGTAGAACGGGGAGCCGGCCTGCTGGTCGGTGCCGGTCCGCGGACGGTAGTTGTACGTCACCGTCAGCTTCGGCACGTTGGTGGCCGCGTTGGCGGAGTTCACCTCCTTCCAGTACTTGGTGTTGGTCTCGTCGGGAGCGCGCAGGCCCATGCCCGAGGTGGTGTTCTTCGCCGAGGTCCAGGTCTGCACCAGGTTGGTGACGTCGGCGGTGATCCAGCCGTCGCCGCCGCAGGCGTCCCGGCCCTTGGTCTCGGTGCCGGTGGCCTTCTTGGCGTTCCAGGAGGGCTGCGCCGTCCACCGCGAGGAGGTCGAGGCGAGACCGGTGTCCCAGACGTCCCACGCGTAGGGCTGGCAGTCGCTGTTGCCGGAGTGGAAGTTGTACAGCGACAGGTTGGCGCTGGTGATCAGCGCGTCGGCGATCGGGGCGGTGTTCCAGTTGATGAACGACCGCGCCTGCCGGGAGGACCCGTCCGCGTTCTTGGTGCCGGAGTTGCCCCAGTAGATCTCGGTGTCGGCGGACCAGTCGACGGTCTCGCCCTGCTGCACCCGGGTGTCGAAGACGTTCCCGAGGGCGGTGGTGGACGGGTCGACGGTCACCGGGTACTGCGTCTTCGGATCCGCGAGGAACGAGGCGTCGGGGGTGAACACCAGGTCGACGCCGTCGCCGTGCTGAACGACCTTCAGCCCGACCTTCGCCTGCCGCGCGTGCTCGCCGGAGCCCTGCGCGGCGGCCGTGGCGTCCCACATCACGGGTGCGGGCAGCACGGCCCGCTTCTCGCCGCTCTTCCGGTCGCTGAACAGCACGCTGCCGTCCGGCTGGGCCTCGGCCCGCAGCCCCTCGGCCTTCAACGGCATCGTGTACGAGAAGCCCGCGGCGGCCGGGCGCTGCTTGAGCACCGTGTACTGCTCGAAGCCGGTCCGGGTGGCCTCGACCACCAGGTCGGCCGCGCCGTCGGCGATCGCGTCCCGGTAGGTGGCCTTCGTCCCATCCAGGACGGGCTTGGGCAGCCCGCCCTTCCACTGGAGCTCGACCTGCTGGTCACCCTCGCCGAGGCTCACCAGCGGCCGCGCCTCCTCCGGCGCCGCCTGCGCCTGGACCAGCGACTTCACCCGGGTGCCGCCGGCGCCCGCGAGCCGCAGGCCGTTCGGGTGGGCCTTGGGCGCCACCGAACCGTCCGCGGCCGCCTGCAGAGCCAGGTCGACGTCCACCCACTGGCCGTCGCGCTGGTAGCGGACCGGGCCCGCGAAGAGCTCGGAGGTGAGTGAGCCGTCCTTGTTCACCCAGGTCGTCGACGTCTCCGTGCGCTCGGAGAGCGCCTCCACCCGCTGCCCCGACAGCCGGGCGGCGATCCGCGCCGCCGGGACGTCGGCGGCGGAGGTGGCTCCCGGCTTCGTGCCCTTGCCCGCCGCCGGACCGCCCGCCGGCGCGGCGAACGCCACCTCGGACCCCGCCAGCAGCGACACGGCCACCGCGAGCGCCAGGGACCCGCTCAACACGCGCATTCCCGCAGCCGGGTTCCGTCTGCGGCGCACAGGTACGTACCTGCTCATTTCCACCCCTTGACCCACCGTCGTGTGACGGCGACGTCCGGAGCATAGGAGTGATCCAAAATGTCATAGATGCATCAAACGACGGCAAAGGATCATCAAAGACCGACCAGTCGTCCGCCCTGCCCGGTCGTTGTTCGGCCAAGGTTCACGCAGCCGTGATCATGGCTTGACCTGCCTCTCTCAGCCGCTGCCACCCGAGTTCAGGAGCCCCCTCCCCCGGGAGAGCGCGCTCCGCGCGTTTCCCGGGGGGACGACATCGCCGGGCGGAGGCCGATGCCGCCCAGGAACGCGCGCCCTTCCGCGATCGGAGCAACCACTCGCACCGTGCCAAGGGTCTGGCGCCCCGGGCAGTCGTGCTCGCCACCCCGCCTCGTGCCGCGCCCACCCGGCCCGGCGACCGCTGTCGATCCGACCCGTGTCCACCCGGGATCCCCGGGTAGGCGGCCAAGGGCGCGTCCCGCAGGCGCGAGGATCCAGCATCGGAGAGCGACATGACCGTGACGGCCAGCAGGAGCACCGGGGCACTGTTCGCGGGCCGGTACCGGGTGGACTCGGTCCTGGGGCGCGGCGGCGGCGCGGACGTGCTGCGGGCCGTGGACGAACGGCTCAACCGGGCCGTCGCCCTCAAGATCCCCCGCCCGGACGCGACGGCCGACACCGTCCGGCGGTTCACCACCGAAGCGCGGATGCTGGCCCGCCTGAGCCACCCCGGGCTGATCGAGGTGTACGACTACGGCTCCGTGGCGGAGCAGCCCTACCTGGCGTTGGAGCTGGTGGAAGGTCCCACCCTGGCAGCGGTCCTGCGGTCCGGCCCGTTGCCGGCCGCCGACGTCCGACACCTGGGGCGGGACCTGGCGCAGACCCTCGCCTTCGTCCACGCCCACGGGGTGGTCCACCGGGACGTCAAACCGTCCAACGTGCTCGTCGACGCCGCCGGCCGCCCGCGGCTGGCGGACCTCGGCGCCGCCCGGCTCCTCGACCGGCAGGCCTCGTCCGGCGACGAGGCACTCACCTGCACCGGGCTGATCGTCGGGACCCCGGCCTACCTGGCACCGGAGCAGATCCGCGGCCGGGGAGCCCTGGCGTCCGCCGACATATACGCCCTGGGCCTGCTCCTGATCGAATGCCTGACCGGGCACCGCGAGTACACCGGCGCCCCCATCGAAGCCGCCGCCGCCCGGCTCCACCGCCCGCCCGCCGTCCCGCCCCACCTGCCCGCGGACCTGGCAACCGTCCTGCGCCGGATGACCGACATGGACCCCGACCACCGCCCGTCGGCGGCGACCTGCGCCCGGCTGCTCGCCGCACCGCCGCCCGCGACGGAACCGGTCGCGGCCGGGACCGCGGTCGTACCGCGACCGTCGAGGAGGCCGCACGTCGCCGCTCCCCGGCCCGTCCTCCTGCTGGCGGCCTCCGTGCTGGCGCTGGCGGGTGCGGGAGGCAGTACGGCCTTCGTCAACGACCCGCCGAGGGCGCTCCCGGCCCCCGCCGCGGTGCCTTCGGCACCCCCGTCCACCGCACCCGCACCCGCACCGGCACCCGTAGCCACCGAGGTCGCCCCGAACACGCCGCCCCCGGCCCCCGCCTCCGCGCCGACCGTCGGTCCCGTCGCCCAGCCGGCCGCCCCCGCGCCCACCGCCGCACCCGCCCGGTCCTCCGCCGGCCACCGGAGCGAGGACAAGCAGAAGCAGCAGGGCCGGAAGAACGACGGTCCCCACGGGAAGAAGCCCAAGTAGCGACCGTCCCGGCCGGCGCCCGGAGGGGCCGGCACCTCGACCACCCGCTCCCCGCACCCGGACCTGCCTGCGCGAACACCGTCACCTCGCCCGGAGAGAAGGCGGACCAGGTGGCTGCCGACGTCGAACGCGGATCCCGGGACGGACGGCCTCCCCGCGTCGTCGACCGCCGGGGTTCCCCGGCCTCCTCGACCGAGGCGCCTCCCGGTTCTACGGCCTGCCGGGATGCGGCCGGCCGAGGCCGTCGTCGGTGGGCAGGCCCCGGATGGCACGGGCGATGGCGGGGCGGAGGTCGTCAAGACTGTGGTCCGCGCCGAGGATCATGCGACGGAGCTGAGGCATGGCCAGGGTCCAGCCGACCAGGCCGAGGGTGAAGAACAGGCGGGTGCGGGGATCGGCGTCGCCGTCCGTGGCCCGGGCCGCGTCGATCTTGTCCTGGTAGTGCCTGGTGCGGTCCTGTTCGCCGGGAACGGGCTGGTCCCCGAGTTCGAGGGCTTCCCACATCAGCAGACGCAGAGCCTCGGGGTGGGCGCGGTGGTAGTCGAAGAGGCGCTCCGCGTAGGCGGGCAGCTCCTCGTCACCGGGCGGGACGGCCTCGGCGAGGTCCGCCATGAGGCGTTCGAGGACGGCTGCGAAGAGCCTGCCCTTGTCGCCGAAGTAGTCGTAGATCGCCCGCTTGTTGGCCTCGGCCTGGGCGGCGATGCGGTCCACGCGGGCGCCGGCGACGCCATGGGCGGCGAACTCGGCGGTCGCTGCCGCGAGGATGCGCTCTTTGGTCGCCGTGGAGTCGTATGCCATGGAGCGAGAGTAACGAACCAGTTCGTTTGACGATCCGGCACCGGTCTGCGAGTCTCATTTCCAGTTTCGAACCATCTAGTTCGTTCGGTTGGAGTCGCGATGTCCCGAACCAATGCGCCCGTCCCGCCCGCTCCCGCGGGGCCGGGGCGGCGGCTGCCACTGGTCATGGCGCTGGCCTGCGGTGTCAGCGTGGCGAACGTCTACTTCCCGCAGGCCCTCACCCCGCTCGTCGCCGGCGGGCTGGGCATCACGCCGTCCGCCGCCGCCGGCGTGGCCACGGTGACGCAGTTCGGCTACGCCGCCGGGATCTTCCTGCTCGTCCCGCTCGGCGACCGGCTCCCGCGCCGCCCGCTGATCACCGTCCTGCTCGCGGTGACCGCCGGCGCGCTGCTGGCCGCGGGCCTCGCCCCGGCCGCCGCACCGCTGATGGTCGCCGGCGCCGCGGTCGGCCTGACCACCGTCGTCCCGCAGCTCCTGCTGCCGATGGCCGCGGGCCTGGTCGCCCCGGACCGGCGCGGGTCGGTAATCGGCACCCTCCAGGGTGGCCTGATCGGCGGAATCCTGCTCGCGCGCACCTTCGGCGGCGTGATCGGCGAACACCTCGGCTGGCGCGCCCCGTACCTGGCCGCCGCCGTGCTCACCGGGCTGCTCGCCCTCGCTCTCGGCCTGGCCCTGCCCACGACCGCGCCCGCCACCCGCGACCGGTATCCGGCTCTTCTGGCGGAAACCGTGCGGATGCTGCGCACCGAGCCGCACCTGCGCCGCTCCGCGCTCCACCAGGCCGCCCTCTTCGGCGCCTTCAGTGCCGCCTGGACGGCACTCGCCCTGCTGCTCACCGGCCCGCACTACCGCATGGACGCCCAGGCCGTCGGCCTTCTGGCGCTGATCGGCGCGGCCGGCATGGCCTGCGCCCCGGCCGCCGGGCGCTGGGTGGACCGGCGTGGAGCCGACCGCGTGACCGCCTGGTGCACCGGCGGCGTCCTCGCCGCCGCCCTGGCACTGACCGCCGGTGTCGCGGGCGGCGCGGCGGGGCTGGCGGCCGTCGCCCTGGGGCTCCTGCTGCTCGACGTGGCCGTGCAGACCAGCCAGATCGCCAATCAGGCCCGCATCTTCTCGCTGCACCCCGAGGCCCGCAGCCGGCTCAACACCGCCTACATGACGTGTTCGTTCCTCGGCGGCTGCGCCGGCTCCTGGCTCGGCATCCGCGCCTACGCCCTGCTGGACTGGCCCGGGGTGTGCGCACTCATCGCCCTCGCCGCGGCCCTCGCCCTCACGGCCCGGCTCGCCGAGCGCCGCCGGCCGCTTGAGAAGTCGCCCGTCGCGGAGCCCGTCGCCACGCCCACGGGCCCACAGCGGTGAACGGCCGCCGTACCCCGGCGCGGGCACCGCCACCGCTGCCGCGCCCGGCCACGCAGAAGCAGAAGCAGAAGCAGACACAGACGCAACGAGTCAAGCATCCGACGCGAAGGACCATCATGACGTTCCCGGCCATGCCTCCGGCCATCCTGCAGTTCTTCCGCGCCTCCCAGGAGGGCGATGCCGACACCTGGGCGAAGGCGTTCGCCGAGGACGGGGTCTTCCACGACCCCGTCGGCACCCCGCCGATCATCGGACGCGCCGCGATCCGCGACTTCATCGCCTCCGTCCTGCCCGCCTTCCGACCCTTCCTCGG
Organism: Kitasatospora sp. NBC_01246; assembly: GCF_036226505.1. NCBI lineage: Bacteria > Bacillati > Actinomycetota > Actinomycetes > Kitasatosporales > Streptomycetaceae > Kitasatospora > Kitasatospora sp. NBC_01246. The sequence goes on along the minus strand of NZ_CP108484.1, from coordinate 8,670,702 downwards.
GCTGACCCCCACCGAGGCCCACACCCTCGGCAGCCACGTCGCGGTCTCCTGGCGGGGGGCCGCCGTCACCCTGGACGGCAGGCCGGTCAACTGGTCCGGCATCAACATCTACGAACTGGACGAGGCCGGCCTCATCCGGGACGCCAGGGCCTACTTCAACCGCGCCGTCTTCCAGGCCCAGCTGGCCGGCTGAACCCCGCGAGCCAGACCGGCGCGGGCCGGGAGCACCGTGGCCCCGCCCCGCGCCGGAAGTCCGGAGTCGGCGCGCTCCACCTCCACCGCGACCCGCTCGCAGCCCAGGCCGGCAGAGGCCTGGCCCGCGTGCATCCGCTCGGCCAGCCCCAGCGCCGCGAACACCATCGGTTGCGCCACGGTGTGCGGGCTCTCGAAGCGGACCTCGGCGACCAGACCGGCCCCGGCCGGACGGGCGACCACCGGCCGCGCCTCGGGGCCGCGCGCGAGCCGGTGCGCCGCCGCTCCCACCGCGCCGAACCGGTCCGAGACCGCGGCGGCGGGCAGCTCCGCGAAGCGCCCTACGCTCCCAGACCGAGCCGCACCAGCGGGTCAGCCAGCCGCGGCGGCGCGACCTCGCCCACGGGGAACCGGGCCAGGAACGCCGCGCTGCCACCCGGGGGCACCACGAGCTGCACCCGGGCGGCGAGCTGGGCGGCGACCAGGCCGTCGGCCACCCCGATGCGGCACTCGAAGCCGGTGCTCTCGACCGCGTCGTAGAGCCGCTCCACCAGCGCCTCCTCGCCGCCGTGGAACCGTGCCGCGCCACGGGCCGGGATCGCGCGGAGCCCGGGCCGCAGCACCTCCAGGTGGGCGTGCGCCAACCCGCCTCGGCGACCTGTTCGAACAGCCGGGCCTCGTCGTCCGGTACCCGGTCGTGAATCTCCAGCCCGTCGATCAGGGCCTGCGCGGAGCGGACCGTCACCCCCCGGCGCACGCCCGCGGCCCGGGCGGCCTGGGAGGCCGCCAGCACCCGGCCGCCTTCCACCACCGCCACCCGCCGCACCTCGGCATCGCCGGCGGCGCCGAGTGCGGCGGTCACCGGCCAGTCCGGGCAGAAGACCACCACCGACCTCGTTGCGCTCCAACGCCATGGGGCCGCGGGAGTCACAGATCCGACGCCCGCGGGGTGGCCGCTGAGCCGTCATCCGTACCGCCGCCCGGCGGCCGCTACCGGGCGGTGCTCTCCGGGGTGATCGTGTAGATCTCCACCTCGCCGAGGTAGAGCAGGTCGTGGACGTACTCGTCGAAGTCGTCGTACAGCAGGTTCTCCGTCCAGGTCCGGTGGTCCATGATCCATGTGACCAGGGCCTTCCGGTCGTCGGCGGCGAGCAGCCGGTCCAGCTCCTCCTGTGCGGAGCGGGCCTCGTCCGGACCGATCGAGTCGTGCTCGCCGGCCACCGCGCGGGCCAGCGCGGCGTCGATCTCGTCGCCGTAACGCAGCACGGTCTGCTGTGCGAGCGCCCGCTTCGTCGCCGCGGCCGAGAGGATGCCGAACGGGTGCGAGGCGTAGGTCCCGTCGGGCAGCTTGACGGTGTTCTCCCGCTCGAAGTCGCTGCCTTCGGCCTTCGGGTCGGCGTTGACGAACGCCACCCGGCTCCCCGGAGGAGCCAGGCGCAGCAACCGCGGCTCGTCCGTGTCGTCGACGGGCTCAAGAGTTCGGAGGCGGTCGGAAGCGGGGGTGCGCAACCGGAACTCGGCGCCCTGCGAGTCCCTGAACCAGAGCTTGCGGTGAGTCAGCCCGGTGGATCCGTGCTCCTTGAGGTCGAACGGCCGCGCGACCCGCCGGTCGAACGCCTCGCTCCCGACCGCCGCGGCCCACGCGCCGAGTTGGACGGCTTGCACGAACGTGGCGCAGTCCAGCGTCCAGGCGGCGGAGTGGTCCACCAGGTCGCGCACCGCGCTGTACGGCGAACTGCCGGTGCGCAGCCGAAGGAAGGCGTCGTCCCCGTGCCCCTGTTGCACCCAGTTCAGCCGGTTGAACGTCTTGTCCCGACCGCTGTTCTCGAACACGGGCCTTCCGGCGAGGATGCTGCGCGCGGTGAGGTCCACCTGCCCCCGGTAGGCGTAGGCGTAGCCGTCACCGCCGACGAGGCAGCCGCCCAGGCCCACCAGGACGGCGTCCAGCGAGGCGAACTCCGTCCGGCCGGCCTCAGCCAGCTCCGGCAGTGCGGCGACGTAACCGTCGTGCCAGAGCACATCGGTGCCCTTCTCCGCCGCCAACCCCGCGATCCTGGCGAGAAGTTCCCGTGCCGTGTAGTGCTGCCCAGCAACCGTGAACACCGCTGCCCCCATCCGCTTCGAGCGACTCCACTCCCCTGCGGTGGGACACTAGTGACACACCGTCACCCTGTCTACGCGCTCGGCGGATCCCGGGCGGTGCCGGACACGCCCGAGCGGTGCCGCGCGACGCCTGGCGGGACCGGCCCGGTCGCCGCGCGGGACGCACGGTCAGCGGTGGCCCAGCACGTTGACCACCCGCCCGCTGGGGTCGCGGACGAAGAACCGTCGCACGCCCCACTCCTCGTCCTGCAAGGGGTGAACGATCTCGGCACCGCTCTCCCGCATGAGCGCGTAGGCCGCGTCCACGTCGTCCACCTCGACGCTCATGTCGGGTGTGACCGGCGCGGTCCTGTCCTCGGTCATGACGCTGATCTGCGCCGCCGGGCTGGCCGGGGAGGCGAGCGTCATGATCCAGCCGTGGTTCATGACCTCCTCGAAGCCCAGCAGGCCGTAGAACTGCCGACTCTCCTCCGCGGCCTCCGACCGGATGTTGGGAACGACACGGCGAACGGTCATCGACGGCTCCAAACGCGAGTGGACCTCTGGTTCTCCCAGGAGTACTACGAAACGCCGGCCACCGCGCCGGATGCGAACCAACCGGACACGCCGGGAGAGATCACACGATGGGTGGGGAGATCACCCGAGCAGGTTTGGCCAACGTCGGAGCGGAGGATCGGAAGAGCCCGCCTCAGACCGCTCCGCTTATGGACGCTTCCGATATGTTCTTCCGGACCCGCAAGCGCCGGGTCTCGTGGGCCTTGAAGGGGGAAACGTGCCAGGTGAACGGCTTGACGCAGACTGGGTCCGAGCCTGGGCGGAGGATGCCGACGCGGCGCTCGCGAAGCTGACGCAGTCGTTCCTGACGACACATGGCTTCCCACCCGGCGAAAACACCGTGACGCCAGCTACAGCCGAAAGCCACGAGGCATTGGCCGCACTCGTAGACCTGACACCCATCCCGTCCGATCTGACCACGCTCTACGAAGAGATCAGCGAAGCTTCGCTGCCCGATGTCGACAACGGCTACTTCATCCACCCACCCACCACGGTCGCCGAGCACTTCCGCGAGTACGGCCCTCCTGCGATCGAGGGCGAATGGATCGCACCAGTCTTCGCCAGCGACGGCGGGGGGCACCTGTTCGCGGTCGGAGGCGACGGACGGGTCTTGAGATCAACCTCGGCTTCCTGGTTGGCCGATTTCGAGGTCGTCTCAGCCAGCCTGAAGGAGTTCCTCGAACAACTCAGTCACCAGATCACGGGACAGCTCTGACCACCGGCCAAAGAACCGACTCGACCTCCCTCGAAGGTGGGGAGGTCGAGTGAGCAGGTCTGGCCAATAACCGAGCGCAGGGTGGGGAGATTCAAAGAGCCCTATCACCACGTCCTGCACTGGTCCCGATGGCGCCGCCGACGCCGACACCAGGCCCGGACCGGCCACTACAAGAGACGAGGCCACAGCCCAAGAGCTGAAGCCTCATCACGGTAAGCACCGTTGCAGTAGGCCGGTGGCCCGGGGAACCTCCGATCCCCCGACTGTGCGCCGCGGCCGACCGTCCGGGCTCGTGGGGCGACCCGAAAGCCACGACAGGGATCGGGGTGCCGCTCCAGGTGACCGGCCGATGGAGCAGCTCGGATCGCACTCGTCGGGCTTGCCGGGTGCTCGGAGCGCGCTTCGAGGTCGGCGAGCTGTCGCCCCGTCGGTCGGCAGGCACAGCCGAAGAGCTGGTGCCGTGCCAGGTCCAGGGCCAGCGGCCATGGGCGGCGGGGCGCCGCGCAGCGCGCTCCCCGGGTGTGACATCGGACACATCATTACTGTCGGATGGTCGGCCAACTGCGCTCGCGGCAGCCGAATTTGCAGGTCGCGGGCCCGATCAGCAGTCCGCGGCGGACCGGGTCGAGCCGAAACGACCTGGCTACCGGGCGAGGGTTGAGCCTAGCCTGCCCGCCATGTCCCAGAACACGAACACCCCCGGCTTCCCCGGGCAGTCGGCCGCTCCGGTCGACGACTCCGCCAAGGTGCAGCGCCAGGTGCAGCGGCAGGCTGGCGTCGGGCCGGTCTCCGGTGGCGGCGGCACCCTCTTCTCCGAGCCGGTCCTTGTGGTGAACCAGAAGGCCAAGCTGATCGAGCTGACCAACGAGTACGCGGTCTTCGACCAGCATGGGGCCGCCCTGGGGTCGGTGGTTCAGGTCGGCCAGAGCGCCCTGCGCAAGGTCGTCCGGCTGCTCTCCTCGCTCGACCAGTACCTGACCCACAAGCTGGAGATCCGTGACGCGCAGGGCAGCCCGGTGCTACTGCTGACCCGCCCGGCGAAGCTCATCAAGTCGCGGGTGATCGTGCAGCGTCCGGACGGTCAGGAGGTCGGCCAGATCGTCCAGCAGAATGCCATCGGGAAGATCAACTTCGCGATGGAGGTCGGCGGGCAGAAGGTCGGCGCCGTCAAGGCCGAGAACTGGCGGGCCTGGAACTTCTCCATCGTCGACGAGACGGACACCGAGATCGCCCGGATCACCAAGACCTGGGAAGGCCTGGCGAAGACGATGTTCACCACGGCCGACAACTACGTTCTCCAGATCCACCGCCCGCTCGCCGACCCGCTGCTCAGCCTCGTGGTGGCGACCGCGCTGACGGTGGACACCGCGCTGAAGCAGGACGCCCGCGGCCTCGGCTGACCGCGGCCGGGCAGCGGTCCGATCCCCGCCCCGACCGTCGGCCCGGCACGGCAGCGACAGCGGGCAGGCCCGCACCCGGGCCGATTGACCGGGGTGCGGGCTGCGGCCACTGCCACCGCCCGGGTGCCCGGGGAACGCCCGGAGGCCCTCCCCCGCTGGGGGGAGGGCCTCTGTCGGGGCAAGGACCGGACGAGGACCGGACAAGGCATCCGCAGACGCGGCCTCCGCTGCCGTCCGTGCGGGGGGCGGGGCCGGGTGGGCCGCGGTTCAGCCGTTGGCCGTGAGGCGGTCCAGGAGGTCGAACTCCACGCGGACGCGGTCGATGTCGGCCGTGAGGAACTCGGCTGCCGTGCGGGCGCGGTTGGCGTCGGCACCCGTCTCGGCGGCCCATTCCAGGACGCGGGCCGCGGCGAAGACGTAGGCGATCACCCGCCCGGCCAGGACCGAGTGCTCCTGGCGGAGTTCGCGGTCCAGGAACCTCAGGTCGTAGCCGTGCGCCGAGACGGCGGGCGCGGTCGGTGCCCAGACGGCCAGGAAGGCACTGAGGACGAGGCCGTCCGAGCTGTCCACGCAGTACTGGGCGAGCTGCTGGCTCAGCAGGTCGTTGGTGCCGTCGAAGACGGTGAAGACCCGGGAGTCCAAGAACGCCTGGGCGGCGATGTTCGTCGGCGAGTCGGACCGGTAGCCCTCACCGCCGGCAAGTTGCTGGTAGTGGTTCGCGCAGCTGACCATCAACTCGGTGGCCACGGTCTTGACGGCCTGGATGGCGGGGAAAGCCGGGGTGAGGTCGGTCCTGAGGTCCAGCGCCGTCCGGACGTAGTGGTTGAGCGCCGCGCAGACCGTGCGGGCGCTGTCGATCGCTCCGAGCCGGTGGCGGACGAAGCCGATCGCCGACAGCGGGGCCCTCCCGATGACGCGGGCGTCGGCGTAGGCGCGTGCCTCGCGGGCGATGCGGTTCAGGAAGCCGAAGGCCAACGCCCCGATCAGTGCGCGCCCCGCGAGGTAGATGTCCACCATCGAGCTCAGGTTCCCCGCCCCGGCGTCGAGGCGCCGGTGTGCGGGGACGAAGGCGTCGATGTCGTTGATCCCGTAGTCGATCACCTTCAGGCCCAGCGCCTCGTAGCGCTGCGCGGTACGGAACCCGTCGCCGCGCTCCATGAGGAAGCAGGCGTACTCGCGACCGCCGTCACCCTCCCGCTTGGCGACGACCACCCACCACGACGCGGTGGCGCTCAGCGCCTGCCAGTGCTTCCGGCCGCGGATCCGGTAACCGCCCTGAACCTCCTCGAACACGGTGGTCAGGCCCGACATCGCCGAGCCGCACCCCGGCTCGGTGGAGGCGAAACCCGCCGCAGGTGCCCGTACACCGGCGAACCGGGGCAGGATCTCGCGCCTGGCCTCCTCCCCCGCCCAGCGCACCACCGGCCGCAGCGCCAGCCCGGTGACGATCGCCGTGTAGACGGCGACGGCCAGGTTCTGCTCGGCCAGGACCTCGACGACGCGACACATCTCCACATGGCTGTCACGGCCCCCGTACTCGGCCGGCAGCACCGGCAGCAGCACACCCGCCGCTGTCAGAACGGCCCAGTCGTCGGCGGGGAGTTCCCGCTGCGGGTAGGTCGCCGCGTCGAAACGCGAGGCGACCTCCTCGACACCCGCGATGAACTCCTCGCTCGACAAGAGCACGACGGCACCCACCGGACCAGCCATGTCCACATCCGTTCCAGATACCCGACTCGCGCGCTGGAGGCCGTTCCTGACGGCTCGCTGCGGTCCTCGACCCGGCCGCGCGGAGGTCGGCCGCAGCAATCCTACTGATTGGCGGTACCGGAGCTTCACCGGTCGGGCGTACCTTGCGCCGGCCGCCCGGCAGCAGGAACTCCACCTCGGTCGCCAGTCGGTCACGGTGCCGACCCCGCCCGCCGTGTCGGGCGCGCTGCCGCCCGGGACGAGCGCGGCGATCGTCTCGTAGTGGGCGGTGAGCGCGGTGAGTCCGAGGTCGCGCAGCGGGCCGGGATCGCGGCGGACCTGCTCGACGGTGGGGGCCTCACCGGGCCAGCTCGGGACGCACACCGCGTGACCGTGCGGGGTGAACCGTTCGGCCCAGCCCAGCCCCCCCCATGAGGATCTGTGGAACCACGCACCGTGGATGAGGATGACGGGGTTTGCTTCAGGACCAGACTCCGGTTGCACACACGACGCTCCGCCGGCATCGCGGCGCTCCTTCGAAGATCACCGAGCGGCCGCTCGGCGGAAACAGTCGAATGACTGAACATGGCGGCCCGGCAGGTCCTTCCTGCGTCCGCGAGCGCCTTCGCGCGTCTGGACGTCATGTGACTGCTGCGTCGGGCCGATGGCCGAAGAACAGTGGAGGCATCAACGAGTCTTCGGGAAGGATCAGACATGATCAACAGGCGTACCTTCACAAGGCGGTCGGTCTCGGCGTGGGGCCACGGCCGTGTCGATCCGCGCGGCATCAACCGCCCCCGCCGCCTTCGCCGCCGGTTCCGACCGGCCCGGCCGCCCGGCCCCGGTCGTCCCGACTATCACCCCGGGCACGCACACCACGTGCACCGAGCTGAAGCGGGTCCGGGCCGGCGTGCTCGACATCGGCTACGCCGAGGCCGGGCCGAAGCACGAACCCGTGGTCATCTGCCTGCACGGCCGGCCCTACGACATCCACGGCTTCCTCGACGTGGCGCCACTGCTGGCGGACGCCGGCTACCGGGTGATCGTGCCGTACCTGCGAGGCCACGGCACCACGCACTTCCTGTCTCCCCACGACCGTCCGCACCGGGCAGCAGTCCGCGATCGCCCTCGACGTCATCGCCCTGATGGGCGCCCTGAAGATCCACAAGGCCGTGCCGGCCGGATTCGACCGGGGCTCTCGCGCCGCCGGCACCATCTCGACGCTGTGGCCCGAACGGGTCAAGGCCCTGGTGGCGGCGAGCGGTTACCTCATCGTCAACCTCCCTTCGCAGCAGAACCCGCTGCCGACGAAGACCGAGCACACCTGGTGGTACCAGTACTACTTCGCCACCGACCGGGGCCGCGTCGCCATGGAGACCAAGCAGTACCGGCACGACCTGTGCCGGCTGGTGTGGAAGGAGGGCACTGCCCCCGGCGACAGGCCGTCCCAGAGGCCGGCCGAACGGCGGGTGCCGTCAGCACCGGGGAATGTTGGGATCCCGGTTCACCGAGCGCGCGTTGCCGTCCGCATACCCGGCGAAGACATAGACGGAGGGCGATATGTTGGTCCATCCATGCCCGTCGTTCCAGTAGATCCGGTTCGTGCGGTACCACGTGTTGCCGTAGTTCCCGACGCTCTCGCCGACAGTCCAGCACTGGGCGATGATCGCACCACCCGGAGGAACGTCGGCCCACCCGTCGGGGTCCTTGGACTGAGTGTTGGGAGCGTCGTAGAGGCCAACCCAATGCCCGACGTTGATCGGAACATAGTCGTCGGCTGAAGCACTTCCCGCTGTCGTGGCGAGCACGCCGACGGTCAGTGCTGCAATCGTTGCGAGTACCGCAGCACGGCGTCCGGCCGTTGACCTCATAGTTCCTCCGTGAATCCATCCTTGGCCCAGAGGTACCGAAGCGGCGATGCAGCCCTCTCGAGCAGCTGCTCCTCTGCGTTTGGCGGGGATATCAGGTTGCCAGGACTCAGAACGCTGGTGGGCGATGCTTTCCGGACGTTCTTCTGACACCTCGTCCCGAGGCTGCGGCGCCCGTTCGACGACACCGTGTACTACCCCGTCTCACCCCAAGGCCGGCGGCAAGGACAACGCCCTCCCTCTGCGCCGGACCAGGTGGCGACACCGGACGCCAGGCCTGCCAGGCCTGATCACACGACCTCTCCGCGAGGACCCGGGGCCGCCGCCCGGGCCCTCACCGTTGACCCTCCAGCCAGGCCAGGGCACCGCCGGTGATCGCAGTCCGACCTCCGCGGCCGCGTCTGCGAGACTGGCGATCATGACGGGCCGCCGCAGGCTCTCCCTGGGCTTCTCCGAGTCCGCCGTCGACGCTTACGTGCCCCCTCGGCCCGGTGGGCGCCGACTGCTGCCGGTCGAGCAGAGCGCCGCCGGCCGGACCGGGAGGCGTTCGGCGGGGACAACCCCGAGCACACCGCGAGGTCTGTCTCCAGCCCCTCCCCGACACCTGGCGGACCATCAGCTGAGGGTCGGTGCGAGACCGGTTCCGAGGCGCAGGCGCGGCTCGGTGACGTGGGGAGGTCGCGGCGACGGTCGAGGCGGTCCGACCGCCACCGCCACCCTTGTGCTCCACCGACGCCTCGCTCGCGACTACGACCAGTGGCCTGACCACGCCGCCTCCCGCGCCCACCCGACGATGACATGCCCTCGGTCCCGGGCTGGGGCAGCACGTGGGACTAGGCTCGGACCGTGGATCACCCCGACGAGCGCGCCGAAGGCGCCGGACCGTTCACCACCCGGCTCACCTGGCGGCCGGCCGAGGGAGGCTCGGCCGTCTGGGAGTCGCGCCTGGCTCGCAAGCGCGGGACGCTCAGGATCCGCGCCGAGGAAGGGACGGAGGGTCCGCCGCGCACCGCGGACGACACGGCACTTCATCGGCTGCGCATCCTCAACACCGTCGCGGCCGTCGCGTTCACGCTCGGCGGTGCCCTCTTCGCCCTGGGGGCAGCCGTCACCGAGATCGGCTCGGCCGGCGCGACCGCGGCCGCTTCGATCTACTTCGCGGGAGGCCTGTTCTTCAACACCGGCGGTTACACCTCGCTGCTCCAGGCGGTCAACGCCCCGCGCCGCTCGGGTGACACGGACTCGCTGGTGACGGGTGGCTGGCGGTGGTGGAGCTACGAGCCCACGCGGATCGACTGGCTGAGCACCTTCGTCCTGTTCGTGGGCACCCTCGTTTTCGGCGTGAACCTGCTGGACTCGTTCCTTCAAGGGCTTTCGGCCCAGCAGGTCAACCGGTTGGTCTGGGCCCCCGACATGGTGGGGTGCGCGCTGTTCCTGATCTCCGGACATCTCGCCCTGGTCGAGGCCTGTCACGGCCCCCCGTGCCTGCACGCGCGCAACCTCGGCTGGTGGATCGTGGTGGTCGACCAGGTCGGGTCCGTGCTCTTCATGGCGTCGGCGCTGGCCGCCTTCACCCGCCCGGAAACCGGCAGTCCGCTCAACGCCGACATCGCGAACTGGGGAACCTTCGCCGGCGCGGTGTGCTTCTCGGTCGGCGGCGTCCTGCAGTACTTCGAACGACCCTAGCCGGACGCGTCGGGTACGGGCGGTTGCGGCCAGCGCGGCCTCGGGCCCGGGGGCTTCGCGGGTCGGGGGGCGGCCGGGGCCGGTGGAGCGGTGGCGGCCGGGGCCTCGCACCGCTGCTCCCCGGGCGGCGGTGGGAGGCCCCCGGGTCAGCGGAGCCAGACCGGGGCGGTGACGATCGCCTTGAGCTGGTCGACGCCGAGTGCCGGGTTTCCCGGGCGGAAGGTGTAGCCGTTCTCCCCGTTCCACTCGTTGATCTCGATGGCCCGGCCGTCGGCGTAGTGGACCGCCGCCGCCCAGTGCAGGACCGGGTCGACCGCCGTCTTGCCGTTGCCGAACATGTTGGTGACGACGGTGCTGCCGTCCGGCCGGCGCTCCCGGACCGCCAGCGGGCCCGCCGATCCCTCCGCCTCGGCGTACTCCTTGTCCTTGACGCCCCGCTCGCCCGGCTCGGTGACACTGACCGAGAGCATGCTGGTGCGCCCCTCGTACGTCACCGTGAGGTGCGGCCCGTTCCGGCCGTCCTGCCCGGAGGGCACGGCACCCGGCGGGAGCAGCGGGACGAGCGCCGCCAGAAGATCCTCCGCCTTCGGACCGGGCTCGGGCGTCGGTGGCTTGGGCGCGGTGTCCCGCGCCGGCAGGGCGTCGAAGAGCCGCGCCCAGGCCGGCGCGGTCACCAGGGCGCGCAGCTGCTCGGCGTCGAGCGGCGGGTTCTCCCGGTTGGGGGTGGCCGGCTGCCCGTTGTGCTCGATGATCGTCACCCGTCGGCCGTCCGGCGCCGCCCAGGTGGCGCGCCACTCGCGGTGGCTGTCGGAGTTCCGGTCCTTGAGCTTGTCGACCACCAGCGCGGAGCCGTCGGTGTCGACGGCGCGCTCACAGGCCTCCTGGGGTTCACTGAAGCCGTCCATGCAGACGGCGCCCGCCTCCGGGGTGAGTTCGGTGCGGCTGACGGTGTAGGAGATCATGCTCTCCCCCTTGCCGTCGTCGAACAGCACCGTGCCCCCGGTCTGGTACCGGTCGCCGTTCGGGCCCGCCTCGGCCGGCGTCGCGGCGAACAGCACGCGGGACTTCCCCGGTGGCAGCAGCGAGGTGAACAGGCCGACCGACTCCTCGGCGGTCATCGGCCGCACCGGCTCGGTGGCCGGGCGGGCCGCGTGCGAGCCGCCACCGACGACGGCGGTGAGGCTCACGGCGACCACGAGCACGGCTGCCAGCCCGCTGACCGCCAGGGCCCGCCGCTGGTTGCGCCGCCGCCGGCCGCGACGTTGCGCGGCGGCCGCTAGGGTGTGCAGCCCCGGTTCGGGCGCGAGCGCCACGGCGCCGCGCAGGGCCTGGGCGAATTCATCCTCAAAGGACACGACCGAGCGCCGCCTTCCTGCCAGTGGGATCCGTTGTGGTGCGGCCACCGGTGTCGCCGCCGGTACTGCCGCCGCCGGCGGCCTGCCCGTCGGCGCCGAGGCTCTCGCCGAGCGTGGCGCGCATTCGGGCCAGTGCCCGGCTGCTGCGCGAGCGCACCGCCGTGCTGCTCAGCCGTAGCGCCGCGGCGGTCTCCTCGACACTGCGGTCCTCCCAGAACCGCAGCACGAGCACCGCCCGGTCCTGCGCCGGGAGCTCGCCGAGGGCGCGCAGCAGGGTCAGCCGCAGCGTCGGGTCCGGGCCGTCCACCGCGATGTCCGGGAGGGTGTCGGTCACCCGCTCCGAGCTGCTGCGCCGCCGCCGGTACGACAGGAAGGTGTTCACCAGCACGGTCTGGGCGTACCCGCTCGGGTTGTCCAGGCGGGATATCCGGCGCCACTTCACGAAGATGCGCCCGAGTGCCTCCTGAAGGAGGTCCTCGGCCAGGTGGGCGTCGCCGCCGGTGAGCAGGAAGGCGGTGCGCAACAGGTGTCGGCCCCGCGACACCGCGAAGGCCGGGAAGTCGGGCGGCACCGGCTCGGCCGGCTGTTCCGCGCTCGTTGAGTGGTCCATGTCTTTCTAACGTCGTCGACCCGCCGTCATGTGGCAGTGGAGGCGGGGGATCTTTCCACGGACTCGCACCCGCGTCCGGACGGTGGCACGCACGACGGTGCCGCGCCGCGAGCTGACTTCGGGTTTGGGAGGCATCCAGTCAGGCTGGGGAACGGGCCGTTCCACGGTTGCCTCGGTCGGGTCCCATAGGCGCTTGGGCGGCTCGACCACACGGCGACCGCACCCACACCGTACAAGCGCGGACACCCCGGAGTACGGCGAACTCCCCGCCGGACCCGGTACATCGGGCCGGCCGACCGGCAGCGTGCCTATGCCAGCGCCCGGCTGTGGTGGCTGGCCTCCGACGGCTTGGTCGACTGGACCACCTTGCCGTTGGACCGGTGTTCGAGGGTGAGCCGCTCGGCCGATGGGTGCAGGCGCAGCGGGCCGGGTGGCCTGCTCTGGGCCCGGTCACCATGATCCGTCCCGACATCGACCTCGACCTTCTTGCCGACGTCCTCGTCTCCCCGTGCTCGCCCGCATGGCATCGGGCGACACCAACCGGCTCAACACGGAACAAGCCAGCCGGCAGATCACCAACCTCGTCCTCAACGGCGCCGCTCCCGCGCCGAGATGCCGAGATGACGACCACGGAAGCGCCGAAGCACACCGGGACGAACAGTCTGGCTGCCGCAGCCGCCGGTCGGCTGCGCGGACAGGCCAGTCCCCTACCCGCCTCGGCGAGGCCAGGGCCAGCCCGCTGATGCCGATGGCCACGTCCCGCCACAAGAAGCCGGGGAACGTCCATCAACCGCGACCGGTGGACTCCGCCACGAACCAGACCGGCGACCGACACCCCAGGGGGCCAGGCCACCCCGAGAGCTGCTGCCACGGTCCGCGCAGGGTGCGCGCCGATGGCGGGGGCATTTCCCGGGGCGCGATCTCAGAGCAGGCACGCACCTCCTCCTCCACCAGCGGGGCGACGAGCTGCGGCGCCATCTCGTGAACCCGGTCGAACAACTGGCCCGGCAGCCGCCCGCCGAAGCCCTCCGACCGGTCCACCGCGGCCCTGCGGTTCTCCTGTGCCGATTCCGCCACGGGCACCTCCATCCCTACGGCGGCCCCCTTCATGGCCGGCGCTCCTGCCTTGTCCGACGCGGCCGCGCGAGCGCCACACCGGCGTCCTGTCGTCTGAGCCTCGCCCCGGCTGTCACCCCGCGACACCCGAACCAGATCGATCCTGTAAGCATCGGCTGCGGCTGCGGCCCGCGTTGCGGTCCACCGCCGGTGCAGCTGAATTGCCCCAATTCGTGCCTTCCCGGAGTAACCTGGACAGCGCCGGAGGACTTACCGGCAGGACGATCACGAGGAGGTGCAGATGCAGATCAGAGAAGCAGGAGCCCTGATTCTGTGGCTCGTGATCGCGAAATCTCGACCCGGCCCTTCGGTCGAGGGATAGCGGGATCGCTTGGGCGTCGGGGGTGCAGGTACAAATCCTGCTGATCAGCTCAGCTTCCATGCAGGGCGTGGGCCGTTTCCGCAGAAATGCGGGGGCGGCCTTTTTGCTCCACGACCACGAACCGCGTCACCGCGCCCCAGCGCCCGGGCCGGCTCTGTGGCTTTGGCGGGGCGCTGTCGCCAGACCGTGGCGCTCGCGCCTGTCGGCTGGATACGGGGCCGCTCATGTCACATACCCCGCATCAAGTCACATGCCCCGCATCAAGCCGCAGGCCACTGACCCGAAAGAACCGACGGTGCCACCGGGCCGGCGGTGACGTCGGCGATACGGCGCCGGACGGGGCAGGGGTGGTGTCCGGCTACGGGCGGGGAAGGTGGCCGCAGCCCTCCGGCGAGGTTGGTGGAGCGGGGCTGCATGTCGGAACTGCTCGTCGGCGGCCGCGTCGTCGCGTTCCACTCCCCCGGCCGGCCCGACCAAGGCCCGCGGGTCGTCCCGCCGGGTCACGGCCGTGGGGATCCGTACGCCGTGCCGCCTGCCTGATTCGTCGACGTTCCAGACTCCCGCATCACGCATGCCGTAACACTCGCGCGGCCCCCGGTAACGTCCAGGGCCTGACGTCCACCTCACGGCCACCAACACGAGACACGCCTGCAAAACTGTCGTCATGACGATACGTCACCCTTGAGGTCAGAGGATGAAGACCGAAAGGAACCTTGGAATGAGCGACTATTTGACACTCGTCACCGCCCTGATCCCACTCCTCAGCCGCGCCGACAACGGCTCGGGCCCGCCGCCCCGGCTGACCGACCACCAGGCGGACCGGCTGGCCGGGATGGCGAAGCGTGACGACGCCACGACCGCCGCCCGCCCGCGGCGCCGCCCCTTCGGCCGGAGGCCGTCCTTCGCGTAGTACCGCCCGCCGGGGGCGACGGCCGGCCGGGCGACACGGGACCCGGGCGACACGGGACACTCCGAACCGCGATCCGTCGCCATGAGGAGAGGTCTCCGGCGTCCTGCCCGTCCGTCAAGATCTCGCGGCGGCATGCATGGTGATTACCCCCCGACAATCCGCTCGGCTGCCGACGAGGCAGGGAGCCGTGTCGGCGTGACGGCACGGAACGAATGGTGTCCTACCCGGGGGCGGCCCGTCGCCGGTCAGAACACCGCACACGCATGCGGGCGGGACGTGGCGACGTCACACCGGTGGGGCCCCTCCAGCAGCCTGCGCCGCCGGTTCCGGCGCACGAGCGCCGACGGCGGGCTCCGCGCACCGTCACCGCTCGGCGACCGACATGGCGTCGGAGCCCTCCCGGGAGGCATCCGGGGAGTCGTCGCCGCGGATGGCGGCGGTGATACCGGCGGCCCAGACGGCGGGATGGTCGTCGCCGAGCAGGTCGGCGAGGCGTTCCAATCGCCGACGGCGCTCGTCGGACCCGAGGGTCAGCGCCCGGTGCAGGGTGTCCGCCAGGTCCTCGGGTGAGTGGGGGTCGGTGAGCAGCGCCGCGGCTCCGAGTTGGGCGGCTGCTCCCGCGTGGCGGGAGAGCACCAGCACCCCGGAGCGGCCGACAGCCCGCTGGGCCGCGATGAACTCCTTCGCGGTCAGGTTCATCCCGTCCTGCAGGGAGGTCACCCAGAGCACGTCGGCATCGAGGTAGTGGTCGATCACCTCGGTGAAGGGCAGGCTGCGCGGAAGATACTCGATGGGCTTCCAACTCCTCTTGCCCCAGGCTTGGTTGACCTCAGCAATGCGGCTCTCCAGCACTTGCCGGGTCACGTCGTACGAGGTGATTCCGGGCTCGGGAGGCGGGCAGACCAGCCGGAACCGCAGTCGTCCCCGCAGCTCGGGACGCCGGGCGAGCAGGGCCGCGACGGCATCGACCTTCTGCACGGGGGCCTTGGCGTAGTCGAGCCGTTCGACGGAGAGCACGAGCGGCCCGTCGGCCGAGCCGGGACGGGGACGGTCGGTAGGGGCCTCCGTGCGGGCCGGGGAACGGGTACGGACGCTGGCCCGGGCCGCCGAGGCGATGGCCTCGCGGTCGATGCCGAGCGGGTGGACACCGATCCGCGGAACGTCGACGCGGGCCGCGCCCGGGCTTGCGACGAGGGTCCGGCGGAAGTGTTCGGCGAAGGTCTCGGTGTGGAAGCCGGCCCAGTCCAGGTGACTCAGCGAGGCGCGGATCTCGGCGGCGGTGGGCAGGACCGCGAAGACCTCGGGCGCGGGAAACGGGGTGTGGTGGAACAGGCCGATCCGCAGGTCGGGGCGGACCGGGCGGAGCAGCCCGGGAACGAGCCACAGGTTGTAGTCGTGCAGCCACACGGTGGCGCCCGGTGCCGCGCGGGCGGCGATGTGGTCGGCGAAGCGGGCGTTCACCTCGCGGTAACCGGTCCAGGTCTCCGGGTCGAAGCGCAGCCGCCGGGGCTGCGACATCAGCACCGGCCAGAGCGTCTCCTTGCACGCTCGGTGGAAGTAGGCGGCCCACTCGGCGGGAGTCAGCGGGACGAAGGAGAGCGGCAGACCGGTGTCGTGCCCGTCCAGGCGGCCGGCACGGGCGTGCGGTCCGAGAACGGCGGCGGTGGCCCAGATCGCCTGGGGGTTGGCGGCGAACAGGCTGCGCAGGGTGGGCAGGATGCCGTTCGGGCTCGCCGGCGGGCGCCAGCCGCCGGGTGTCAGGCGGACGGGCGGGCGGTGGTAGCCGACCACGAGTGGATAGTCGCGCTCGATCCAGCCGAGCTCTTGCAGGGCAGCCAGGATGCCGGCGGCGCCGGGCCGGTCGGGCCGGTGGACGGCTCGGTCGTCGGGGACGGCGGCGAGCAGGGCGGGTTCGGCATTGCCGACGATCACACCGTGCGCGCCGAGCCCGTACAGCGACAGGTCGTTGAGGGAGTCACCGGCGACCAGGACGGAACTCATCGGCCAGTTCTGCTGGGCGGCCAGCGCCGCCAGCGCGCCGCCCTTGCTCGCACCGGGCGGGAGCACGTCGAAGTAGCGGTCCGCCGAGTAGAGCCAGCTGCAGCCCAGCGCCCGGACGGTCTCGGTGAGTTCCGGGGTCAGCTGGTCCGGGCGCAGGTGGAACGAGCAGCGGCCGTCCTGAGCCACGCCGTGCTGGTAGACCAGCGCCGGGAAGCGCCGCAGCGCGGCCCGTACGCGTTCGGCCCCGGGCCAGCCGCTGCGCAGTCGGTGCTGCAGGTCCGCGACCGGGCTCTGGTCGGTGCCGTCGATGACGCTCGCCCCGACATCGGCGATGATCCAGCGCGGTCTGGGCACCAGCGGCTCCTGCAGCACCTCGCGTACTGAGGAGAGCCCCCGGCCGGTCGCGAAGACCACGGTCACCTCCGGGTGCCGGGCCAGGGCGTCGTGCAGCCGGCGGCGGTCGGCCCGGTCGCCGCCGAGCAGCGTGCCGTCCAGATCGGTGACCAGGACCCTCGCCGAACGTCCTGCTCGGGGTGGTGCGGTGGTCGTCCGCCCGGCAGCCCACCCGGTCCGCTGCTCCGCCGTCCGCCGATTCGTCTCCGGTGCTGCCATGGTGGTGCCCCCTCGCCGATCGCCCCATGGAGCTGCGCTCCGGCCGACGGGCCTGGGCGCAGCTCGGATCAGGATCATCGGACGCTAACACGAGCCGAGCACCGAGTGAATCGGGCGTGGAACGGTGGTGACGCACGGCGTGGGGCTCGGTGGTGCGCCAGGCGCCGATCTGTGCGCCGGGCGCCTGACGGCCGGCCGCCACACTGCCGGACAGGGGCAGGACGGTCACGCCGTCGGGGCGTACCGCCCCCGCCGGTTAAGGTGAAGTCGGAGGGGGTGGTGCCGGGATCAGACCACGTGACCCGCCCGCTTCCGGTGGAGTTGCCGCCCGGGCAGGTGAGCGGCCCGCTGCCGGTGAACGTGATCGTTCCCGAGGTGTGGTGCAGGTCGAGCGACACGCAGGCGGCGAGTGCGCCGCTCGCGCCGAGGGGGACGGACGGGTTGAGGGGTACCGGAGGCGGGACGGCCAGTTTCAGCCCTGGGGCGAAGGTGACGGCCTCCGTGCCCAGCGGACACGCGACGGCGGTCGTGGTGGCGGCGGGCGGGTTGCTGGGGCCCACGCCCCGACGGCGGTCGACGCCGCCGCGCAGGCGGCACGGAACCCGAAAGGCGGCCGCCTGGAGGCCGCCTGCGCCTCCTGGCAGAGCCTCCTGACCGCGAGGCAAGGAATTCGACGCTTTGAGGGCGCCCAAGTCGGTACTGGCGGCGAGACCCGCCGTGGTGGGCGAGTCGAACGTGTACACGGTGCCGTTGCCGTCGCTGACCTTCCAGAGCCTGGTAGCGGTCGAGCGGCGCAAGCGCCCCCGACTCCCGGAATGTTCGAGTTCGCGCTGGACGTGATCCTGAGCGGCCTGGAACGACCGAGGGGACCGAGGGGCGCCAGGGCCCCTTGGCCGACGGATCGCACCCGCGGCTCCGCCCTCCGGGCGAGCGGGTGGGCGGTGGAGGGACGATGATGGAAGCCCCGGAATCGTGGCGTTCGAGGCTCGGTATGGCGGTGTGGCACGTTCGGGAATTCACTCCCGACGATCTCGAAGCGGTGGTGCGGCTCGACGGTGAGAGCGCCACCACGGACCGACCCGCCGTCTTCCGGCTCTCCGAGCTCGTCGCCGCGCTGCAGGCGCAGAATCCGAGCGTCGTCGCGGTGGCCGACGGGCGTCTGGTGGGCACGGCGGTGGGCCGGGTGGACGGGGACCGGGCCTGGGTGCTGCGGATCGCGCTGCACCCCGCCTGGCGGAACCTCGGGCTGGGGACGGCGCTGCTGTCCGCGCTGGAGCACCGACTGCAGGATGCCGGGGCGCGAGTCGTCGCGGCCCTGCTGCCCGAGGAGGAGACCGGCGCCGCGGCGCTGGGCAACTCCGGGTTCCGTCCTCACCGGGGGCTCACCTACTTCGAGAAACCGCAGGCGGTGACCGGCCAGGGCACGACGGTGCTGGCCTCGCTGGGCGCGGTGGTGCCCGAGGCCCGCCTCTGGGGGCAGCTCACGGGGATGGCCGACGAGAAGCGGCTCATCGAACGGCGACTGGTGCTGCCGCTGGCCAATCCCGAACTCGCGGACGCCCACGGGGTGGAACCGCCGCGCG
The DNA here is from genome assembly GCF_036226505.1 of Kitasatospora sp. NBC_01246. Taxonomy (NCBI): domain Bacteria; kingdom Bacillati; phylum Actinomycetota; class Actinomycetes; order Kitasatosporales; family Streptomycetaceae; genus Kitasatospora; species Kitasatospora sp. NBC_01246. Next base: position 8,651,985 of record NZ_CP108484.1, on the reverse strand, counting down.
CGGTCGTGCTGTTCGGCCCGCCGGGCACGGGCAAGAGCACCTTCGCCAAGGCCGTGGCCGGCCGGCTCGGCTGGCCGTTCGTAGAGTTCTTCCCCTCGCGGATCGCTTCGGAGGACGGGCTCGCCACGGGGCTCGGCCGCCGCTTCGAGGAGATGGCGCAGCTGGACCACGTGCTGGTCTTCATCGACGAAGTCGAGGAGGTCGCCGGCACCCGCAGCCTCGCCGATCCCGCGTCGGTAGGCGTGGTCAACGAGCTCCTCAAGTCGATCGTGCGGTTCCGCGACCGGGAGGGCCGACTGCTCGTCTGCGCCACCAACTCGGTGGCCGCCCTGGACCCGGCGTTCCTGCGCCACGGCCGGTTCGACTACGTCCTGCCGGTGGGGCCGCCGGACCACGAGGCCCGCAACGCCCTCTGGGCCGGCTACACCGCCAGGACGGGCACGGCGGCCGACACGGCTGTGCTGGCCGGCGCCAGCAGCGGCTTCACCCCCGCCGACATCCGGCAGGTCGCCATGGCGGTCGCCCAGGCCGTCTTCGAGCACACCCTCGACACGGGGGAACGCACCGAACCCGGCACCGAGGACTACCTGGACGCCATCCGGCGCACCCGGCCGACCGTGACCGAGGAGATGGCCCGGGAGTTCGCCGACCAGGCGGTCCGCTACGGGCGCACCTGAGGCGGCCCGGGTCGGCGGTCGCCCTCGGTCGCAGTGGCGGGGATTCCCAGGGCGCGCCGCGGCGCCCGGGCCTCTGGACTTACTAGGACGTCCAACTATATGGTCGATGCCAGGTCCGCGGTGTCAGGGAAGCCGGTGTGAGTCCGGCACGGTCCCGCCACTGTGACCGGGGAGTTCGTCCTCGTGGATGACGGCCACTGGCAGCCAGCCGGGAAGGCCTGGGGGCGGGCGTGGATCCGGGAGTCAGGATACCGGCCGCGGGTGGTCCGTGCTTTCCACGAGGATGGAGACGACACGCATGACTCCGGGCCGCCTTTCCCGTTTCGCTGCCCCTTGCCCTGCCGTGCTGACCGTCGGGGTACAACTCCGCCCCCGACGGTGACGTCAACCGCCGGACCGCCGTAGGCGCGCACGACCGTGTGCCCGGACGGCGGCGGTGGTCTCTCCATTCCTCCTCTCCCCATCCACGATGAGAGAAGGAACCGATGGTTCGTGAACTGACCCATTTCGTCGGCGGCAAGCGCATCGCCGGGACGTCCGGGCGCTTCGCCGACGTGTACGACCCCAACACCGGCCGGGTACAGGCCCGGGTGCCGCTGGCCGACCGGGCCGAGGTCGAGGCGGTGATCGCCGACGCCGCGCAGGCCCAGCCCGAGTGGGCCGCCTGGAACCCGCAGCGGCGGGCGCGGGTGCTGCTGCGCTTCCTGCAGCTGGTCGAGCAGGAGAAGGAGGAGCTGGCCCGGCTGCTGTCCGCCGAGCACGGCAAGACCGTGGCCGACGCCCACGGCGACATCCAGCGCGGCCTGGAGGTCGTGGAGTTCGCCGCCGGGATCCCGCACCTGCTGAAAGGCGAGTTCAGCGACAACGCCGGCACCGGAATCGACGTCTACTCGATGCGCCAGCCGCTCGGCGTGGTCGCGGGCATCACGCCGTTCAACTTTCCGGCGATGATCCCGCTCTGGAAGGCCGCGCCCGCGCTGGCCTGCGGCAACGCCTTCGTCCTCAAGCCCTCCGAGCGCGACCCCTCGGTGCCGCTGCGCCTGGCCGAGCTCTTCCTCGAAGCGGGGCTTCCCCCGGGCGTGCTCAACGTCGTCAACGGCGACAAGGAGGCCGTGGACACGCTGCTGGAGGACCCCCGGGTCGAGGCGCTCGGCTTCGTCGGCTCGACCCCGATCGCCCAGTACGTCTACGCCACCGCGGCAGCGCACGGCAAGCGCGCCCAGTGCTTCGGCGGAGCGAAGAACCACATGATCGTGATGCCGGATGCCGATCTCGACCAGGCCGCCGACGCCCTCGTCGGCGCCGGCTACGGCTCGGCCGGTGAACGCTGCATGGCGATCTCGGTCGCCGTCCCGGTCGGGGACGAGACGGCGGACGCCCTGGTGGCGAAGCTGGTCGAGCGGATCGCCGCGTTGAAGGTCGGCCGCTCGGACGACCCGGCGGCCGACTTCGGTCCGCTGGTCGGCCGCGACGCCCTGGAGCGCGTCCGCGACTACCTGGACCTCGGGGTCCAGGAGGGAGCCGAACTCGTCTTGGACGGAAGGGACTTCCGCCTGTCCGGCCACGAGGACGGCTACTTCCTCGGTGCCTCGCTGTTCGACCGGGTCACTCCCGGCATGCGGATCTACCGGGAGGAGATCTTCGGCCCGGTCCTGGCCGTGGTCCGCGCCGCTGACTACGAGGAGGCGCTGCGGCTGCCGAGTGAGCACGAGTTCGGCAACGGCGTGGCCATCTACACCCGGGACGGCGACACCGCCCGGGACTTCGCCCGCCGGGTGAACACCGGCATGGTCGGGGTCAACGTGCCGATCCCGGTGCCGATCGCTTACCACACCTTCGGCGGCTGGAAGCGATCCGGCTTCGGCGACCTCAACCAGCACGGCCCCGACTCGATCCGCTTCTACACCCGCACCCGCACCGTCACCTCGCGCTGGCCCTCCGGGGTCAAGGAGGGCGCGAGCTTCACCATGCCGACGATGGGATGAGTACGGTGCACGCAGGTGACCTGACGGACGACCAGCGCGCCATCGCGAAGGCGACCCGGGCCTTCGCCGACGAGTACCTCGCCCCGCACGCGGTGGCATGGGACCGGGACAAGCACTTCCCGGTCGAGGTGCTGCGCAAGGCGGCGGACGTGGGCCTGGCCGGTGTGTACGCGCGCGAGGACGTCGGCGGATCGGAGCTCTCCCGACTGGACGGGGTGGTCGCCTTCGAAGCACTCGCGACCGGCTGCCCGTCGATCGCCGGCTACCTGTCCATTCACAACATGGTCGGCTGGATGGTGGACCGCTACGGAACCGAGGCGCAGCGTGCCCGCTGGCTGCCGGCACTCTGCACGGCCGAACAGTTGGGCAGTTACTGCCTCACCGAGCCCGGCGCCGGCTCCGACGCCGCCGCGCTCACCACCCGGGCCGTGCGCGACGGCGACCAGTGGGTACTGGACGGCGTCAAGCAGTTCATCTCCGGCGCGGGCACATCCCAGGTGTACGTGGTGATGGCGCGGACCGGCGGCCCGGGGCCGGACGGCGTCTCCGCGTTCCTCCTGGACCGCGACGACCGTGGGCTGTCCTTCGGTCCGAACGAGCACAAGATGGGCTGGAACGCCCAGCCGACCCGGCAGGTGCTGCTGGACGGCGTCCGGCTGCCCGCCGACCGCCTGCTCGGGGCGGAGGGCGAGGGTTTCCGCATCGCCATGGGCGGCCTCAACGGCGGGCGGCTCGGCATTGCGGCCTGTTCACTGGGCGGCGCCCAGAGTGCGTTGGAACGTGCGGTGGCCTATCTCGCCGACCGTGAGGCGTTCGGGGCCCGCCTGCTGCACGCCCAGGCGCTGCAGTTCCGACTCGCCGACATGGCGACGGAGTTGGAGGCGGCGAGGGCGCTCGTGTGGCGCGCGGCGGCCGCCCTGGACCGGGGCGACCGGCGGGCACCTCAGCTGTGCGCGATGGCCAAGCGGCACGCCACCGACACCGGCTTCGACGTCGCCAACCAGGCGCTCCAACTGCACGGTGGCTACGGCTACCTCGCCGAGTACGGCATCGAGAAGATCGTCCGCGACCTGCGGGTGCACCAGATCCTGGAAGGGACCAACGAGATCATGCGCGTCATCGTCGCCCGCGGCCTGACCGGAGCCGCCTGATGACCGGGAACGACACCGAGGAGGTCCTCGTCCAGTGGGAGGGCCGGGCCGGGCTGATCGTCCTCAACCGGCCCGCCGCCCTGAACGCCCTCACCCACGGCATGGTGCGGACGATCTCGGAGGCCCTGGACGCGTGGGAGCAGGACGAGCGGGTCGACACCGTCGTCGTCACCGGCGCCGGCGACCGGGCCTTCTGCGCCGGTGGCGACATCGTCGCCATCCACCGTGCCGCCACCGGCGGGGACCCGGGCGCCGTCGAGGAGTTCTGGCGCGACGAGTACCGCCTCAACGCCCGGATCGCCCGGTACTCCAAGCCCTACGTCGCCGTCATGAGTGGCATCGTGATGGGCGGCGGGGTCGGGGTTTCCGCTCACGGCAGTGTCCGGATCGTCACCGAGACCACCCGGGTGGCGATGCCGGAGGCGGGGATCGGCTTCGTGCCCGATGTGGGCGGCACCTACCTGCTCGCCCTCGCCCCGGGCGAGCTGGGTACCCACCTCGCCCTGACCGCGGGTTCCGTCGGCGCCGCGGACGCGCTGCTCTGCGGGCTCGCCGACCACTTCGTGCCGGCCGAGCGCCTCCCGTCCCTGCTCGACGACCTGGCCGAGCTGCCCGTGCACGACGCCCTCGAACGGCACGTCGAACCCGCACCGCCGGGCCGGCTGGAGGGGCAGCGTGCGTGGATCGACGGCTGCTACGCGGCCGGGACCGTCGAGGAGATCCTCGACCGGCTGCGGGACAGCGGCGAACCCGAGGCGAAGAAGGCCGTGGACCGGATCACCGCCAACTCGCCCACCGCCGTGAAGGCCACGCTGGCGGCGCTGCGCCGGGCCCGGGCGCTGGGCCCGCTGGAGGCGGTGCTGGACCAGGAGTACCGCACCTCCTGCGCGGCGCTCGCCACGCGGGACCTCGCGGAGGGCATCCGGGCCCAGGTGATCGACAAGGACCGTTCGCCGCAGTGGAGCCCGGACACGCTGAGCGCCGTCGAACCCGCCGCCGTGGCCCGCTACTTCGCCCCGCTCGGCGAGCACGAGCTCGGCCTCGCCGCCACCACACCCCTGGAGCGCTGGTGACCCACAGCATCGGATTCATCGGACTGGGCAACATGGGCGGCCCGATGGCCGCCAACCTGGTCAAGGCCGGGCACCGGGTGACCGGCTACGACCTGGTGCCGGAGGCCTTGCGGCACGCCGAGGAGGTGGGCGTCCGCCCTGCGCGGTCCGCGGCCGAGGCCGTGCGCGAGGCCGACGTCGTCATCAGCATGCTGCCGGCCGGCCGCCACGTCCTGGCCGCCTACGCGGAGCTGCTGCCCGCCGCCCGCCCGGGAACGCTCTTCGTCGACTGCTCGACGATCGACGTCGCGGATGCCAGGGCGGTGCACGATCTCGCGGTGGACGCCGGGCACCGCGTGGTGGACGCGCCGGTCTCCGGCGGGGTGGTCGGCGCGACGGCCGCGAGCCTCACCTTCATGGTCGGCGCGGAGAAGGAGCACTTCGAGAGCGCCCGCCCGGTTCTGGAGGCGATGGGCCGCAAGGTGGTGCACTGCGGCGCGCCCGGTGCGGGGCAGGCGGCGAAGATCTGCAACAACATGATCCTCGGCATCTCGATGATCGCGGTCAGCGAGGCGTTCGTGCTCGGGGAGAGTCTGGGGCTCAGCCACCAGGCGCTGTTCGACGTCGCCTCGACGGCCTCCGGCCAGTGCTGGGCGCTCACCAGTAACTGTCCGGTCCCCGGGCCGGTGCCGGCCAGTCCGGCGAACCGCGAGTACGCGGCCGGGTTCGCCTCCGCGCTGATGGCCAAGGACCTCGGACTGGCCGCCGGGGCCGCCGACGCAGCGGGCCTGCCGACCGAGCTCGGTCGCAGAGCGGCGCAGTTGTACGCGGACTTCGCGGCGGACGAGGGTGCGGGCCTGGACTTCTCGGCGATCATCACCACTTTGAGGGAGGGCGGCAAGTGACCGAGACCCACGAGACGATCCTGGTCGAGCGCAGGGGCCGGGTGGGGCTGATCACGCTCGACCGGCCGAAGGCGCTCAACGCGCTCAACACGCTCCTGATGAGCGAAGTCGTCTCCGCGGCGACGGAGTTCGACCGGGACCCGGACATCGGCTGCCTGGTGGTCACCGGCTCGGAGAAGGCCTTCGCGGCCGGCGCCGACATCAAGGAGATGCAGTCGCTCGACTTCGTCGACGCCTACCTCGGCAACTGGTTCGCCGCCTGGGACCGCTTCGCCACCCTGCGCAAGCCGGTGGTGGCGGCCGTCGCCGGCTACGCGCTGGGCGGGGGCTGCGAGTTGGCGATGATGTGCGACGTCCTGCTGGCGGCGGACACCGCGAAGTTCGGGCAGCCGGAGATCAAGCTCGGCGTCATCCCGGGCATCGGCGGCTCGCAGCGGCTGACCCGGGCCGTCGGCAAGGCGAAGGCCATGGAACTCTGTCTGACCGGCCGGACGATGGGCGCCGAGGAGGCGGAGCGGGCCGGACTGGTCTCCCGCATCGTCCCCGCCGACCAGCTGCTGGCCGAGGCCCTGGCCACCGCCGAGACCGTCGCGGCGATGTCCACCCCGGCGGCGATCATGCTCAAGGAGGCCGTCAACCGGTCGTACGAGACGACCCTCGCCGAGGGCGTCCGCTTCGAACGCCGCCTCTTCCACGCCGTCTTCGCGACGGCTGATCAGAAGGAGGGCATGGCGGCTTTCTCGGAGAAGCGCCCGCCGGAGTTCCGCAACCGCTGACGGCGCCCGCCGTGCGCCGCCCCTCGTCCGGGGCGGCGCACCGCCCGTCAGCTCTCGGACCGCCGGAGCAGGTAGGTGTCCGTGATCCAGCCCTTTGCGCTCGCGGGCCCGGTCCGCTGCGGTCCCGTCGGGCAGGCGGAGTGTGCCGGCGGAACCCGGTGGTGCCTGCGTGATGTGACGCACGATCCCTTGACCCGATCTTTTCCATTTCGCCATGATGAGCCGTCACGTTGTGACTCCGTCGACGGGGGAAGTCCGGTCCGAATCCGGCGCTGACCCGCAACGGTAGGCCGCCGACGGCATGTCGGCGGCGAGCCCGAGTACCCGTCGGCGGGGATGTGTCGTCCCCTCCTCCCGTCGTGGTCTGCGGGCCGGAGCTCCGAGGGCTGCCCGGCGTGCTGCCCGGCGTCCTCCGGGCCCCTGCGTCCAGGCCCGGAAAGGCACTCATGCCCACGCTCCGCCGCACCCTCGGTCTGCTCGCGATACCCGCCCTGGCGCTCGCCACCGCGCTCCCGGTGGCCACCGCCGCCCACGCCGAAACGACGTCCTCCCGGACCGTTCGTCCCGACGCCGCCGCTGGCGGCTGGCTGGCCCGCCAGCTCGTGGACGGCGACCACTTCGAGTCCGTCTTCAACGGCACCGCCTACCCCGACCAGGGTCTGACCGTCGATGCCGTGCTGGCCTTCGCCGCCTCGCACAGCTCCGACGAGGCCGCCGCGAAGGCCACCGCCTGGCTGGCGAAGCCCGAGATCATCTCCGGCTACCTCGGCGACGGCGCCACCGAGGCCTACGCGGGCGCCACCGCGAAGCTGCTGCTCGCCGTCGAGGTGCGCGGTGGGAACCCGGCATCCTTCGGGGGCGTCGACCTGCCAGCCCGGCTGCGCTCGCTGCAGACCGCCGAAGGACGGTTCTCCGACCGCTCGCAGTGGGGCGACTACAGCAACGCCTTCGGCCAGTCCCTCGCCCTGATCGCCCTGCACCGCACCCCCGGCGACGCTCCCGCCGCGGCCGTCGACTTCCTGGCGAACAGCCAGTGCGCGGACGGCGGTTACCCGGTCGCCTTCGGCCAGCCCACCTGCACCAGTGACGCCGACGCCACCGCCCTCGCCGTCCAGGCGCTCGCCGTCAACGGCCGCAACGCCGAGGCGAACGCGGGCCTCGGCTGGCTGACCACGCACCAGAACGCCGACGGCGGCTTCGCGGCCGCCGGCGCGACCGCCTCCAACGCCAACACCACCGGCCTGGCCACCCAGGCACTGCTCTCCGGTGGGCGCCTCGGTGCCGGCCTCAAGGGCTGGAGCCGGCTGGTGAAGTTCCAGCAGGGCTGCTCCGCCGACCCGGCGGTGCGCGGCGCGGTCGCCTACGACGCGTCGGGCTTCAACGCCGGCAACGGCGCCCGGGCCACCGCGCAGGCCGTTCTCGGCCTGGCGGGCACCCCGCTGGCCACCCTCTCCGCCGCCGGGTCCCGCCCCAGCGCCCCCACCCTCGCCTGCCCGGCCCCGGCCACCCGCTGAGACGCCGAACCCTGATCCCACGAGGAGAGTTCCGATGACCGACACCCTCACCCCGTCCCGCCCCGTCCGCCGGATGCTCGGGTCGATCGCCGCCGCGGCGGCCCTCACCGCCGGCCTGCTCGGCGTCTCCGCCGGCCAGGCCCCGCAGGCCCAGGCGGCGGCCTGCAGCGGAACCACCGGCGTCACCGTCGTGGTCGACTTCACCGCCGTCGGCGGCGGCATCGAGACCGGCTGCGCCCCCGGCGACCCCGCCAGCGGGCTCGCCGCGCTCACCGGCGCCGGGTTCTCGTACGCCTTCCACCCCCGCTTCCCGGGCTTCGTCTGCAAGATCAACGCACTTCCCGCCACCTGCACCAACCCGACCGGCAGCGCCTACTGGTCGTACTGGCACGCCCAGCACGGCGGCCCCTGGTCCTACAGCAGCCTGGGCGCCGGCAGCTACAACCCGGCCCCTGGCGACGTCGAGGGCTGGTCCTTCGGCGCCGGCACCCAGCCGGGCATCACGGCGCCCTGAACGTGAGCAGGCCGGCGCCCGTCCTCCGCGAGGGAGGACGGGCGCCGGCGCCCAGGGCTCATCCGTCGTGGGACGCTTGCCGTCGTCGGAGGAGGTGACGGGCGAACAGCCCACCGATTCCGTTCAGCAGCCCCTGTTGTGCGGCCCGGGCGCGGAGCCCCGGGCCGCAGTGATTCGTCCGGTACCGAAGCGGAACGACCGGCGGTCGGCCGGGCCCGTGCGGTCAGCTGCCGTAGCTCAGCTGCCGTAGCTCAGCGACACGGCGTCGCCGAGGTGGACGGTGGTGGCCCGGGTCGCGGCGGTGGCGGTGGTGCCGTCCAGGCTGACCTTCCAGGTGGAGGAGCCGCTGTTGGCGGTGCCGTTGAGCGCGGTGACGGCTCCGCCGCCGGAGGACGGGGTGACGGCGGTGACGCAGCCGCTGGGGACAGCGGTGGCCGCCGCGTCGAGGACGTCACCGAGGGTCGCGGTGGTCGCGGTCGGAGCGAGGGTGACGGCACAGACCTTGAGGGCGCCGGTACCGTCGTCGACGACCAGGGTGAGCTTCGCCGCGGTGCCGGCGGTGAAGCCGGTGGCGGCGGCCCACGTCGGCTCGCCGGCGACGGTCGGGGCGGGCGGGGCGGCGGTGAACCCGGCGCCGGCGACGGCGCGCAGACCGTCGACGGAGGCGTACGGGGACGGAGTGGTGTCGGTGGGCAGGTACTTGAAGCCGCCGCCGGGCTTGAACTGCTGGGCGATGAGGAAGTCGACCGGGGTCTTGCCGGTGCCGCTGGTGAAATCGGTTCCCTGGGGGTTGATGCCGCAGGCGTTGAGGCCGGACACGGCCCAGCCGTTGGAGTCGGTGTTCACACCGAACATGGCGTTGAAGGCGCCGGAGGAGGCGAGCTTGCCCTTGAGGAAGTTCTTGGCGGCGACGATCGCGGGATCGGTGTCGGGCACGCCGGCGGTGCACAGCGAGGCCATGGCGGCGCCGGTCATGTCGATGTCGCTGCCCTGCGCGAGCGCGGTCGGGTCGCCGGCGGCCTTGCTGTAGTTCCAGCCGCCGTCGTTGTGCTGGTTGGCGCGCACCACGGCGCCGGAGGCGTTCAGCAGTGCCTGCGGGGCGCGCCGGGTGCCCGCCTGGGTCTTGGCGCCCGCCAGGGCGAGCAGACCGAAGACGGTGCCGTTGAAGTTGGCGGACGGGCCGTAGTAGCCGGGTTCGGCGGCCTGCCAGTAGGCGGCAAGGTCGGCGAGGAGGTTGCGGCCCGGGCCGACCCGGGCGGGGTCGATGCCGGCGGCGTAGGCGTTGAGGATGCCGCGCTCGTAGTCGGTGACGACCGGCGAGGCGCTCGGCCAGCCGGGGGCGGCGAGCTGGTTTCGGTAGACCAAGCGGGCGTTCTTGGTGGGGTCGCCGCCGGGGGTGACGTCCGCGGCGGCCGTGCCGGCGGCCGCCAGTGCGCTGAAGGCCCACTCGTTGGAGAGTCCGCCGCCGGTGACGTAGCTGCCGTCGGCGGCCTGAAGGGACCTCAGGTAGGTGACGCCGGTGCTCTTGGAGGTGGCTATCTGGGTGGGACTGGCCGTCGCGTGGGCGGGAACGGCTGAGAGCAGCAGGGCTCCGGCCGTCAGCGCGACGGTGACGGCGGTGGCGGTGCGGGTCGCGGTGGTCCGCGAGGGGGCCGGGAAGGACACGGGACGGGCTCCTTGGGGTGGCGGGCGTCGACCCTGCCCCGGAGTCCGGGCGTCCGTTCGGAAGCGCGCCTGCCGGAGCGGCCGCCGCCCGGATCGCGTGGGCCGGCTTTCGCCGTGGTGCACGGTCGGGCGGGCATTCGGGCTCGGGACGGCTCGACCGCCACCCCACACCGCTGCGCGTCAGCCCCGGGTTCGCACCGGGTTCCCCCACTCGGCCACCGCGGACGCTACCGCACGGCGGACCGGTCGACGAGGTGGTGTGACCTACCTGACGAACCGTTGACTCCCCATTGACCGGCGTGGTCTGATGAACCGGTTTTTCACCCTCGGCATTCAGGGGAAGCCGGTCCGACTCCGGCGCTGACCCGCAACCGTAGACCCACCTCGGTGGGTGAGCCGGAATGCCTGGACCGGGGGTCAGTTCACACAGCACTTGCGTCGTCGCGGACTACGACGCAGCTCTTGACGGCCCCACGACTCCGGAGGGCCGTCGGCTGCGCCGTGGTCTCCTGCGTCGACCGACGAGGGAGTCGTCGTGAGGGTCAGCAGCAGTCGCACACGTCACAGAAACCGGGACCTCGCGTCCCTGATGGTCGCCGGAACCGTCGCGGCCGCCGCCTGCGGAACGGTCCTGCTCGGACACCCCGGTACCGCTGCCGCCGACCCGATCGAGCAGTGCACCGCGACGACGGGCGCGATCGTCGCGGTCGACTTCGGCCACTGGGGCGGCGGTGTCGTCCGGGGCTGCGACGCCCACCCCACGACGGGGATGAACCTGCTGCACACCGCGGGGTTCACCACCACCGGAACCGAGCACGACGGCCCGGCCTTCATCTGTCGGCTGGGCACCGGAACCTTCAACGGCGGCGTCCAGTACCCGACGCCGGCCGAGGAGCCGTGCGTCAACACCCCGCAGGCCACCGCGTACTGGTCGTACTGGATCGCCGCACCCGGTCAAGAGAGCTGGTCCTACAGCCAGTTCGGCGCCGGCACGCAGAAGCCCAAGCCCGGCGAGGTCGAGGCCTGGGTGTACGGCGGCACCGACATCGGCGGCACGAGCGGAGCACCGACCTTCACCCCGGACTCGGTCCGGGCCAAGAACGGCAGTTCCTCGCCCTCGCCTTCGAACTCGCCCACGTCTTCCAGCTCGCCCTCGCCCTCGCCCACAGTCACCCCGACCCCGACCCCGTCGCCGACCGGCCCGCCGCCCGCCACCGGTGACCCGGCGACTGCCGCCGCCTGGCTCGTCGGGCAGCTCGTCGGCGGCGACCACATGGAGAACTGGGCCGCCCCGGGGCCGGACTACCCGCGGACCGCCCTCACCGCCATCGCGCTCGCCGCCGCCGGCACCCAGGATCCGGCGCTGCGCAAGGTGGTCGGCTTCCTCTCCACCCACACCGACGGCTTCCTCCTGCCCGACGGCCCGACCGGCAAGCCCGATGCGCGGGCCGCCGCGCTGCTGGCGCTCGTCGCCGAGAGCACCGGTGGCGATCCCCGCTCCTTCGGCGGCCGTGACCTGATCGCCACGCTGACCGACCACGTCTGCACGGCGGCCGGGGAGAACGGGAACTGCACTGCCGCCGGGGACTTCCTCGGCGCGGCCTCGCCCTGGGTCCAGGCGCTGGGTGTCATCGCCCTGCAGCGTGCCGGTGCCGCGCCGCCCACGTCGGCCCTCGCCCGCTTCACGGCCCTCCAGTGCGCCGACGGTGGAATCGCCGGGTCGATGATCGTGGCCGGCGGCACCTGCGAATCCGATCCGCTCAACACCGCCGTCACCGTCCTCGCCCTGCGTACGGCCCCCGGGTACGAGACGACGGCCAAGAAGGCCGCGGACCAGCTCGCGGCGAGCCAGCAGGCCGACGGCTCCTTCGTCCCGTACCTCGGTGCCCCCGGCGACACGGTCAGCACCGCGAGTGCCGCCCAGGCGTTCCGGGCCACCGGCCAGGGCGCCCGGCAGGCCACCGCCAAGGCCTGGCTCGCCACCCGGCAGGGCAAGGACGGCGGCTTCGGGCCCGACGCGTCCACCCCCGACCCGGACGCGGCCGCCACCGAACAGGCGATCCTGGCCCTGACCGGGACCGACCTCACCACCGTCCGACACGACCCCGACGGCGCCACCACGACACCGACCCCGCCCGCCGGGCGCACCCCCGACCCGGGCAAGGGCAGCACCTACCTGACCGATCCGGCCCGGCTGATCGACGGTCACTACTACGAGGCCTTCCCGGCCTTCGCCGACTTCGGCCTCACCATCGACGGGGCCTACGCCCTCGCGGCGACCGGTACCGATGACGCCGCGCTGCGCAAGATCGTCGACTTCTTGGACCAGCAGGGCAAGGACCCCAACGAGCGGACCGTCAACGACTGGACCGCCGTCGGCACCGAGTACGCGGGCGGCGGCTCGATCGGCAAGGAGGCGCTGCTCGCCGAGATCGTCGGCCGCGACCCGCGTGCCTTCGGCGGCCACGACCTGATCGCCGCCCTGGACCAGGCCGTCTGCGCCAGGGACGACCAGAACACCGGTTGCGCGGCACCCGGCAACTACACCTACGCGACCTCGGTGTTCTCCCAGTCGCTGGGCATCATCGCCCAGCTCCGTGCCGGGGACTCCACCAATGCCGCTCCCGCGATCGCCTACCTCAGGAGCCTCCAGCACCCGGACGGCTCCTGGCCGAGCCTGATCCCCGCCACCGGCGACTCCGACGTGGACAGCACCGCGATGGCCGTCATGGCCCTCGCCCTCGTCCCCGGCGACGAGGCGGCCCAAGCCGTCGACAAGGGGCTCACCTGGCTCGCCGCCCAGCAGCTGCCCGACGGCGGCTTCCCCGGCGCGGCCGGCGACTCCACCAACTCGGCTGCCCTCGCCGTCCAGGGCATGACGCTGCGCAAGGCCGCCTACGGCGGGCAGATCGCGAAGGCGCTCGACTTCCTCGCCGGCCAGCAGAACGGCGACGGCGGGTTCAACGTCGCGTCCGCCGGGCAGCGGGGCTCGGACGTCCGCGCGTCCACCCAGGCGATCGGCGGTGCCACGGGGATCTCCTTCGGCACGCTGTCCAGGAACCTCGGAGGCACGCCCACTCCGACGCCCACTCCGACCGGCACGCCGACGGGGACTCCGACGGGCACCCCCACCGGCACGCCGACGGGGACTCCGACCGGCACGCCCACCGGCACGCCGACCGGCACGCCGACCGGCACGCCGAGCCCGACCGGCACGCCCACCCCCACCGGGTCCACTTCGCCCACCTCCGCTCCCGCGACCAGCGGCGGCCCGACCACCTGGCCGGCCGACGGCATCGATGCCCCGGCCGGAGACGGCGGTGCCCCCGCCGCGGACGTGGCGGCGCGGACCGGTTCCGGCAACCTGGCCAGCACCGGCACCCCGGCGCTGGCCCTGACCACGGGTGCCGGTCTGCTGACCGCCCTCGGCGCCGCGGCCGTCATCCTCGCCCGTCGCCGCAACGCGGCCGCCCCGGGGCGTCACCGGTGAGCCGCGGACTCGGTGACCGGCTCGCCCGGCTGCTCGGGGCGGCGGCGCCGGCCTTCGCGCTCGCCTTCGGCGGCATCGCCGTGGGCACGGCCCCGGCTGCTGCGGCGCCGTTGCCGACGGATCAGTGCACCACGACCTCCGGGGTCGTACTCGCGGTGGACTTCGGGAAGTGGGGCGGCCCGCTGCTGCGCTCCTGCGGGACCACCCCGACCACCGGCTACGCCCTGCTCAACCAGGGCGGCTGGAAGACCACCGGCACCGGGCACGACGGTCCGGCGTTCATCTGCCGGATCGGCTACAGCGGCTTCCAGGGCGGCAAGCAGTACCCGACGCCGGACCAGGAGAAATGCGTCCTGACACCCCCGGCCACGGCCTACTGGTCGTACTGGCACGCCGATCCGGGCCAGAACACGTGGTCGTACAGCCAGCTCGGCGCGATGCTGTACCAGCCGAAGCCCGGCAGCGTGGACCTGTGGATCTTCGGCGGTACGAACATCGAGGGCACCGAGGGACGCCCGGCCTTCTCGCCGGACAGCGTCCGGGCGCACAACTCCAGCCCCGGCGGGCAGTCGACCGACCCCGGCGGCCAGGGCACCACGGGCGGCTCCGGCGGTGCCTCGGGAGGCGCTGGCGGCTCCGGCGGTGCCTCGGGAGGCTCTGGCGGCTCCGGCGGTGCCTCGGGAGGCTCTGGCGGCTCCAGCGGCAGTTCGACGGGTGCCACCGGCACGACCGGCGGCAGCGGCTCGAACGGCAGCTCGACGGGTGCCGCCGGCACGAGCGGTGGCGCCGGAACCGGCCGGGCCCCGGTGCCCGCCAAACCCCCGGCGGGCGGTGCCCGGCCGCCGGCGCCCGGCACACCGCCGGGGGCCGGCACCGCCGGCACCCCCGAGGCCGGCATCACCCCTTCGGGGGCGCCCGAGCCCACACCGGTGCCCGCCACACCGGTGCCGGTCGACCCGCCCACCGCGCCGCCGACGGACACCCCGACCGATCAGCCGACCCCACAGACGGCGGAGGCCGCGGCCGCGCCGACGGCCACCCCCGCCGTACCGGGAGCAGTGGTGAACGCCGACCCGGTGGCGGACGCACCGCACGACTCCGGCTCGATGCTCCCCGCCGTACTCGGAACCATCCTCGTCGTGGTGCTCGGGGTGGCCACCCTGGTCGCCGCGCGCCGCCGACGGGCGGAGTGATCCGGTGACCATGCTCGACAAGCGCGACACGGCCTCCCCGCAGCGCGTCCCCGGCCTGGGCGCGGCGGGCCGACGCGCCCCGCGGAACCTGCACCCGCTGGCCTGGTGGACGTGGGCATTGGCCCTGGCGACGGCGGCCAGCCGCACCACCAACCCGCTGCTGCTCCTGCTCGTCCTCGCCGTGCTCGGCTACGTGGTCACCGCCCGCCGCAGCGAAGCCCCGTGGGCGCGCGGGTTCACCTACTACCTGTGGGTGGCCCTGACCGTGGTGGCGATCCGGGTGGTCTTCCGGTGCGTCTTCGCCACCGGCATCACCCCGCATGACCACCTGCTCTTCTCCCTGCCGCACATCCCCACCCCGGCCTGGTACGCGGGCATCCGGATCGGCGGACCGGTCTCGCTGGAGGCCACGCTCTCCGCGGCCTTCGACGGGCTGCGGCTGGCGTGCCTGATCTGCTGCATCGGCGCGGCGAACACCCTGGCCAACCCCAAGCGTGCCCTGCGGGTGCTGCCCGGGGCTCTGTACGAGCTCGGCGTGGCCGTCACGGTGTCGCTGAGCGTCGCGCCGCAGCTGGTGCAGAGCGTCCAACGCGTGGCCCGGGCCCGGCGGTTGCGCGCCGGACAGCGCAAGGGCGTACGTGCGTTGCGCGGCATCGTGGTGCCGGTCCTGGAGGACGCGCTGGAACGCTCGCTCAGCCTGGCCGCCGCGATGGACTCGCGCGGCTACGGGCGTTCCGGCACCGCCTCGCGGCGCTCCCGCCGGCTCACCGGAACCCTGATGCTGCTCGGCATGTGCGGCCTGTGCGCCGGGGTGTACGGCTTGCTGGACGGCACGGCCCCCGCCGCGCTCGGCCTGCCCGCCTTCCTCGCGGGTGCCGTCCTCTGCGTGGCGGGCCTCGTCCTCGGCGGGCGGCGGGTGCGGCGCACCACCTACCGGCCGCACCGCTGGCGGGCCGCCGAGTGGGCGGTCGCCGGCTGCGGGGTGACCGCCGCCGTCCTGCTGTTCGCCACGGTCGGCTACGACGCCACCGAACTCAACCCCTCCCTCTACCCGCTGACCTGGCCGGCGCTGCCGCTCGTCCCGGTGCTCGCCCTGCTGCTGGCGGGCGCCGCCGGGATCGTCTCCCCGCCACCCGGCCGTACCCCCGAACGGCCCACCGACACCGCCACAGGTGCCCGCCGAAGCAGCAACGGCGTCAGCGTCAGCGTCGGCGTCAGCACCGACCGCACGACCTCCGAGGTGAGCACGTGATCCGATTCGACCGGGTCAGCGTGGTGTACGACGGCGAGACCACGCCCGTCCTGCGCGACGTCGACCTGCACATCCCGGAGGGCGAGCTCTGCCTGGTGGTCGGCCGCACCGGCGCCGGCAAGTCCACCCTGCTCGGCGCCGTCAACGGCCTGGTGCCGCACTTCACCGGCGGCACCCTGCGCGGCCGGGTCACCGTGGACGGCCGCGACACCGCCCACCACCCGCCGCGCGAACTCGCCGACGTGGTCGGCGTGGTGGGCCAGGACCCGCTGGCCGGCTTCACCACCGACACGGTGGAGGAGGAACTGGCCTACGTCATGGAGCAGTTGGCGATCCCACCGGAGGTCATGCGCAAGCGCGTCGAGGAGACCCTCGACCTGCTCGGCCTGGCCGACCTGCGCCACCGCGCCCTGTACGAGCTCTCCGGCGGCCAGCAGCAGCGCGTCGCCATCGGCTCGGTGCTCACCGCGCACCCCCGCGTCCTGGTCCTGGACGAACCGACCTCCGCACTCGACCCGACCGCCGCCGAGGAGGTACTCGCCGCGATCACCCGGCTCGTCCACGACCTCGGCGTCACCGTCCTGCTGGCCGAACACCGCCTGGAACGCGTCGTCCAGTACGCCGACCGGGTCGCCTACCTGCCCGGCGACGGCACCGTCGTGCACGGGCCGCCCGCCGAGGTCTTCCGGACCACCGCGATCGCGCCGCCCGTCGTCGACCTCGGCCGCCTGGCCGGCTGGGAGCCCCTGCCGCTGTCCGTCCGCGACGCCCGCCGAGCCGCCGCACCGCTGCGGGAACGCCTGGCCGCACGCCCGGCACCGGCACCGCGTCGCGCACCGGCGGCCGGGGAGACCGTACTGTCCGCCGAGCGGGTCGTGGTGCGCTACGGGCCGGTGGCCGCCGTCCGGGAGGTCGGGCTGGAACTGCGGGCGGGCGAGGTCACCGCGCTGATGGGCCGTAACGGCTCCGGCAAGTCCTCGCTGCTGTGGGCCCTCCAGGGCTCCGGACCCCGCCAGGGCGGCAGCGTGAAGGTCACCGGCGTCGAGAGCGGTCCGGCCAAGGACCCCAAGCGCCTCCCCGCGGCTCAGGCCCGGCACCTGGTCGGACTCGTCCCGCAGACCCCCACCGACCTCCTGTACCTGGAGACGGTCGCCCAGGAGCTCACCCAGAGCGACCTGGAGGCCCGCCAGGCCGCCGGGCCGACCGCACGGCAGATCCTCGACCGCCTCGCCCCCGGGATCCCCGACGACACCCACCCCCGGGACCTCTCCGAGGGGCAGAAGCTGGCGCTCGTCCTGGCGATCCAACTGGCTGCCGCACCAAGGGTCGTGCTGCTGGACGAACCCACCCGGGGGCTCGACTACCACGCGAAGGAAGCACTCACCGGCATCGTGGACGCCCTCGCCGCCGAAGGCCGTACGGTCGTCGTCTCCACCCACGACGTCGAGTTCGTCGCCTCCGCCGCCGACCGCGTGGTCGTGATGGCCGAGGGCGAGATCGTCGCCGACGGCCCCACCGCCGAGGTCATCGTCGCCTCACCCACCTTCGCCCCGCAGACCGCCAAGATCCTCGCCCCGCTGGACTACCTGACCACCCGGCAGGTGACCGAGGCCCTCGCGGTGGCGGAGGCCGCCCGATGACCGCCGTCCGCATCCCCGGCCGGGCCCGCATCGTCGTCGCCCTGGCCGCCTTCATCGGCCTGACCGCCTTCACCTGGCCGTTCGTCGTCGCCCCCGGGACGTTCGGCTCCAACTACGCCCCACCCCTGATCTTCGGCGCCCTGCTCGTCCTGGTCCTCGCCATCGTCATCGCCGAGATCTCGGCCGGCGGCATCGACGCCAAGGCCCTCGCCATGCTCGGCGTCCTCTCGGCCGTCAACGCAGGACTCCGACCCCTCGGCGCCGGCACCGCCGGGGTGGAGACCGTCTTCTTCATCCTCGTCCTCGCCGGCCGCGTCTTCGGCCCCGGCTTCGGCTTCACCCTCGGCTGCACCTCGCTGTTCGCCTCCGCCCTGCTCACCGGAGGCGTCGGCCCCTGGATGCCCTACCAGATGTTCGGCTGCGCCTTCGTCGGCATGCTCGCCGGGCTGCTCCCACCGGCCCGGCGCCGCTGGGAGGTGCCGATGCTGGCCGCCTACGGGGCTTTGTCCGGCTACCTGTTCGGCTTCCTGCTCAACCTCTCCTTCTGGCCGTTCTCGACCGACCCGAACAGCTCCATCGCCTACCTCCCCGGCCTGCCCTTCACCGAACAGTGGCACCGCTACCTGCTCTTCGACCTCGCCACCTCGCTCGGCTGGGACACCGGCCGCGCCGTCACCACCTTCACCGCCGTGCTCGTCGTCGGACCGGCCGTGCTGACCGTTTTCCGCCGCGCGGCCCGGCGCGCCAACTTCGAGCCCACGGTGCGTTTCGAGGCTGCGGACCACTCCGACGCCCCACCCGCTCAAGAACATCCCGCACGGCCGGCCGGATCGGCGCCCTCCTGATTCCGAAAGGTCCACCACCGTGCCCAAGGCCGACAAACCCAGGACGATGGCGATGGACGGTGCGGAGATCGTCGTCCTGACACCGCAACAGCACGCGGGCCTGGAGTCCGCCCGCCGCCAGCTGGGCGGACAACGGGCCCAGGTTTCCCGGATGAAGCTGGACCTCCGCCGGATCCGAGAGCTGCTGAGCACGCCGCTGCCGCAGCCACTATCGCCGACTACCCGCTGGCCGCTCAACCGGATAGATCACGAAGTCGCACTGGAGTACTAACAGAGGCGTTGGACGTGGCGGTGGGTGATCAGGCAGGTGGCGAGGCCGAGGAAGGCCTCGTGGATGTCGTCGGGCCGGCACGGAGCAGTCCGTGCCGAACTCCCGTTCGGCGTCGCCCGCCTGCGCCTACCCGCACGATCCAGCCGGCCACCCGCAAGGTACTCCCTGGCGCCGATTGGCGCAGAGCCGACCGTCACGTTCGGCGGCCCCGTCACCCCGGACGCCCGGGCAGGCGCCCACCAGCGGGACCCCTGCTCATCGTTGAGGAGAAGCGCGTCGCTGCCCTTCCTCGTCCGCGGGGTCCGATCCGGTGCCGCGGCCCGAGAGGGAGCGAAACGAGCTGTACGCGTCGGTGCTCGCCCAGAGCGCGCTTCGTACTCTGCCCGACGTATTCGTCTCCGACCCGGACCGGGTCATCCGGTCCATCGCCCTCAACTGCCACGTCGACACCATCGACCGTGCCACGGGACGCGGTGTCCATCGATCATGCGAGGTTCGGACGATACGGGGAGTAGCCTGGGTATCACCGAAGGCACTTCGTATGCCGGCACCGGACACTGGCGTCGTCTCCGGCGAACGGCTATGCCGGACCCGGGCCCCGCTCGGGTTCGGAGACAGGCCCATTGATCATGACTGTGATCCTCGACCGTGCGCCGACGCCGACCACTCCCGAATCCACCCTGCGGCTCTCCCTGGCACCCGGCGGCGCGCAGGCCGGTCGGCTGGACGGGGCCTGGTGGCCCCGGTCGCGTGACCTTCTTCTCGAACTTCCCTCTCTGGCCGCCGAGATCGACAAGCGGTGGGGCCGGGTCACCCGGATCACCGTGAATCCCGCACAGTGGCCGGTCATCCCCCGGCGGATCCCGGTCGCGGGCCACACCGTCCACGCGGGCTGGTTCACCCTCGAACAGGACGAGCACGTGGTCACGGTCTGCTCGTACTCCCCGCGCCGCCTGAACCTGCTGGTCGTCCCGCCGCAGACGGATGCCGTCGATGCCGCCCGGCTGATGACCGAGGCGGCCGACCCCGGGAACACCAGGACCGCGAGCGCCCTGCTCGCCGCCGGGACGGGCGGCGGTGCGGCGCAGCCGAAGGCCCGTTCCGACTTCCTGCCGTCGGCCGTCACACCCGCCGACGGCGTGGGTGAGGCCGGCAGGCGAGCGGAGCTCGCCCGGAGCCGGGCCGCCTCCTGGCCGGTTCCCGCGTAGCCGAGAGGCGCCCCGTTCGACCAGGGCCGAGGGCCGGGCTGGTCACTCGCGTGACCACTCGGTCTCCGCCTGAGGCTCGCCGACAGCGTCGGCTCCTTCCCAGAGGCGAATTCTGATCGCCTGGGGGCCGGGAGCAGGCTGGGAGAGCGTGCGCACGAACACGTCCCGCAGGTGGTTGGCCGCTCGCTGGGGCGGCCCGTCGTACTCCAGCGGATTCTGCGTGGGCGCGCCGTCCTGCCGGGACCACTGGCCGTCGTCGTCCTGGGTCTCCAGAACCCAGCGGTAGTACCCCATCCTGGCCTCCCATGCCGACGATCCGGGCCCCGGGAACGACAGTATGGGCGGGGCGGGTCAACCGCGACCGGTGGATTCCGCCCGCGCTGTGGCCCGGTGGCGCGAGTCGCACACCGGCTGCCAGCACCGACCGCGCACCGACGGCGGACAGGACCAGCGCGACGATCAGTACGGCGATACGTGTCGTCGCCGACCGGGTGCTGGGCGATGTGCACCGGCTCGCCGCCGACGACCAGCCGGTCCGGGACGTCGTCCCGGGTGTTCGCGTCCTCTCCGACGCTCACCACGGAGACCCTGCGTTCGGCCAGTGCGGCGGCCACGCCGAGCGCTCGGCACCCAGGTCCAGGAAACGCGCCCAGGAGGCACGCCTTCGGGCTCGCCCGCGCATGACCGGTTGGTTCCCAGGCGCAACAGCAGCGTTTCCGGTTTCGCCGCCCGCTCGTACCGGTCCGGTCCGGCAGCCGCCCGTGGTGCGAAGGGTCCGTCCGACACGGCTCGCCACCTGTCCACCGGCACCGGCCAGGCCCGCCTGACGACGGAAGCGGTCCCTGGGAGTGGCGGCTCGGGCCGCCCCATACCCCCACGCTACTCCGCTCCCACCGGGCCGATCCGGCCGGTCAGGAGCGCGGCGGCGGGGTGCCGTGGTCTCCGCGCCACTCGATCAGGAACAGGGTGGCGTCGTCACTCGTGTGCCCGCCCCGCTTCTCCTTCAGGATGTGGGAGAGCGCCCGCACCACGGCCCGCACCCCGTCCTGCGAGCGCTCGACGCGGTCGACCCAGTCGATGAGCTGTTCCTCCCCGAACTGCTCTCCGCCGGCCTCGCGCTCCTCGACCAGACCGTCGGTGAAGCACAGGACCCGGTCACCGTGCCGCAGCACCCGCTCGCTGACCACCGGTTCCTCGCCGCCGAACCCGACCGGCAGCGTGGTCGCGCCCTCCAGCCGCTCGACGACGACGTGGTCGCGGATCAGCAGCGGCGCGGGATGGCCGGCGTTGACCCACTCGAGCCGGCCGGTCACGGTGTCCAGGCGCATCATCTGCGCGGTGACGAAGTGGTCGGGTCCGAACTGCTGGGCGATCGCCCGGTCCATGAACGCGTAGATCTCGGCCAGTCCGATGTCGGCCCGCCGGGCGTGCCGGTACGCACCGATCGCGACGGTCGCCATGGTGGCGGCGTCCAGGCCATGACCCATCGCGTCGATCGTGGCCACGTGCAGGAAGTCGTCGTTGAGCGCGTAGTCGAAGCTGTCGCCGGCCACCTGGTAGGCGGGTTCGAGGATGCCCGCCACGGCTACCCGCGGCACCGCCATCGACAGTGGTGGCAGCAGAGACCACTGGATCTCCGCCGCCACGCTCATCGGTTCCAGGCGCCGGGCCTGGAAGATCCGGTCGGTGTAGCCGCTCTTGGTGATCAGCAGATCCGCGACCAGGGCGGCGAACCGGCGAAGGAGCCGCCGATCGTCGTCATCGACACTGTCCAGCGTGAGAGCCAGTACCCCGACCTCGTCGCCGCCGTCCAGCAACGGCAGGTACAGCCG
The DNA here is from genome assembly GCF_036226505.1 of Kitasatospora sp. NBC_01246. NCBI lineage: Bacteria > Bacillati > Actinomycetota > Actinomycetes > Kitasatosporales > Streptomycetaceae > Kitasatospora > Kitasatospora sp. NBC_01246. The sequence continues at coordinate 8,630,015 of NZ_CP108484.1, read as the reverse complement.
CACGCCGTCGCGCTGCGGCACCTCGACGGGGACACCGCGTAGGAAGGCCGCACCCGCCGGTGAACCGTCGATCGGCACCGGCTCCCGGGGAGCCAGCCCCCGGCCGGGAAGCGGCACCAGCACCAGTTGGCCGTAGTCCTGCAACAGGAGCGCCGGGTCACGGCCGCCGAACCCGTTCACCGCGTCGGCGACCGACGGAGCGATCAGCCGAGGCGGAAGCTCGTGGGCCTGATCGAGCAGCCCGCCCAGCAGCCGTTCGCCGAACCCCTCCGTCCGGTCCGGCCCCGCTGCGGCAGACCGCCGCTCAACGCTCATCCCCGCTCCCCGCCCTCGTCCGCCTCGACATGCCAGTGCGTCCGCCCATGCCTGTCCTTCCATTACGCCCGACGGCGGCGCGTTGCGCCCCTGGCCACCCCGATCGCTCACCTCCCTGGCTCAACGCCACCGAGAGGTCGGCCCTGCAGCCCGTCACGGGTCGAAGATCCATCTGCTCACCGAACGTACCGGTGGCTTCCGCCGACTCCACCGCCGCTACGAACGCAAGGCCGACCACTTCGCCGCCTTCGCCAGCATCGCCGCAGCCCTCATCCGTCTACGAACACTCTGCTCCGTCTGCGAACACTCTGCGAATGAGAAGCCGTCTCAGGGCACGCTCGGCGAATCAGGGCGGTAGTCGTCGTAGTCGTTCCATCCCGACGATCGGGAAAGTTCTCTCCAGGTCGGCCAGATGCGGCCAGTCACCTGGCGGACGAGCTCGCCTGGCATCGTGAAGAGTGGTGCCTTGTGCGGCTTGCCCAGCGCCTGGCCGACAATGCTGTCGTGAAGGACTGCCGCCGCGTGCAGACGGGGCAGTACCCGGTGGACGCGTTCCGCGTAGCCGTCCGGGAGTCTGCTCGGGCCACCGCCCAGATCGAAGCCCGCACCGAGGGCGACCAGCGCGATCTCCGGCCGCTTCCGCAAGGCAATCTCACGGTCCACGTGTAGCGCGATTGCGTCCCACACGACCTCCGTTCGGTCCGGTGATACCCCCTGCTCGGTCAGAAAGCTGACCGCCAGATCGGCACCGTCCAGCTCGAACCGCTGGTCACCGTTGCCCTCGGTACTGAGCCCACAGTCGTGCAGGACGCATCCCAGGAAGAGCAGTTCGTCATCGTAGTCGCGGTCCGGCTGAAGACCACGCCGCTCACCGAGAAGGCGTCCGTAGAGGTAGGTGCGCAGGCTGTGATTGAAGATCGCGGCTGGGACCAGAGCCTGGGCGTGTCGCAGTGTGTCGTGCGCAAGCTCGGTTGCCGGGAAGGCCAGCTCGCCGTATTCGTCGTTCACAAGGCGGCTCGCCTGTTCGGGCGCGGCCGGTGACAGTTCTGCTCCCGCAACCCGTCGGGCGCCAAGCATTCCGCGATGGACACGCATCCCAGGCTACCAACGCCAAATGAGATGACTTCTCAGACAGCAGGTCACCTGCCGTCGCATTTGGCTACGCGGCACGGTTCTTGGGCCTACGCCGTCGACATGGCCTCAGCTGACGGGCGCCGCCGCCAGCAGTGCCGCAGCGGCTACCCGACCCGCAAGGCAGCCTGCCAAGCGCTGGAACACGCCCTCGATTACGAGCGCACCGGCCTCAACCTCGATGACGACCTGACGGTCGCCGGCTATCTGACCGAGTGGCTGCGCACCAAGCAGGACGTCCTCAAGCCCACCACTTACGCCCGCTACCGCGACCATGTACACAACGACCTCATCCCGGCCTTCGGCCGACTCAAGCCGTCCGACCCGCGCGAGCGGCACCTCACCGGCTGGAACGGCGCCGAGCTGGCCCGAGGGCGGGGGCGCACCAGCGTCTACCGTGCCGGTGCCACCCTCTCCAGCGCTCTGAACACCGCGGTCCGCACCCGGCGACCGGCCGACAATCCGGCGTGCTTCGCCGTCATGCCCCGCCCCTTCGCGCCCGAGCGGATCTGCTGGACTCCGTCGCAGGCTGCGGCGTTCCTGCGGCATAACCACGACGCCTACGGCGACCAGCTGGCGGATGCCTTCGAGGTGCTGCTGGGCACTGGGTTGCGTCGCGGGGAACTGCTGGGCCTGCACTGGCCAGAGGTCCACCTGGCCGAGCAGATGCTGCTGGTGCGGTGGAGCCCCACTGCCGTCCCGGCAGGCTTGCCCGTGCGGCCGCGGCGCGCCGCGCGAGTGTCCAATCCCGGGAACTGAAACCATTCGCCGCCGGGCTGCCGACGCGGTTACGGTGAGCGCCCGCCCAGAGGATCAAGGAGAGCACGCCATGTCCCGGGCGAAGACCCTGACGCTCTGGCGTCCGACCGGCCCGCAGGAGCTGGCCCTGGTCGAGGCATCGGGCTGGCGGGCCTGGCCGCCTCGCCTGCCCGAGCAGCCGAATCTTCTGCCGGCGGTGAGCAATATTCGGCGCGACCGAATGCACCCCGCGCTCAACACGTTGCGTCACAGGGCATCGGCAAGGCTTGGATTCTGCGCTCGCCACGGCACGGCACGGGTACGGCACCGCGCGGGCCGAGATCGGCCCGACAATGCCGGCCACCGTGTTCGACGTGAGGCCTTCTCACTGACGCCAGGGCGGGATTTCGCCGCGGGGCTGTTCGCCGCTGGGGAGAGACAGGAGCAGGCCGAGGGGGTGGAGGCGGCTGAGGCGGACGACGGCCGCGGCGACACCGCACAGCACGAAGGCCGCGATGAGGGTCCAGGCGATGCCGAGGGCGATGCAGGCGAGGGCCAGGCCCACGACGGCGGCGAGGAGGAGGGTGAAGCCCGCCGCTGTCGTGATCGCCGCGCGCCGGCGGCGGGTGCGGCTTTGGGTGCGTTCCCAGGTGGCGCCCGCGCCGGTCAGGAGGTCGATGAGTGCTTTGGTGTAGATCACGTTGAGGAACTGGTCGAAGAGGACCTCGGGCACGATCATGGCGGCCAGCAGCAGGGCCTTCCATCCGCCGCGTTTGGTGGCCCAGACGCGTTCGAAGGCGGCGATGGAGGTGATCGCGAGCCAGAACCACGGCCACCCGGGGAATCCCTTGGTGATGGTGTAGTAGAGCAGGACGGTGAGGAAGAAGGGGACGAAGGCCACGCTGAGGTAGGTGAGCAGTTGCCGGCAGATGTAGGGCAGGGTGACCCGGGTGGTGCCGTAGGCCTTGAGGTTGTCCAGGGCGCCGCGTTGCCAGCGCAGCCGCTGGTAGTACAGCCGCGACCAGGTGGGCATGAGTTCGGTGCCCACGATGCAGGCGCACGGTGACACGCAGCGGTAGCCGAGGTGTTTGAGTGCGAGGGTGAGCTCGTTGTCCTCGGTCAGTGACTCCACGTCGTAGACGTCGCGACCTCGGGGCAGTGAGCCATGGGCGCGGGCTTCGTGGACGTGACGCAGGGCGTGGACGGGGTAGAGGGTGGCGGTGCCGGTCAGGACGTCGGCGCGGCCGTGGCGGCGGTGGAGTTCACGGGCGTAGCGCACGTACTCGTTGTTCTGGAGGTGGCAGACCAGGCCGCGCAGGGGGTAGCCGAAGAAGATGGCGCCGACGCCGCCGATGGGCGACTGGTCGGGCTCCTGGTGGCGCAGGCGCCGGGCCGCCTCGGCGATGAACTGGGGGGACAGCGAGGTGTCGGAGTCCATGACCATGACGGCGTCGTCGTCGCCCAGCTGCGGCAGCAGCCGGTCCAGGACCTGGTTGAGCGCGCCTGCCTTGTCCTGGGTGTTGCCGACCGTTTCGACGGCCTTGGCTCCGTGGGCGGTACTGATCCGAGCGGTCTGGTCGGTGCAGCGGTCGGCGACCACGATGACCTCGTCCGGGGGTCTGGTCTGAGCCGCCAGGGACTCCAGGGTCTCGGCGATGAGCGCTTCCTCGTTGTGGGCCGGTACCAGCACGACGATCCGTCCCGGCCCGGCGTGGCGCAGGTCCGGGATGTGCCCGGGCTTGGTGCGGCCCTCCCGCGTGAGGTCCCTGGGCTGGCGTACGAACGCCGGCCCGCGCGCCTGCTTGCGCGTCTGTCCCCGTGTCGGTCCGAACCGGCTCACCAGTGACTCCTTCACATCCCACGGCGCCGAGCGGCCGGGCCGAAGCCTCGAAGCCCCACGTACAGGATTCTGGCGCGGGATTGCCCCGGCCCGGGTGGCACTTGATCCGAACAGAGCAACGGTCGTCCCCCAGCCGGGGCTGCGGTGGGTCTGTCGGAGTACTCGGCAGGCGGTGCCGCTCGGGTCGTGTAGGTGTCCCTGCCTTACGCGGAGGTGTAGAGCGGGGAGGCGATGCCTGTGCGGAAGGCGCTCAGGGCCGCGGGGGAGGACCAGAGGCGCCAGTCGGTCTCCTTGTCGGCGTTGAACCACATCAGGCCGCTGATCCGCGTGTCGCGGGCGATGGCGGCGAACATCGCCGTGATCCAGGCGGCCTTGTCGCCGCCCCGCTCCGTGCAGCCGACCTCGGTGAGCCAGAGCGGCTTCACGGTGAGGGTGCGGATGGTGGCGATGGTGGGGTTGAAGACCTCATCGAAGCTCTGCCAGGTACTACCGCTGCGGGAGGTGCCCCAGTTGTAGCCGTCGACGCCCACCAGGTCCACATACTCGTCGCCCGGGTAGACCTCGGACAGGGGCGTCGAGTCGGTGTACTGGTTGATCGGGGTCCACAGCCATTTCACGTTGGTGGCGCCAACCGCGGTGAAGACCGTCCGGATGTGCTTCCACGCCGCGACGTACTGCGCGGTGGTGTTCCCGTTGACTCCTGGATCCCACGGGTTCCAGTTTCCGTTCATCTCCGCGCCCCATCGCAGGTAGACGGTCGTGCCGAAGGCTCTCGCGGCGGTCGCCCACTGCGCGATGTACGCGTCGAAGTTCCCGGCGAGGATCTTCGACAGTGCGTAGGCGGGCTGGGTCGCGCCGCCGGTCCAGTCCCAGGACTCCCATGTGATGAACGGCGTCTGCCCGCGCGAGCGGACGTAGGCGGCGTCGGAGGCGGGGAACGGCTGCCGGCCCTCCCACTCGACGTACCACTGCACCGTGCTGGGGCGCCGCCCCACGGCAGCGTCATACCGCTCCAGCTGACCGTGCCATCCCGCCGGATCCCCATAGGGGTCGGGGATATAAGCCCCCGTGGTGATTCTGCGGACCGCCGAGGCACTCCCCTCGGGCGAGGCCGCGTGGAGATCAGCGCCGGCGGAAACCAGTGCCAGCAGGATCAGCAACGTCCAGGCCTTCATCCGCGGCCCATCCGGAGAACCGGCGTTGACACCCCGGACAGCGAACACCTCACGGGTTCAGACATGTCCATCCTCGCCTTTCGGTGGCCGATCCCCAGGATCACGCAGTGAAAGCCCGCCAGTACGCAGTCGCAGATCCGGCGCCATGAACCCACGCGTCGTCACCGCGCCAGCCAGACTGCCGAGTCGCCGGGCAGCAACCCGTCCTCCAGGGGAACACTGCTCAGCAGCACCTCCCGGTGGTCCGGCAGCCGAGCCGCGCCCTGGCCCAAGTTGACGACGCATTGGAAACCCGGGGGACGCGTGAAGGACAACACGTCGGGTACGGCGGTGGTATCCCAGGCCAAACTCCCATCGCCCAGCGCCGGGTGGACCCGGCGGATCCGCAGTGCCCTCCGGTACAGCTCGAGCATCGACTGCTCGTCGCCCGTCTGCGCCTGCACGGTGAGCTGCTTCCACTGCGGAGGCTGAGGCAGCCACGGGACTTTCTGGGCGTGGTCGGGGCTGAAGCCGAACGGCGGGGCGTCGCCGGACCAGGGCATCGGCAGACGGCATCCGTCGCGGCCGCGGTCCGTGTGTCCCGAGCGCTCCCAGGTGGGGTCCTGCAGGGTCTCGTCGGGCAGGTCCTCCACCTCCCACAGGCCCAGCTCCTCGCCCTGGTACAGGTAGGCGCAGCCCGGAAGCGCCAGCATGAGCAGAGCTGCGGTCTGAGCGCGCCGCGTGCCCAGAGCCAGGTCGACCGGGCCGTCGGGGGAATGGTTGGCGAGGGTGTGTACCGGACCGTCGGACTGTGGCCTGCCGTAGCGGGTGAGGTGGCGCAGGACATCGTGGTTGGAGAGCGCCCAGATCGCCGGGGCACCGACGGCCGCCATCGCCGAAAGGGAGCTGTCGATCGCGATACGCAGCGTATCCGCCCGCCACGGGGCCGTCAGATAGTCGAAGTTGAAGGCGGTGTGCAGTTCGCCGGGCCGGACGTAGCGGGCCAGGCGTTCGGACGCGCCGACGCACGCCTCCGCGACGAACACGCGAGGCTCGGGGTAGGAGTCGGCCACCGCGCGCCAGCCGCGGAAGATCTCGTGGACCCCTTCGCGGTCCCAGTGGGGGTGTCCGGGATGAGCCGCCGAGGCGATGAGTTCAATGTCCGAGGGGCCCAGGTCGGGTAGACCCGGGGCTTTGATCATGGCATGCGCGACATCGATGCGGATCCCGTCGACGCCCAGATCGAACCAGAACCGCAGGATCGACTCGAATTCCCGGCGGACCAGGCAACTGTCCCAGTTGAGGTCGGGTTGCTCGGGCGCGAACAGATGGAGGTACCACGACCCGGCCCTGCCGTCGGGTTCGACGATGCGGGTCCACGCGGAACCACCGAAGACGCTGCGCCAGTTGTTGGGCGGGGCATCACCCTTTGGGCCGGTGCCCGGCCTGAAGATGTAGCGGTCGCGCTCGACGCAGTCCGGGCCGCCGGCCAGCGCCTCGTGGAACCACGGGTGCTGGGAGGAGGTGTGATTGGGCACGATGTCGATCAGGATGCGCAGGCCCAGAGCATGGATCTCCTCGATCATCGCGAGGGCGTCGGACAGGGTGCCGAAGGCGGGATCGATCGCCCGGTAGTCGGAGACGTCGTAGCCGCCGTCGACCATCGGCGAGGGGAACCAGGGATTGATCCACAGCGCGTCCACACCTAGCCCCGCCAGGTAGGGCAAGCGCTGGTACAGCCCGGTGAGGTCCCCGACGCCGTCACCGTTCCCATCGGCGAAACTGCGCAGGTAGACCTGGTAGCAGACGGCCTCGCGCCACCAGTCGCGAACATCGGCAGACGTCCGGTTCCCCGGAGCGGCCAGAGCTCGCCCGAGGGCGCGCCGGCGTCGTTGTTCCGCTCTCATCGGCCCAGAATGCCGCGTACACGGACGGACCGTAGTTCTGGCGCGCCAAAGAGGCGAACCGCCTCTGCTGAGAGCGGTGAGGGTTGGGTGCGGTGACGGTCGGCGACCGCTCTTCGGCGGATGCCGTCGCGCGGCAGACGGTGGTGTGGCACATGAACGAGGGGTGAAGCGGTTGACGCAGCAGAGGCCTTTACGCAGCGCTCCGATTCAATTACGCTAAGTGAGTTATATGAGTCGTCTCCTCATCGAGGCACGCTGAATGAACGAGCCTGCCACCGTTCCTGACCGGCTCGAACCCGCTCCGTGTTGATTGACAGTGCTGCTTTGCCGCGGCCGAACTCCTCATCGGACCTCAATTTTGAATCGACCTATCGACTCGATGCGAGCTTGAACGGAGATCACCATGGCCACCAGCTACTGGTTCAACGTCCTGGACTACGGCGCCACCGGCAACGGCGTCACCGACGACACCACCGCGATCCAGACCGCGATCAACGCGGTGCCCTCCTCCGGCGGAACGGTCGTCTTCCCCGCAGGCACCTACAAGACCTCCTCCGTGCTGGTGGCCCGCTCCAACCTGACCCTCGAGGGCGTCAGTGACGGCTCGTCGGTGATCGCACAGAGCAGCACCACGGCCAACGGGCTGACCGGCTCGGACATCACCCGGTTGACCATCCAGGACCTCACCATCCAAGGGCCGGGCAGCGGCAGTGGCAAGGGCATCGTGCTCACGCGGTCGGCCAACCCCGCGACCGTCTCGCTGGCGTTCGCGCGGATGACCGTGAAGTTCTTCGGCGACACCGGAATCGACCTCTCCAACCCGATCGTCTCCACGTTCGAAGGCGTGACCTCGGCCAACCACGGCAACCACGGCTGGAACATCCACGGGGTCTCCGGAGGCGCCGCAGGGACCAGCTGCTCGTTCACCTCCTGCTACGCCGACACCGTCACCAACGCGGGCTTCCACATCGACACCATGGCCTACTGCTCCTTCGTCGGCTGCGCGGCGGACCACTGCGGCATCGGCTACGAGGTGACCGGCGTCGGCACCCAGGGCATCAGCTTCACCGGATGCGGCGCCGAATCCGCGGTCAACCGCGGCACCGGGTACAACGGCTACAGCTGGAAGATCAACGCCGCGATCGGTGTGGGCCTGTACAACTCCTTCACCTACGACAGCCCCAACATCAGCATCTGGGTCACCGGTGCCGCACGAGCCGTCAGCATCCTGGGGTTCGCCGAGAACACCCCCACCGTCTCGGCGGTCAGCTCGGTCAAGGTCGACGCCGGCTGTTCGGCCACCCTCGGCGATGTCAGCAACGTGAAACCCCTGTCGCTGGCCGGCTACACCAACGTCATCAACGACACCGCCGGCGGCACGGTGGCCAGCGGCTTCGTCTACGGCTCGAACTCCGCCTACTACGAAGGCAACGTCTCCACCACCGCCTCCCCGACCTCGGCCGAACACCTGACCCGCAAGGACTACGTCGACGCGAAGGTCGACCCCGCCCCCGTCACCCTCACCGACGCCGCCACCATCGCCACCAACGCCGCACTGGGAAGCCTGTTCCGCGTCACCCTCAAAGGCAACCGAACCCTGGGCACTCCCACCAACCCCACCGACGGACAACGCATCACCTGGGAACTCATCCAGGACGCAACCGGCAGCCGCGCGCTCATCCTCAGCTCCGCGTTCGCCCTGGGCACCACCGTCTCCTCGACCACACTCACCACAACGCCGAACAAGCGGGACTTCCTCACCGCGATCTACAACGCCACCACCGCCAAGTGGTACGTGATCAACTTCGTCAAAGGCTACTGACAGCTCGACCTTGCAGCGGGTCATGATCTCGGTGTGGGCCTGTACGGTGACCGGCTCCGTCCCGTCGTCGGCTCTGTCTCGCAATCGGCCCTGTGCCGCAATCGGTGGTGACCAAGTGTGACGGTCGTCGTCGGCATGGCGTGCGAGACGTCAACGAGCTTGTGGGCGTGGTGTTTTCGGGCCTGTCAGCCCTGGTCGTCGAGGGTGTGGCGGACGAGGGCGAGGTGATCCGGGTGTCGGCGCGGACGCGGGACGAGCCGGCACCGCGACCTGCCGGTGCACGATCGCGGCAAGCGCAACACTCCACCCGCGGGATCACTACCTGCGCCTCCCGGGCACTTGTCGCCTCATAAAGGGATCGCTGCAGCTCAGAGCCCTCAGGGACGTCAGAGTGGTCGCATTGCTGTCGCACGCGTTTCCTGTTGAGGCGAACACGGCGGCTTCGACGCCGGCCCCAACCAGGCCCTCGCCGACTACCTCACCACCTCGAAGTACTCCGCGAGGGAGTAGGGGTGCTTCGGGTCCGTGAGCATCCGATGGATGAACTCCGCCGCCGAAGAGTCGAAACGCTCCCAGGGCTCCCACTTGTCGCTGCGGGCGAAGACCGGCCATTCCTCCGGATCCGGATCAGCAACATGCCAGCAGAATGAGTGTCCGGCCGAGGTCCTTGCCCACCGGAGAATCCTGATCGTGGGCTCGCTGGAGGGAGCGGATCCGGCGAAATCGGCGCGGTCCGCCGCGATGAGATCAAGGGCCAAATGCCGCGCCTTCGGAACACAGAGGTCGACATCGTCGTCGAAGGTGCCCGCGCCAAAGGTCTCGGCCAGCAGCTTGTAGTCCCGGGGAAGGCAAAGGCCAAGCTCCCGTTCCACGGCCTCCCAGTCGAGTGGCCGCCGATCCCCGCTCCAACCGGTCAGAGCGGCCAGTTCCTCGGCCCACGACGGCTCAGCGGGTTCCATGGCGTGATCATCAACGCAGTCCACGCTCAGGAGTAAACCGCATGACGCTGACACTGCTCACAAGGGGACACATGATCCGGGTCCACGGACTGAGCACGTTGAACGTACCCGGGCTCGAGTAGCTGCCCCGGGGCGGTGCCGCGACCGCCAACGGGCCAGCAAAGCCGGTGGGCCTTTCTGGTTGCCGCCCGTTCTCCTGAGGCCGAGCCAGCCGGGGCGTGAGGGCTGAGCCGGCAGTTGACCATGACACGGTGTGAGGGGGTTGACTGCTCCCACCTGCCCGGTGATCCGCCGGCGGAGATCACCGCTGTCCCCACGAAGGGTTCCTCGTGCTCGGCTACGTCGGCTCCGGTCCTTACTGCTACACGAACTCGCTGGCCATGATGCTGGGTGGGGAGTCTCCCTCGACCGCAGTCATCGAGACGCTGACGGGTTCGCCGTTCGGCGCCCAGCTCATCGCCGGTTCCCTGCCGTTGTTCGACCCATACGGCTGGCACCCCGAGGTCGGCCTCGACGCCGCAATCGCACTGTCGGGCTGGAGCTGTGAGCGCAGCGACGGCGGAACGTCGGCCGAGGCGCTGGAACGGCTGCGGGAGGCCTGCTCGCGGGGGCCGGTCCTGGTCGGGCCGGTGGACATGGGCCTGCTGCTGTACCAGCCCGGCACACCGAACGCCGACGGTGGCGACCACTACGTCGTGGTGCTTGCTGCCGACCAGGACAGCGTCGAACTCCACGACCCCCACGGCCACCCATACGCGACCCTGCCCACGCACGCTTTCCTCTCCGCCTGGGAGGCGAAAGCGATCAGCTACATCGACGCCCCCTTCGTGCTACGGGCCGGCTTCGTGCGCCACTACGAGGTCACTCCTGCCGACGCACTCAGGCAGTCGCTGCCGGGAGCCGCCCGCTGGCTGGCCGTCCGTGACGACCTGCCCATGCCGCCCGGCTCGCTGGGCGGAGCCGCCGCCGTCGAGACGCTCGCCGACATGGTCGCCCAGGGCACGCCCCCCGGTATCCGCACACTGCTCACCGCGTTCGGCGTCCGCGTGGGAGCACGCCGTCTGAGCGACGCGGCGACCTGCCTGGAAGAGCTGGGACTGTCGCACGCGGCCTCCATCGCGCAGCGCCAGGCCCGGCTCCTGGGCAGCCTCCAGTATCCGCTGGTGCACGGCGACGACCACACCGCAGCAGCGCAGCTGCGGCAACTCGCCCCCACCTATGCGCAGCTGCACACGGTCCTGACTGCGGCAATGGACAACGCCCTCTGAACGAAAGAAGGAGCGCGTCCAATCCTCCAGGGACCTTCCCCGCAAGGGTCGGCCGGATGAGGCGAGCCGAGCCCGTTCGCCTGTACTCGGCCGAGCACTTTGATGAGTACCTGGACACTCGTGCGCAGAGCGATGGCAAACACCGCCTCCTCGACGCCCTACGAGCTCGACCGCACACTCCGCCGCGAGTTGCGCCGAATCCAACTCCGACCCCACCTGATCGACGGATGCCTGACCGCCACCGGCCTGACTCTCAGACCACCGACCCCACCCTGAACACCTCAGTAACGGCTGCGATCCCCCACTCTCCCGACCGGGCGAGCTCCCCCAGCCGCTCCTGGACCGAGGGCTTCGCCGACTCCGTGGCGGCCGCTCTCGCCGCCTTCAGCGGCCTCCGCGTGGACACAGTCGGCATCGTCGTCTGGAAGGCCACCGGCGCTGCACGCGCCGACCGCTGGGGCCTGCCGTGACCTGCGGCGCCGGCGCCCTGCCCCGGCAGGTGCGGGGGCTTGATTCCCGTGATCCCGGGCAGACGGCGGTGGTGCTGAGAATCCTGTCCGTGGTCCTGATGATGTGCGTCGCCGTCCTCGCCGTCCTCGCCGCCGGCCTCTGGTCGCCGTGGTGGTGGGCGGTGGCCGGCCCCTTGCTGGCCGTCGCGCTGCTGGGCGTCTGGGACCTGCTCCAACGCCGCCATTCGGTGCTGCGCAACTACCCGGTCCTGGGCCACCTGCGGTTCCTGATGGAGAGCATCCGTCCCGAACTCCAGCAGTACTTCGTGGAGCGCAACTTCGACGGGCGGCCCTTCGACCGGGACACCCGCTCCATCGTCTACGAGCGGGCCAAGGGCACCGACGCCGAGGAGCCGTTCGGCACCGAGCTCGACCTCTACGCGGCGGGCCGGGAGTTCCTGGTCCCGTCGATGGCCCCGTGTCCCGTGCCCAAGGACGCGCCGCGGGTGCGAATCGGCGGCCCGGACTGCACCCAGCCCTACGACATGGCGCTGCTCAACGTCTCCGCGATGTCCTTCGGTTCGCTGTCGGCCAACGCCGTGCTCGCTCTCAACACCGGTGCCGCCCTCGGCGGATTCGCGCACGACACCGGTGAGGGCGGCCTCTCCGAGTACCACCTCCGCCCCGGCGGCGACCTGGTGTGGGAGATCGGCACGGGCTACTTCGGCTGCCGTACCGGGGACGGAGACTTCGACCCGGACCAGTTCGTCGAGAAGGCGGCGCACCCGCACGTCAAGTGCGTGTCGCTGAAGCTCAGCCAGGGGGCCAAGCCCGGTATCGGCGGTGTGCTGCCCGGCGCCAAGGTCAATGCGGAGATCGCCGAGGTCCGCGGTGTTCCGCAGGGCCGGACCGTCAACTCGCCGCCCTACCACCGGGTCTTCAGCACTCCACGCGAGCTGGTGCGCTTCGTCGCGCGGATGCGCGAGCTGTCCGGTGGCAAGCCCACCGGCTTCAAGCTCTGCGTCGGCTCGCGCCGCCAGTTCCTCGCCGTCTGCAAGGCGATGCTGGAGGAAGGCACCACCCCGGACTTCATCATCGTGGACGGCGCGGAGGGCGGCACCGGCGCCGCACCACTGGAGTTCGCCGACAACATCGGCCTCCCGCTCACCGACGGCCTGATGATCGTCCAGAACGCCCTGGTGGGCACCGGCCTGCGCGAGCGGATCAGGATCGGCGCCAGCGGCAAGGTCGCCACCGGCAGCGACCTGGTGAGGCGGCTCGCGCTCGGCGCCGACTTCACCAACGCCGCCCGGGCGATGATGTTCGCCGTCGGCTGCATCCAGGCCCAGCGCTGCCACACCAACACCTGCCCGGTGGGCGTGGCCACCCAGGACCCGCGTCGTGCCCGGGCACTGGATGTCGGCGACAAGTCGCAGCGCGTGATGCGGTTCCAGGAGGCGACCGTCAAGAGCGCCCTTCAGATCATGGCCTCGATGGGCGTGACGGACCCGGCCGAGCTGGGCCCGCACATGCTGCAGCTGCGGGTGGACACCCACACCATGAGCTCCTACGCCGACATCCACTCCTGGCTGACCCCCGGCGAACTGCTCCAGGACCCGCCCGCGGCCTGGGCCGCGGACTGGCACGCCGCCGATCCCGACCGCTTCACCGTCTGACCGCCCGCTCCCACCCTGCGCCCATCAGCCCGCTCCCACCCTGCGCCCATCAGCCCGCTCCCACCCTCCGGAGGACCACCCCCATGGCACGCACCGTTGCCCATGTGATCATCGACGCCCTGCAGGACCTCGGTGTGCGACACGTGTTCGGCGTCGTCGGCGACGCGCTGAACCCGCTGACCGACGCCATCCGCAGCACCGAGGGCGTGGAGTGGGTCGGCTGCCGCCACGAGGAGGCAGCCGCGTTCGCCGCCGGTGCCCAGTCGCAGCTGTCCGGCACGCTGGGCGTCTGCATGGGCACCGTCGGGCCCGGCGCCGTGCACCTGCTGAACGGCCTGTACGACGCGGCGAAGAGCCGCACCCCGGTGTTGGCCATCGCCGGTCAGGTGCCCCTCACCGAGGTCGGCAACGACTACTTCCAGGAGGTCGACAACGACCTGCTCTTCCGCGACGTCGCGGTCTTCCGGGCCACGGTCACCTCGCCCGACCAGATGCCCCGGCTGCTGGAGTCCGCGGTGCGCGCCGCGATCAGCGAAAGCGGCGTGGCCGTGCTGACCGTGCCCGGCGACCTCGGCGAACAGGAGATCGGCGACGACCGTCCGGCCCGCTTCCCGCGCACCCGCCCGGTCACCCGCCCGGACGAGCCGGGCATCCTGGAGGCCGCCGAGCTTATCAACGCCGCCGACAAGGTCACCCTGCTGGTCGGCAGGGGTGCCCGACAGGCCCGTGAGGAGGTGCTGACCCTCGCCGAGCGGACCGCCGCTCCCATGGTCCTCACCCTGAAGGCGAAGGAGGGCTTCGAAGCGGACAACGAGTACCAGGTCGGCCAGACCGGCCTGATCGGCAACCCCGCCGCCGCCCGGGCGCTGGACGGCTGCGACCTGCTGGTGATGCTCGGCACCGACTTCCCCTACCGGGACTGGTACCCGACCGACTGCAAGGTCGTCCAGATCGACGTCCAGGAGCGCAACCTCGGGCGCCGCATCCCGCTCGACGCCGGTCTGGCCGGCGACGTCGGGGCGACCCTGCGCGCGCTCCTGCCCCACCTGAACGAGGGAGCGGGACGGGACCGCGAGCACCTGGAGTCCGCGCGCAAGGAGTTCACCCACTGGCAGGCCGGCCAGGCCAAGCTGGCCGACCCGTCCCACGACAAGCGCCTCACGGGCCGGCTGCGCCGGGCCCTCGACAACCCGGGCCACGACATCCGCCCCGAGGCCCTGGCCGCCGCGGTGAACGAACTGGCGGACCAGGACGCGGTCTTCACCTCCGACACCGGCATGGCGACGGTCTGGCTCTCCCGCTTCGTCACCATGCACGGCGAGCGGCGCCTGCTGGGCTCCTACAATCTCGGCTCGATGGCCAACGCCATGCCGCAGGCCCTCGGTGCCCAGCTCTGGGCGCCCGAGCGGCAAGTCATCGCGTTCTGCGGCGACGGCGGCCTGAGCATGCTGCTCGGCGACCTGATGACGATCAAGACGCACCGGCTGCCGGTCAAGCTGGTCGTCTTCGACAACCGGCGCCTCGGCATGGTCAAGCTCGAACAGGAGCAGGCGGGCCTGGTCGAGTTCGGCACCGAGCTCGACAACCCCGACTTCGCCGCCGTGGCCAACGCCCTGGGCCTGACCGGCATCCGCGTCACCGACCCCGCCACCCTCCACGACAGCGTCCGGCGCGCCCTCAGCACCCCGGGCCCGGTCCTGCTCGACGTCCTCACCAACCCGCAGGAGCTGGCCGTTCCCGGCAAGCCCACCGCGCAACAGGGCTGGGGCTTCGCCATCGCCAAGCTCAAAGAGACCTTGCAGAGCAAGGAGAGCTGACGCCCCGGCACGGTGCCCCCGGAGCCGACCCGACAGAAGCGCGACCCGGAGCACCCGCGCGCCACCGTGCAGCGGTGGCTGGATGCCCAAACAGGTGCAAAAAGGCCCCACTCCCCGTGCATGAACCCGCCGAACCGGGTCAGACGAAGACCAAGTCCGCTGCTACGAAAGGTGATTCCGTGGAGAACATCATGTGGGAATACCAGGAGAACTCCGGCTACCAGACCGGCACGGACCTGACCGGCTACAAGGTCGAGGCCACCGACGGCCACATCGGCAAGGTCGACAAGCACTCCGGGGACGTGGACGCCCGCTACATCGTGGTGGACACCGGCCCGTGGATCTTCGGCAAGCACGTGCTGCTCCCCGCCGGCACCGTCACCTCGATCGACACCGCCAACGAGACCATCCACGTCAGCCGCACCAAGGAAGAGATCAAGAACTCCCCCGAGTTCGACAAGGACAAGCACCCCGGCGACACCGACTACCACCAGCAGGTCGGCAACTACTACAACGGCAACCGGTCGAACTACTGACCATTGCCACACCCCGCGAGGCGGCCCGCACAGGACGACTGTGCGGGCCGCCTCGCGCGCTGCCGTGCTCGGCGGCCGGTCCTGACCTTGCCCGGGGGCCACGCCCCCTGAGCAGCCCCGAGGAGCGAGCGCACCGCAGAAGTCGAACCAGGACCGGTTCTCGCGAACAGCGCCGGCAGGGCACAGGTCCGGTGCCCGACCCGTCCCACGAGGGCGCTGCGCAACGGCGCGGGGGCCTCTCGTCCGAAGACGACGGGAGGCCGCTCCCGGCACGCGGCGACCACGCCGCACCGGTGACCGGCCGGCGCCGGGAGTGGACCTCTCGCGGCGGGGAATGCGCTGGTGACAGCCGCGCCGCACACGGGAGGCGGTTCATGGACTCGGACAGGAAGACGCCCGCCAACCGGGCGAGGGCGCTGCAGCGCTTCCCGCGCCACGACCGCCGCGGCGAGGCCCGGCTGCCCGCGGTGCTCGCCACCCAGGTGGCCATGCTCCTCTACCTCCTCCTGCCGGAGCAGCTGCTGTTCCTCCCTCGCTTCGTCCTGCCGGGCCTGGAACTCCTGCTGTTGATACCGCTGAACGCGGTCAACTCGCGCCGCATGACCCGGCAGAATCACTTCTCCCGGATCGTGTCGCTGACCCTGGTCGCTCTCATCGGCATTACTGACTTCGGCTTGTCAGGGTGACGTTGGGGTGTCGAGGGTCAGGCCGGTGCCGGCTATGAAGCCGTCGAGGGATTCGGGGCGGTACTGCAGGCGTTTGAGCCGGTTGCGGACAATGGCCTCGAGTCGGTCGAGGGCCATGACGGCGAGGTTCGCCAGGCTGTGCTTGACGTGTGCCCAGACCCACTCCACCGGGTTGAGGTCGGGCGAGTATGCGGGAAGCAGGAACACTGTCAGCCAGGCCCGCTCGGCGATCAAGTCGCGCATGGCGTGGGAGACGTGGGTGTTCAGGCGGTCCCAGACCAGCACGATCGGCGCCTTGACGAGGTGGTGGACACCGTCGATCAGCGCGATGAAGTCACGTTCGCCCATGCTGCGGCGCTTCCCCTTGCCCGCGGGGTGGGTGCGCAGGCGGTGGCACAGCCGGGTGCGTGAGCCGGGGCGCATGGCGATCATCCCGGCCACCGACAGCCGTCCCGACCGATGGCCGCTGACCGTTACGAAAGGGGTGCGGCCTCGCCGACCCCAGGTGCGTCCTCTGGGCGGACGGCGGGTGAAGCCTGCCTCGTCCTCGAAGCAGATGTAGCCCCCGCAGGCCGCGCGGGCGCTTTTACCTCCGTCCAGGTCGCCTCCTTCCACGTGGTGACGGCCCGCTCGTCCCGCTCGGCCACCCGACGCGCGGGTACCTGCGGACTGAAGCCGAGCCGGTGCATCAGCCTCGTCGCCCCGGACACGCTGTAGGAAACGTGGAACCTTCGCCCGATCAGCGTGGCCACCCGCGCCGCGGTCCACACCTGGTCCTCCACCCAGCCGTGTGCGGCCGGGCCCTGGTCCAGGTACGCGGCGAGTTTCTCCAGGCAGTGCGGCGACAGACGGCACTGTGACCCACCCGGGCCGCGAGAGGACAGAGCCCGCACACGCCATCACGCCACAACTGGTGCCACCGGTAGGCCGACTTTGGGCTCACCCGCAGACGCCGTGCCACTTCCGGTGGCTTGATCCTCTGCTCGAGCAGCTCGGCTGCCTGCATCCGCAACGTCTCCCGGCGCAACCGTCCCGCAGCGGTCAGCCCGCCGCCATCCGCATCATGCTGGTGTCCTGGAACGGATCGGGTGTCGGTGGGCAGCGAGCCTCCTTGCCGTCGGAGTGCTAGAAGATCACCGACGCCGGGCCGCGGTCCATGGCCGCCCGGTCGGTCGAGGCCGAGGTTTCGGACTCTCCCGGCATGGCACGCCGGTGACCTTTCACGTGGTGCTGGCTTTGTGACGCTGTGCCGGGTGCAAGGGCCTCAGGTTGTTCTCGGCCGTGGTGAGGACACCTGCTGGGCCTTCGCGCGCCCTCACCACCGGGTGTCCCTTGATGACAAGACGCGAGCCGAGCTCGAACTCTCGCACGAGCGCCGCCGTCCACCCCTCGTGGTTCACCGAGCCGCAAAGACCACCACCTGAGTTCTGTCGTGGCAGGACTCTGAAGCTGAGGGCAGCCCAACTCGGGAAACGTCGAGGAGGGCGGGAGCAGCCCTGACAGAGCCGAGGTGAATCTAGCACTGCCAGATAGAGGCATGCTCGGGCGCGCAAGTTGGAAAGGTGTACGAGAGGAACCGGTGCGTGAAGCCCCCTACTGACTTCGGCTGGTCAGGGTGAGGTTGGGGTGTCGAGGGTCAGGCCGGTGCCGGCTATGAAGCCGTCGAGGGTGTCGGGCCGGTACTGCAGGCGTTTGAGCCGGTTGCGTACGAGGGCCTCGAGTCGGTCGAGAGCCATGACGGCGAGGTTGGCCAGGCTGTGCTTGACGTGTGCCCAGACCCACTCGACGGGGTTGAGGTCGGGCGAGTAGGCGGGAAGCAGGAACACCGTCAGCCAGGCGCGCTCGGCGATCAAGTCGCGCATGGCGTGGGAGATGTGGGTGTTCAGGCGGTCCCAGACGAGAACGATCGGCGCCTTGACGAGCTGGTGGACACCGTCGACCAGGGCGATGAAGTCGCGCTCGCCCATGCTGCGGCGCTTGCCTCTGCCCGCGGGGTGGGTGATCAGGCGGTGGCACAGCCGGGTGCGCGAGCCCGGCCGCATGGCGATCATCCCGGCCACCGACAACCGTCCCGAGCGGCGGCCGCTGACCGTCACAACCGGCGTGCGGCCCCGCCGGCCCCAGGTGCGTCCTCTGGGCGGACGGCGGGTGAATCCTGCCTCGTCCTCGAAGCAGATGTAGCCCCCGCAGGCCGCCCGCGCTCTTTTACCTCCGCCCAGGTCACCTCCTTCCACGCGGTGACGGCCTGCTCGTCGCGCTCGGCCACCCGCCGGGCGGGGACCTGCGGGCTGAAGCCGAGCCGGTGCATCAGCCTCGTTGCCCCGGACACGCTGTAGGAAAGGTGGAACTTCCGCCCGATCAGCGTGGCCACCCGCGCCGCGGTCCACACCTGGTCCTCCACCCAGCCGTGTGCGGCCGGGCCCTGGTCCAGGTATGCGGCGAGTTTCTCCAGGCAGCGCGGCGACAGACGGCACCGCGACCCACCCGGGCCTCGAGAGGCCAGAGCCTGCACACCGCCATCGCGCCACAACTGGTGCCACTGGTAGGCCGACTTCGGGCTCACCCGCAGACGCCGGGCCACTTCCGGCGGCTTGATCCTCTGCTCGAACAGCTCGGCCGCCTGCATCCGCAGCGACTCCCGGCGCACCCGTCCCGCGGCGGTCAGCCCGCCCCCATCCGCATACCTCACACACCACCGGATACAACCACCGCAGCGAGCCCGTCAGGCAATTCGGGACAGTTCACCCTGACGAGCCGAAGTCAGTAACTGTCCCTACCAGCTCCAACCTGGTGGATATGGGCTGGGTGCGGTGCGTATCCATCACTCTGGTCTGACGATGGATAACTTTCGATCCGGCATCGTCGCCGGATCGGGAGGCCACGGTGAATGTCCACGGCGTAGCCGTGGCGATGCCGCGGGGGTAAAGCCGGGCACCTCCTCCAGCGATCGAACAGTCGGTGAACACGGGAACCGTCTTGGATGCGCCACGGGCCGTACCGCCAGTACGGATATCCGGCTGGGCTCGTTGTCAGCTGAACCATCCAAGGCGGGGCGGAGCCGCCGTAGTAGTCCGAGGCCGGGAAAGCCGGTCACATGGCGAAGGGTGGCAGCGGAGGACAGCAGGGGAGGGATTTCAATGCTCGGAGACGTTGAGGTGAATTCCGCGACTCCGCAAGGGGGCCTTGGCCCTCACATGCGGGTACGAGAGATGCAGGCCAAGCTGAACTGTTGGGCGACGGCCGACAGGGGCCGTTGTTTTGGTGATCTGTTCAACCTGGTGCACGACCCGGGATTCCTGACGGTTGCTTGGGAACGGGTCGCGGGCAACACCGGAGCCCGAACTGCCGACGTCGACCGGGCCACGGTCTGGTACATCGCGGAGCAGGTCGGAGTGGAAGCGTTCCTGGCCCACATCCGCACCCAGCTCAGGGAAGGGTCGTTCCGTCCCTCGCCCGTGCTGGAGCGGAAGATTCCGAAGGCCGGGGGGAAGCTGCGCAGTCTTGGCATTCCCACGGTGCGGGACCGAGTGGTGCAGGCAGCGCTGAAGCTGGTCATGGAGCCGATCTTCGAGGCGGACTTCGAGCCCGTCTCCTACGGTTTCAGGCCCAACCGGCGAGCACATGACGCAATCGCCGAGATCTACTTCTACGGCACTCACGGATACCGCTGGGTGCTGGACGCGGACATCGAAGCGTGCTTCGACTCGATCGATCACAATGCTCTGATGGGCCGGCTCCGGAAGAGGATCAAGGACAAGAAAGTGCTGGCCCTGGTGAAATCCTTCCTGAAATCGGGGGTCATGACTGAATCCGGCCTCCGGCAAGGGGAGTTCACCGGCACTCCACAAGGAGGCATCCTGTCGCCTCTCCTTGCCAACATCGCTCTGAGTGCTCTGGACGAGCACTTTGCGGAGCAGTGGAATGAATGGGGCCAGGTTGAGCAGGAACGACGGAAACGAAAGGGGCTGGCGACCTGGCGCATCGTCCGCTACGCGGACGACTTCGTCGTCATGGCCAACGGAACCCGCGAAGACGTCGAGGCGCTCCGCACCAAGGTTCTCAGGAGGTCTTGGCCTCTCTAGGTCTGCGCCTGTCCGAGGCGAAGACCAGAGTGGTGAACATGCAGGATGGGTTCGACTTCCTCGGCTTCCACATTAAGTGGAAGCGTAAGAGGGGAACGGGAAAGTGGTACGTCTCCACGTTCATCGCGGACAAGCCAGTCCGCGAGTTCAAGCGGAAGATCCGATCGCTGACCCACAGGAAGAATCAGCACGAGTTCGGGACACTCCTCTACCGGATCAATCAGATCCAGCGAGGATGGGCCAACTACTTCAAGCACGCGGTCGCCAAGCACACGTTCAACCGGCTTCGGGCATTCGTCTGGTGGCGGGTTGTCAACTGTGTGATGTACCGCTATCGGCTGACGTGGACGGCGTTCCGACGACGGTTCAAAGGCCCATACGGCTGGAGAGCCTTGGCATTGGATGACGTCCAGCTGTTCGACATCTCGGCGGTGGCCGTGAGTCGCTACCGGTGGAGAGGCAGCAGGATTCCCTCACCCTGGCCAGTCAAGATCGCCACGAAGACAGCGTGACTCCGTGGAGAGCCGGATGCTCGGAGACGGGCACGTCCGGTTCGGTGAGCGGCTTGGGGAACGGGCTCGGAGAGATCCGGGTACCGCGCCCCAAGCCGACTCTCCATCACGAACGCCGATCGGGCGTGGGTCTCTGCACACCATCGAGGACCTGCCCTGCCCCATCGTGTCGACCCCCGCCAGGGCCTGACCGACGCTGACTATGCCGTTCTCGACAACTGGCTGCGAAGGACCACCGGGGCGCCCCCGCCGCATGCTGCGGTGTGAAGCCGACTCACCCCCGGTGGACCTGTCGTCGGGAGAGAACTCGGTCCACGTCCCGCCCTCCTCGACCACGGCTTCGTCCGCGACCGAGCCGAACAGGCCTACCTGGAAGCCCGCCTCGAAGGGGGCGATCGCGATGTCTCGGTACTGCCGCTCAGAAACGGCACCCAGTCACTCGGCACGCGGTAGCCGGGCCGTGTCGATCGCCTTCTCCTCGCCCCCGCCGTGGCGCCGGTGAACTGGACATTCGAATCTCGTCGCAGGCCGGCCTCGTCGAACCACTGGAGCACGGCGCGCGCCACCGTTCCGGGACTGCCAGCCGCCGTCGCCGCTCCGACTCCGTGACGAACCGGCCGAACGGTACGGGCCTACCGGGCCGGTGGCCGAAGGCGGTCAGGAGGACGCAGCCGTGCTCCACGGCTTGTGCGCCGAGCGTCAACTACCGGTGCACGCACGGGACATCGGGTGGCCGGCCCGGGAGCTAGCTTCAACGGGACGCCAGACGTCGAGCCGATCCCCTGAGACCTCGGCAGCCGGTCCTTCCGCCTGAGCGAGGGCAGCTGAGTGATCCCGACCGAGAGGAACCCGAAGATGTCCAAGACCACTACGAAGCGCAGGTGGAGGGCGGCGACGTCGCGCCGCGCGCAGACCGCGGCCGCGGCCGCCCTCGCCGCAGGCGTGCTGCTGGTGGCCGTGGCGCCGGCCCCGGCGACCGCGGCGGAGCTGGACTGGCACGGCGTCGGGGTGAGCAGCCTGTCCTACATGAAGTCGGTGACCGTCAACGGCAACACGTACGACGTCACGCGAGGCCTCGACAACGGTATCTGGTTCCGTTTCAACAACGGCGCCTGGCGGGAACTGGGCGGCCTCCAGGGGCGCACGAACTATGCGCCGGCCATTGTGCAGTTCCAGGACCGCGTCATGGTCGCCCACCAGGGGACGGACGGCCAGATCTACTGGACCGTCGTGCAGAACCCGGCCTCGAACCAGTGGGAGCCGTGGCACCGGATCGAGGGTGACGCCGCCGCCTGGGGCGGCATCTCACTCGAAAGCCTCGGCAGCACCGTGCTCTTCGACTGGGCGGACGTCCACGGCCTCTACCGGATCACCTCGGTGCACGCCCGGCCCGACGGCACCCGATCGCAGACCGGCATCAGCTACCCGAACGGCCAGTGGCACGTGGGCCCGCAGGGCGGCGGCACTACGGGCATCCGCCGGCCCAGCCCCATCATGGCCTGGAACGAGGCGGCCGGCGCCGAGATGGAGCGCATCTACCTCGTCGGGACCGACAACCACGTCTGGCAGGCGTGGCGCAACCCCGGCACCGGAGCGACAGGGAACATCACCCAGGTACCGGGCGGAGGCGTATGCACCTCCGGGGTGTCGGCGGCCCGCCTGGGCTACCAGGACTACACGGTGTCTCCCGGCAATGCGGCGTACGCCAACCAACGCCGGCAGATGCTTGCCTGCATCGGAGGTGACGGCTACGTCTGGATCAACACCTCCTCCACCGGTGGTGAGGCGTGGGACGGCTGGCGACGCCCCAGTGGAGCCCTGGCACCGTCCACGGACACGCCCGCGATCAATGCCACGACCAGCCAGTTCACCCTGACCGTCAGCTGGAACGGTGCGCGAAGCACCCAATTCCCCGACCACGCCATCGTCGAGAAGAGGCTCTGGTAACGGGGAGACCCACCCCTGATCCCGGGGCTCCGTTCCTCGCCAGGCGCTGGCGCGCACGATCCGGAACAGGTCGACCATCTGTGGAACGCGGGCGTGTCACCACTGGGTGACACGCGGCGCGTCCGGTCCGTGCCGCTGCCAGGCCTCGGCGAGGCGGGCGAGGCGGGTGGGGGCGGCGATGCCGCGTACGGTCGCGATCCTGCCATTGCTGAGGTCGAACGTCATGCTGCCGACGACCTGGTCGCCGAGCACGAAGAGGATGGCGGGGGCGCCGTTGACGAGCGCGTAGTGGAAGGCGAGTGGGCCACCGGCACGTCGTCGGCTCGCTGCCGTGGGCCTTGAAGCCGGCCCGTGCGACGGCGGCGATGCGCTGCGGGGAGTCGTACCGCAGCAGCTTCTCGGCCAGGCCGGCGCCGTTGGAGTTGGAGACCGCGGTCGCGTCGTCGGTGAGCAGCGCCACCAGCCGTTCGGTGCAGGCCGGACGTGGCTGGAGTCGATCACCGCCCGGGACCAGTCGAGCTGCCCAGCGGCCCGGAGCTTTCGCAACAGGACCAGATGGAGCCGGTCCCACACGCCGGCCTCGTTCCAGGCGGCCAGGCGCCGCCAGCAGGTCATGCCCGAACCGAAGCCGAGCTCCTGGGGCAGGTACTCCCACTGGATGCCGGTGTGCAGCACGAACAGGATCCCGCACAGCGCCTGCCGGTCCGGAACACGAGGTCGCCCCTGCTTCAGCTTCGGCGCCGGCCCGGGCAACAACGGCTCGATCAAGCGTGATCGTCTGTTTCTAACGGTATGTCGCCTATTGCCCTACGATGCCCCTCGGTTTCGGAGGAACCCGACCCGAGGGGCGACGCCCATGCTGAATCTGGCTGAGCTGGGACTGCTCGGTCTCGCCTGCTACCGAGGCACCCAACTGGTAGTACATGACACGATCCTCGACCGCTCCGGGACCGGGTCCTCGACTGGCACGAGGAGAAGCCCGAGTCCAGCACCCGGGACTTGCTGCTCACCCTGATCTCCTGCGTCTACTGCACCGGATGGTGGGTGGCCGGCCTACCGGGAGAAGTTCGGCGACGTCCGGGTGCCCTACGCCTACCGGGCGCCGTCCGGACACCGGCTCGGGGCTCATTGTCATCCCGTGCCCGGTCGGGCGACGGGCCCTGTGCGCAGAAATTCATCATAGATTTGATGCAGCAGAACTGCATATCGATAGTGGGCGTCGACAACTTCTCGCTCTTCGATGGCCATGCTTTCGCCGAATCGTTCCAGGCGAGAGATGATCCCATCAAGCAACCCCATGACGTCCGCACGGCTCGGCCTGAATATCCCCTCATCGACAAAGAGGATCACCTGGGTCACATGTTCGTCGGCGAGGGCTAGGTCGCCATGAATGAGTGCAAGGTTCTCCCCTGCGCGTAACACATTCTCACCGCGGCGTAGGCTGGGAAACGGCAAGGATCGCCAGAGGGCGTAGCTCTCCATGAAATCCGACAATAGCTCGCACCTCTCATTAGTCGGCGGCATACCAGAAGCTTACAGGTTTGCCGCCGGGGCCAATGATCCCACCCCTACCCGTCTGGGGGTGCACGTACTTTATCCCTTGCGCACCGTCCGCCAGCGTCTCCAGGTAGGCCTTGAGCCCCCACTTCCCTCCTGGCCGGGCGATTTCCGTCGCCCAGTCTTGCGCATCCTGGAGGTACTGCTCACGCGTGATACCGCGCGCCTTTGCATGCTTGTCCCAGTGGTATTCAAACTGATCCTGAGAGGATCTGCCGCTGGGGTTATGGAAGACGTCGTCGATCTTCTTGGTGCACAATCCCGAATTGTGCACCAGTACGGGCGCCGCGCCAGCGAGTACATAGTACGTGTGGAGGTCCCGTACCGTGAGATTATAGGCGGCCTGGAGGGTTGCCCGGTGGTCGGTGGCGACGATCTCCACGGCGCCGGCGGACGGCGTCCTCAGTCGGTTCCCGGTTTCGAGGTCGGCTGCGTCGATCCAGGCCTTCGCGGTTTCCGACCAGAAGGGGTGGTGGTCGGTGGCGGTGAGGCTTTGGACGGTGCCGTCCTCGACCTGGATCCGAAGGTCTGTGAACGCTTTGTCGTCGGGTGTGTAGATGACTGCGTCGACCGGGCGGGAAGCGGTTTCGCCGGTGAGTGGGTCAGTGGCAAGGACCTGTTCCCCGGTGGAGACTCGTTCGATCGGCTTGGTGGTTCCGTCGGCCATAAGAACGCGGGTGCCGGGCGGGAAGCTGTTCTTCAGGCAGGACCCGGGGATCCTGGCGAACAGCTTTTTGAGGAAGTCGACGACTTTCCCTGATCCGGGTACCTTCTCAGCCCATTTGGCGAGTTTGGCGATCGCTAGCGCGTCGCCGGCGAGGGGGATAGCCCCGGCGCAGGCGAGCAGGGCGTTCTCGACGTCCTTCTGCAGGCCGTAGAGGCCGCAGTTGATCAGGTCGGCAATGTCCCCGAAGCCGGGGAAGAACCCGGCGACGTCGAGGAGCTTGTGAAGCCCGTCTATCCCCTCGTCGAGGACCTTGTCGACCAGGTCGCCGAGCCAACCGCCCGAACTGTCGTCCCTGGCCTGCTTGCGCAGTTCCGCCTCGATGGCGGCGAGGGCGTCCTGCTTCTGCTGTTCGGCCCGCTGTTTCGCTTCGGCGCCGCGGTTCTCGGCGGCGCGGCGGGCGGCCTCCTGCTCGGCCGTGACCATGTCGGTGTAGGACTTGAAGGCCTGGAGCCAGGCCTTTGCGGCGGTCTCGAAGTCCTGACCGGCCTCCTGCGCGGCGGTCCGGGCCGTCGCTGCGGACTCGTAGGCGCTCTCGGCGGACCAGCTCGCCCATGAAGCCGAGGCCTGGGCCTGCCGGGAGGAGTACTCGGCCGACGCCTGCGCCCGGCGCGCGCTTCCCTCGGCGGCCGTGGCGGTCCGGGCCGCGGCGGCGGCGCTGTTGGCGCTGGCCTCGGCCTGTTGGGCCTTCGCGCGGGCGTCGGCGGCGTAGCCAGCTGCGCGGTCGGCGTGCTGGCGGGCCTGGACGGCGTAGCCGTTGGCCTCGGCGGCCGCCTGGCGGGCGATGGCGGCGGCCTGTGCGGCCTCGGCGGCGCTCTGCTGGGCGTAGGCGGCGACGGCGGAGGCTTCGGCGATAAGGCGCTGAATCTCGGCGATATGGGTGGCGGCGAGTTGGTCCTTGCGCGCGGCGGTGTACTGCCCGGTCTCGACGAAGGCGCGCAGGACTGTCGGTGGTCCTTCGAGGGCGATGCGTGCGGCGGCCTTGACCTCGGGGCCGCCGGTGCTGGCGAGTTGGGTGGCTTGGACCTGGTCGTCGCTGATCTGGGCGGTGTAGCGGCCGCGGGTGAGGAAGTCGCGCAGACCGGTGAGCGGGCCGTTGAGGGCGGCGCGTGCGGCCTGTTGCACGCCGGGGCCGCTGCTGGCGACGAGCTGGGTGACGCTGATCTGAAGGTCGGGCGCGGCCACCTGGTACTGGCCGGTGTTCAGGAACGCGGTGACCGCGGGCGGGCCATCCGTGACGGCCTGGGTGGCGGCGGCGCGCACGGCCGGTAGTTCGGAGTCGATGGCGAGGGCGCTCGCGCGTTCGCGCTCGTCCATCTCGATGGCCCGGCGGCGTCCGGTCGTCAGGTACTCCAGGACGGCACTGCCCGGGCCGGAGAGTGCGGCGCGGGCGGCGGCGGTTCCCCAGGCGTCCGAGATCTGCATCGAGAGCAGGGCCAGCTTGCGTCCGTCCGTCATGATGCGCGCCGTGTCGGCGCCCGGCTGCACGAGCGCGGCGGCCAGGCGATCAGCCTCGTCCTTGACCCGGCGAATTTGCTGGACGGCCTCGCCCGCTGCGGCCTGCTTGGTCTCGTAGGCGGCCTTGGCATCCCTCGCCTTCTCCACCGCCGCGGCGGTGCGGGAGTTGAGGTCTTCCGCTTCCGCACGCCGCGCGAGGTCCTGCACCGCATTGGCCGCGTCGACGGCGTCGCTCGACTCCTTGGCGGCCACCTGTGCGGCGTCCGCATGGGCGGTGGCCACCTGCGCGGCCTGGGACGCCTCGGTCGCGTGCTGCGCCGCTTCGTCGGCGGCGGCTGCCGCGGCGCGGGCGTGGGTGGCGGCGGATGCGGCCAGGGTCCGGGCACTGGCGGCGGCCTTCGCCGCGTCCGCCGCCAGTGCCCTGGCGGCGCCGGCGGCGCGTGCGGCTTCCTGGGCGTGGCGGCGGGTGGCTGCGGCGGCGGCTTTCGCCCGGGCCGACTGCGCGCCGGCCTGGCCCGCGAAGTCGCCGGCCTGATCGGCGGAGTCGGCGGAGGCCAGCGCGTTGCGGCCGGCGCTCTCTGCGGCGTCGGCCGCGTCCCGGCCGGCCGCTGCGGCGGCGTTGGCCTGGGTCAGCGCTTGGGCGGAGACTTCTGCGGCGGCTGCCGCGGTGGCGGCGGCGGTCGCCGCCTGGGCTGCGGCGCCCGCCCGCGAGCGGTCGGAGACGGCGGCCGCGGCGGCTGACCGTGCGTTGGACGCGGCCTGCGCGGCGCCGGCCGCGGCGTACGCGGCCTGGGAGGCGGCACTGGCGGCGGCGCGCGCCGAGTTCGTCGCCGCCTGTGAGGCCTTCACGGCGGTTTGCGCGGCGCGACCGGCCCGCTCCGTGGCATCGGCCGCCCGTGCGGCGGCCGCCGCAGCCTTGACGCTGTCGTTGCGCGCGGCCTCCGTCTCCGCGGCCGCCCTCGCCGTTGCTTCCTTTGCCAGGGCGGCGGCGGCCAGTGCCTGCGCGGCGGACGCCTTCGCCGCCTCGGTCTCACGGACCGCCTGGGCGCCGGCCTCCTGGGCCTGTTGGGCCAGCTGGGCCACGGTGGTGCGCTCCGCATCGCGGGCGCGGGCGACGTGCTGGCCGACGGTGAGGAACTCATGGACGTCGTCGGCTGTGCCGTTGATCGCCAGGCGGGCGGCGGCCTGCGTGTTGGGTCCGCCCTGGCTGAGGACCTGGACCAGTTGTACGCGGTCGTCGGCGTCCCGGGCCGTGTACTGGCCGTCGTTCAGGAACGCGTCGACGTCGTCCTCAGTACCGTTGAGCGCGGCCTGCCCGGCCTCCCTGACGCCCGGTCCGGCCCCGTTCATCAGCTGGGCGACCCGGACCTGCTGGTCGGCCTTCAGCGGTTCACGCCATCCCCCGTCGAGAAACGCCGCGAGTTCCTGGGGCGTACCGGCCAGCGCCCGGCGCGCCGCCTCCTGCACGCCGGCCCCTCCTGCGGAGTGGATCTGGGCCGCGGCGACCTGGTCGTCCTGGATCCGGGCAGGTACCTGCTCGCTGTCCAGGAAGTGGCGCACGTCGGCATCCGAGCCGGTAAGCGCGGCCTCCGCCGCGGCCTTGACCCCGGGGCCACCCTCCTGCCAGAAGAGCACCACCCGGGCGCGGTCCGTCAATGGCGCCGGCTGCCCGTCGCCGTCGGTCGCCGTGGCGGGGTTGGTCCCCAACAGCCCCGCGACGAGGGCCAGCGGCAGCATCCCCAGCCACACCCGGCCCATGCCCGCCAGCACCCGGCGTCGCCTTCTGCGCATGGCGAAGCCACCCCACCCGTGCGTCACGAGAAACCCCCCCAATCTCCCTCAGGCCTCGTTCGAGCACGGCCTGGCTATTGGCATCACCTGAGAGCAGAGCACGAATTCACTGGCCCAGTCCAGCCCTGGCAGAAATATTCCGCGCGGCTGGAATCGGAATCCGTGAAAGAAGTTCCCCGCCTCAGTCTCCGAGTGGGCGACAGGAATGCCGAACGCGGAGAACTGGGGCCAATGGTGCTGGCGGGACGGATGAGGCAGGCGGTGACACCTTGCCGGACATCGGGCAGTATGGGCGGCCATACGCGGATTTCCGCACGTGCCGGCGATATCCGGGACCAGGTGGCAATAGCAACTCTTGACTTTCCTTTGATGATCCCCTCAGGGTGGAGGGTGCGTTCTTCGCGTCCCAGCGCCCCGAGATGTCGGCGAAAGAGGACGTGACCTTAGTCCTTTTGACGCCTGCAAACCTGTTCGCATGATCAGTCCAGAAAGGGAATCGGATGAGTCTTCGCATGCGCAGTCGGCTGACAGCTGCCACTTTTGCCGTCGCTGTCACCTTCACCGCCGTGGCCGCCGCGTCGGCCGACTCCTCCTCAGCCGCCTCCGCCGCCCAGACGGCCCCCGTCGCCGCGTCGGCCACCGCCGACGACGCGACCCCGCCGCCGGCGGTCGAGGACTTCACCTATCCGGGCGCCAGCCCCTTCCCGAACCTGAAGCTCCTACGGGGCGACGGCCACATCCTCCTCGCCGACTGCAACACCACCACCCAAATCCAGCTCTGGAGCCGGGCCGTCCCCAACCCGGCCGGCGGCCCCTCGGTCTGCTTCCGGGTGAACGGCACCGTCGGCCAGCTCACCCTCGAACTGCCGCAGACCTTCCTCATCCAGACCAACGACCGCGCGGTTCGCGCCAACCTCACCGCCGACGGCGTCGCCCAAACCGTCGACGTGCCCAAGGGCGGCATAACCGGCGTCGGCGAAGGCGTCGGCCAGAAGCCGACCATGCTCGTCGAACTCCGCGTCACCGGCTGACCGGGCGCGCCCCCAACCCCTTACCGAGTCACCCACCGGTCGGAACGGCAACGAAGGAAGCCCATCCCATGTTTCACTTCCGCACACGTACGGCCTGGACGACCGGGGCTGTCACGACCGTCGCCC
This sequence comes from Kitasatospora sp. NBC_01246, assembly GCF_036226505.1. NCBI lineage: Bacteria > Bacillati > Actinomycetota > Actinomycetes > Kitasatosporales > Streptomycetaceae > Kitasatospora > Kitasatospora sp. NBC_01246. The sequence goes on along the minus strand of NZ_CP108484.1, from coordinate 8,600,489 downwards.
TGACAGCTGCCCTGCTGGCCGGGACGCCCGCTCCTGCTCTCAGTGGCGACGTCGTGGCGGCGGGGTCCTACGCGTTCACGGCCAAGCTGGACATCGGTGACGGCAAGCGTGCCTGCTCCGGCGCGTTGGTCGATCCGTTCTGGGTCGTCACCGCCGCCTCCTGCTTCGCCGACGACCCTGCCCAGCCGACGACCGTCCCTGCCGGTCCGCCGACACTGAAGGCCGTCGTCACCATCGGCCGCGCCGACCTCACCACCGCCACGGGTCAGGTCCGGGACATCGTCGAACTCGTCCCCCGTACCGACCGCGACCTCGTGCTCGCCCGGCTCGCCACTCCCGTCACCGACATCACCCCGGTGGCCGTGGCCACGGCCGCTCCCACCGCCGGTGAGGAACTCCGGGTGACGGGCTACGGCCGCACCAGGACCGAGTGGGTGCCCGACAAGCTCCACAGCGCCCTCTTCACCGTCGGCGCCGTCGACCCGACCGGCCTCGCCATCACCGCCAAGGCCCCAGTCGACGCCACCGTCTGCAAGGGCGACACCGGCGGCCCCGCACTACGGCAGGTCGGCGACCACTACGAACTCGCCGCCCTCAACAGCCGCTCCTGGCAGAACGGCTGCCTCGGCTCCACCGAAACCACCCGCACCGGCGCCTACGACACCCGCACCGACGACCTCAACGAATGGATCCAGCAGACCCGCGCCGTCGACTGGAAGACCCCCCTCGTCAACACCAACAGCGGCAAGTGCCTGGAGATCGACAGCTCCCTCATGACCGATGGCGCCCCCGCCCAGCAGTGGACCTGCCACAGCCTGCCCACCGCCCGCTGGATCTTCCACTGGGCCGGCGACGGCTGGGAGGTACGCAACTCCAACAGCGGCGAGGCCCTGGAGATCGAGGATTCCCTCACTGCCGAAGGCGCCCGCGCCCAACAGTGGACTTTCCACAACATCCCCACCCAGAAGTGGGACCTCGTCAGCGCCGTCGGCGGCTACGCCCTGAAGAACCGCAACAGCGGCAAGGTCCTGGAGATCGACGACTCGCTCAAGACCGACGGCGCCCGCGCCCAACAGTGGACCTTCTACAACATCCCCACCCAGAAATGGTCCTTCTCGTACTGACTCCCCCGGAAGCGTTCAGTGCGAGCGGCACGGGGCCGGCCGGGGATATCGACGTAGGAGTAGGCGGCGGCCAGGCGCCCGCCGTGCAGGTTCAGCAAGCCCGTCTCAGTGACCGAGGCCCACACGCTGTCAAGGCCGACAGGGCCGACAAGGGGGAGATCCTGATGTTCCGCTCACGCCCACGCGCCACGTGGATAGCCGGGCTGGTCACTGCTGCCACGGCCACGTGTGTCCTGCCTGCCGGTACGCCGGCCGGTGCTGTCGCCGGTGACATCGCGACGGCGGGTTCGTACGCCTTCACCGCCAAACTGGACATCGGCACCGGCGCACGGTCCTGCAGCGGCGCGCTCGTCGACCCGTACTGGATCATCACCGCCGCCTCCTGCTTCGCCGACGACCCCGCCCGGCCGGCGACTGTCCCCGCCGGCCCGCCCGCCCTCAGAACCACCGTCACCGTGGGCCGCACCGACCTCACCACCGCCGCGGGTCAGGTCCGGGACGTCGTCGAACTCGCCCCCCGTACCGACCGCGACCTCGTACTCGCCCGGCTCGCCACTCCCGTCACCGACATCACCCCGGTGGCCGTGGCCACGGCCGCTCCCACCGCCGGTGAGGAACTCCGGGTGACGGGCTACGGCCGCACCAGGACCGAGTGGGTGCCCGACAAGCTCCACAGCGCCCTCTTCACCGTCGGCGCCGTCGACCCGACCGGCCTCGCCATCACCGCCAAGGCCCCGGCGGACGCCACCGTCTGCAAGGGCGACACCGGCGGCCCCGCACTACGGCAGGTCGGCGACCACTACGAACTCGCCGCCCTCAACAGCCGCTCCTGGCAGAACGGCTGCCTAGGCTCCACCGAAACCACCCGCACCGGCGCCTACAACACCCGCACCGACGACCTCGGTACCTGGATCCAGCAGACCACCTCCGCCTGGGCCGCCACCGTCCGGTCCGGGAACCGCGGCACCGTCTACAACCCGGACACCAGGACCGCCGAGATCTTCACACTGCGGACCGACGGCGCCATGATCCACGCCTACAACACCAACGGCGAGGGCTGGTCGGGCTGGCACGTCCTCGGCGACGGCGCGCGGTTCGTCGGCGAACCGGCCGTCGTCCACAACCCGGTCACCAACACCCTGGAGGTGTTCGCGACCGGCACCGACGGCTCGATGTACCGGGCCGCGTGGAGCCGGGCCACCGGCTGGACCCCGTGGACCCTGACAGGTGACTGGAAGTTCCGCGGTGACCCGACCACCGTCTACAACCCGGACACCAGAACGGCCGAGGTCTTCGCTCTGCGGGCCGACGGCGTGATGGCACACCTCTACAACACCAACGGCGAGGGCTGGTCCGGCTGGTACGCGCTGGACCCCGGGGCCCGGTTCGCCGGCGAACCGGCCGTTGTCCAGAATCCGATCACCAACTCGCTCGAGGTGTTCGCCACCGGCACCGACGGCTCGATGTACCGGGCCGCGTGGAGCCGGGCCACCGGCTGGACCCCGTGGGCGATGACTGGTGACTGGAAGTTCCGCGGCGACGCCTCCACGGTCTACAACCCGGACACCAGAACGGCCGAGGTGTTCGCTCTGCGGACCGACGGCGTCATGGCGCACCTCTACAACACCAACGGCGAGGGCTGGTCCGGCTGGTACGCCCTCAACCCCGGAGGCGCGTTCGTCGGGGTGCCGGCCGTCCTCCACAACCCGGTCGCCAGCACCCTGGAGGTGTTCGCGACCGGCACCGACGCCTCGATGTACCGGGCCACGTGGAGCCGGGCCACCGGCTGGACGCCCTGGACCATGACCGGCAACTGGAAGTTCGGCAGTTCCCCCGCCGCGGTCTACAACCCCGACACCAGAACGGCCGAGGTCTTCGGCCAGGGCACCGACGGCGTCATGGCCCACGCCTACAACACCAACGGCGGTGGCTGGTCCGGCTGGTCCGTGGTCGGCCAGATCCCCGCGACAGGCTGACCGCACCCGTGATCCCCGGCCGGGACACCAGCAGGTCCAAGAACGGAGACGAGCCACCTCATGCCTCGCTCACGGCCACGCTCGGCGTGGATGACCGGGACGGTCACGACCGTCGCCCTGACAGCTGCCCTGCTGGCCGGTACGCCCGCGCCCGCTCTCAGCGGTGACGCCGCGCCGGCCGGTGCCTTCGCGTTCACGGCCAAGCTCGACATCGGCGACGGCAAACGCGCCTGCACCGGTGCCCTGGTCGACCCGTACTGGGTCGTCACCGCCGCCTCCTGCTTCGCCGACAATCCCGCCCAGCCGGCAACCGTCCCCGCCGGCCCGCCCGCACTCAGGACCACCGCCACGGTCGGACGCACCGACCTCACCACCACGGCGGGCCAGGTCCGTGACATCGCCGAACTCGTCCCCCGCACCGACCGCGACCTGGTCATGGCGCGCCTGGTCAACCCGGTCATCGACATCACCCCGCTCGCCCTGTCCTCCACTGCCCCCACCGTCGGCGAGGAACTCCGGGTGGCGGGCTACGGCCGCACCAGGACCGAGTGGGTGCCCGACAAGCTCCACAGCGCCCTCTTCACCGTCGATGGCGTCGACCCGACCGGCCTCGCCATCACCGCGAAGGCGCCCACGGACGCCACCGTCTGCAAGGGCGACACCGGCGGCCCCGCACTACGGCAGGTCGGCGACCACTACGAACTCGCCGCCCTCAACAGCCGCTCCTGGCAGAACGGCTGCCTCGGCTCCACCGAAACCACCCGCACCGGCGCCTACGACACCCGCACCGACGACCTCAACGACTGGATCAAGTTCGTCCGCTCCAGCACGATGCCGCCCCAGGCCCCCGGTGTCCTGCGCTGGTTCCTCTCCGACTCGGCCCAGTCGAACGTCTCCACCCGGGCCACGTTCGACTTCGGGAAGAGCCCGATGATCCCGCTGGCGGGCAACTGGGACGGCATCGGCGGGGACACCCCGGGCGCCTACGACCCCACCACCGCCCACTTCTACCTGACGAACTCGCTCGACGGCGGCCCCAGCACCACCGACTTCGGATTCGGCGACCGGGGCGATGTCCCCGTCGTCGGGCGGTGGGACGGCGGACGCACCAGCGAAGTGGGGATCTACCGCCCGAGCACCGCCGAGTTCCACCTGCGCCACCACGACGGCACCGTGACGTCCTTCAGGCTGGGCGACGGCGGCAGCTGGAAGCCGATCGCCGGGGACTGGACACACAAGGGATTCGACACCCCGGGGCTGTTCAACCCCGACACCGCCACGTTCTACCTCGTGAACTCCATCCACGACGGCGAGGCCGACATCACGTTCACGTTCGGCGCGCGGGGGGACACGCCCCTCACCGGCGACTGGAACGGCAGCGGCACCACCGAGGTCGGCATCTACCAGACCACCGGCAGCGTCTTCCACTTCCGCGGCGCCGCCCCCGACGGCTCCACTACCTCCGTCTCCTACGGCGACGGCGGCCTCCCGGTCACCGGCGACTGGAGCGGCAGCGGCAAGTCGACCCAGGGCATCGTCGTCCCCGGCCGGTGAGGCGCCGCCCACCCGTCCGGACCGACACCGTGGACACCAGAAGCCGCCAGCCGTGGAACAGCCGGACCGGCCCCCGCCCGGGGCGCGGTCCGATCAGGCCCGGGGGCCCACCGCCATCCCGGCATCGATGTGGGAAATGATCTTCGGAGTGATGGGAACGCCCACGTCGCCGGGCTGGTGTCGCTGCAGGTCAACGGATTCTGTCGGATGGCCTCGACGACCTCCGCGGAGTCCTACACGGCACCCCACCCCTCCGGCCCAGCCCCGCTCCGCACCTGATGCCACGACCCGCGGAGCCTCGGACCCGGTCACAGCCGTGCGGCCGTGCGGACCAGGCCGGCCAGCGCGAGGGAGCGGCTGTGCGCGGGCCAGGCGATGTGGGTCACCACGGAAGGTGCGTCGACCAAGGGAACGGCCGCGTGCTCGGCCCACAGCCAGGAGCGGGCGGAGTCGGGGACGACCGCCACGGTGCGTCCGAGGGCGATCAGCTGGGCCAGTTGTGTCTGGTTGTGGATCTCGGGGCCGGGGCCGGGTGCGTAGGTGCCGCGGGTGGGCCAGCGGGCGAGCGGCAGACCGGGGACGTCCCTGACATCGGCCAGCGACAAGGTCTCGCGGGCGGCGAGGGGGTGCCCGGCAGGCAGGACGGCGACCTGCCCCTCCGCCGCCAGTACCTCGCTGTCGAACCCGGCGAGGGAGTTCCACGGTGTGTACATGAGCGCGACATCGGCGCGTCCGTCGCGCAGCATCTCCTCCTGCTCGCAGATCCCGCCCGGCAGCACCTCGATCTCGGCACTGTCGGGCTCGGCCGCGTAGGCGTCGAGAAGCTTCCGCAGCAGTTCATGGGAGGCTGCGGCCTTCACCGCGAGGACCAGGCGGTCGCGGGGGCCGCCGGGGCTGTCGGCACCGCCGGCGCGCCGGGTTCGGCGAGCGGCGGCGACGGTCGCGTCGAGGGCCGCGCGGCCCTCGTGCAGCAGCACCTCCCCCGCACCGGTCAGGCGGACACCACGGCGGTTGCGCTCCAGCAGACAGACTCCCAGGCGCCGTTCGAGCTGCTGGATCGCCCGCGACAGCGGCGGCTGGGCCAGGCCGAGGCGCTCGGCGGCGCGTCCGAAGTGCAGTTCCTCGGCGACGGCCACGAAGTACCTCAACTCGCGGGTTTCCAGGGTGTCCACGGCCGCAGCTTACGCGGTGATACCCGGCAGGTATGACAGGACACCGTATCGGTGTTGGCCACGCCTTTCGTCCGAGGACCATCATCATCAGCATGAGCGAAACGATGATCGCGCTGGTGACCGGCGCGAACAAGGGCATTGGGTACGAGATAGCGGCCGGGCTGGGCGGTCTCGGGTACCGCGTGGGCGTGGGAGCCCGTGACGAGGCCCGTCGCGAAACCGCCGTCGGCACACTGCGCGCCCTCGGCGTGGACGCGTTCGGGGTGCCGCTGGACGTGACCGACGACCGCAGCGTCACCGATGCGGCGGAGCTGGTCGAACGGCTGGCCGGACGCCTGGATGCCCTGGTCAACAATGCCGGGATCTCGGGCGAGATGGGCCCCGGGTGGGAGCAGGACCCGACCGCGCTCGATCTGGAAGTGCTCCGCACGGTGGTGGACACCAACGTCATGGGTGTCGTCCGGGTGACCAACGCGATGCTGCCGCTGCTGCGGCGCTCCGCCTCCCCACGCATCGTCAACGTCTCCAGCAGCGTCGGCTCCCTGACCCGGCAGGCGGACCCCGACACCGAGGTCGGTCCGATCATGGCGGCCTACGCTCCGTCGAAATCCTTCCTCAACGCCCTCACGCTGCAGTACGCCCGGCGGTTCGCCGGCACCGGCATCCTCGTCAACGCCGCCTGCCCGGGCCTGGTCGCCACCGACTTCACAGGCTTCCACGGACCCCGAACCCCCGCACAGGGCGCGGCTACGGCGATCCGGCTCGCCACACTGCCCGACGGCGGCCCGAGCGGTTCGTTCTTCGAGGACGACGGCGTCGTCCCCTGGTGACCGGCCCACCGAGGCGAACAGGTCGACGGCTTCCTGGCGACGCCCGCGGCGTTGGCGTGTACGGGGTGGGAGGGTGCATGGTGTCACCATGTCCGAACGCCGCGACCGCCGCCGTCTTCACGCCCGCGCCCGAGCTCTCGGGGTACCCATCGAGCAGGCCGGCCGCCGCGCCTCCCTGCGCAGGCCCGGACCGCCGACCGCGGAACCCGTGTGGCCGCGTACCGCGATTCCTGACCGGGACGAGGCTCCTGCCGTCGTCCGGGCGGTGCCTCCGGTGGCGGTGGCGTGCTGCACGGTCTCGCGCGACCGGCAGGTCACGGACGGCGGGACGGTGGTCGTACTGACCCGCCACAGGGCCGACTGTCCGATCTGGTCCGCCCGCTGAGCGTGGGGCCCGGACCGGCCCAGCCGGCGTCGGGCCGAGTGGCTCCCGAGGCGTGGAAGGCGGCGACGGCCGCTTGCGCGGCCCGGGCGGCCATGGGTCCGTGGCCGAGGCCGTCGCAGAGCATCAGCAGCAGGGCTCCGGGATCCGGGTCGGTGGGCTGGTCGCGGCGGGCGGGCGCCGCGCGCGGCGGGGTCGGGAGGCCGGCGCCGGTCTGGGCGGCCCAGCTGAGCGGCGTCCGGAGGCCGCACCGTCCCGCGCGGGCGGGGTCGGCGTGGCCCGGTCCGCGCCCGCGGCCCGGCGGCCGTCGCCGGGCGCCACGGGCCGGGCCGCCCAGACGTCCCCGCAGGTCTCCTCACCGCTGATCGGCCTGGTCGGCCCGGCCACCGGCGGCTCGCCGGCGGCCCGTGCCAGGGCCGCGACCTTCGTGGTCCAGAAGCAGGCCCGCCAGCACGGTGCCCCGGCCGGGCAGCGAGTGCACGTCGAAGGTGTCGGCCAGCCGGGAGATCGCGCCGAGCCCGATGCCGAGCGTGCCCGCGGAGGACATCCCGTCGGTCAGCGCGCGGGAGACGTCCGCCATTCCGGGGCCGGCGTCGATGGTCACGAACTCCAGGCCGGCGTCGGTCTCGGCGCGGATCACCCTCAGCAGGAGGGAGCCGTCGTCGGCGTGGCGGCACAGGTTGGTCGCCGCCTCGCTCACCGCGAGCGCGGCCTCGGCGGCCCGCTGGTCACCGAGGCCGATCCGGCGCGCCAGCGCGGCGGCGGCGCCGGCACGGAGTGCTCGTCCCGGAACCAGGCCACGTCCTCGGTTCGGGGTGGCGGCCTTCCGGCGCCCCGGACAGCGCGGTCACAGGAGGAGCCCCCGTCACGTCCCGCGCCGTGAGGCGAGCGCAACGTCGTCGGCCGCGGCCCATGCCAGCGAGTACCAGGAGAGCCCGGCGAGGACCGCGGCGCTCGGCAGCTCGGCGAAGTAGGCCAGCGCCTGCGCGAGCTCGTAGTCGGAACCGCGGTGCGCCGACCACAGGTCGAAGAACGCGTCCAGGCCGAGCAGCACGGCGCTGGCCGAGGCAAGAGGGCTGGTGGCGCGATGGCGCCGACGCACCAGCCAGGCCAGCAGGAACAGTGCGGCGATCTCGATGACGTCCAGCCACACCCATGAGTTGGAAAGGTTGCGTGCGCCGAAGCGCCCCTTCACCGACATCACGAGCACGGCGATCCACGGCATCAGCAGCACGCCCGCCGAAACGAGAACCGTCGGCAGCCAGCGCCGGATCGCGGCTTCACGGGCCGCGACCGCCCTCCTGGAATCACGCACCGCCGGAGCCTACCAATGGCGGATGAGCCCGCACGGCACCGCGTTCGACCCCTCGCCGCCGGCCTGGTCCCGCCGCCGGCCAGGTCGCTCCCCCGTCGAACCACCTCCCCGAGGCCGTGCCGAGGCCGTCGAGGGCACCGGTGTCCTGGACTCCAGGCACCGGCGGGCCCTGGACTCCACCGTGCTGGACGACGCGGTCGCCACCCAGGACACCCTCGCCCAGATCATCGCCGCGGTCCGGGTGGGGGTTCTGAGGTCCCCGGCGCCGGCGAGGTGGCCGCCCGCCGTGCACCGCCCACGAGTACGCCGAGCCCGGCAGGCCCCGCATCGCTTGGAACGACGGGCAGACCCGAGCCGACCTCCTCGCGCCCGGCCCGGCGCCGCGCCCTACGGTGGAAGGAGTCGACCGACGGATCCGCGTGACCGCACTGCCCGTGAGGACGGTGAGATACATGTGCCGATGGCTTGCCTACTCCGGTTCCCCGATCATGTTGGAGGAGTTGCTGTACAAACCCGCCCACTCGCTGATCGACCAGAGCCGCCACGCCCGGATGGGCGTCGAGACGACCAACGGCGACGGGTTCGGCGTCGGCTGGTATCCGGACGAGCCGCGCGACATCGACGGCGCCACGGACCCGGCGGTCTTCCGAGCGGTGGGCCCCGCGTGGAGCGACCGCAACCTGCACGAGCTCGCACACTGCGTGCGCTCGCCGCTGTTCCTCGCCCACATCCGTGCCTCCACCGGCACGGCGGTGCAGCAGACCAACTGCCATCCCTTCCGTTACGGACAGTGGCTCTGGATGCACAACGGCGCGATCCATGACTTCCCGAAGCTCAAACGCGACCTCGCACTCGAGGTCGCCGCCCCCCTCTACCCCTCCATCGAGGGCTCCACCGACTCCGAGCTGATGTTCTATCTGGCGCTGACCTTCGGGCTCCGGGACGACGTACCGGGAGCCGTCGAGCGCATGGCCGGCTTCGTCGAGGCGGTCGCCGCCCGGCACGGCGTCCCCAACGCCCTGCAGATGACGGTCGGCGTCTCCGACGGTAGCCGGCTGTGGGCGTTCCGCTACTCGACCGAACGCGCGTCCCGTTCGCTGTTCTTCAGCACCAGCGTCCACGCGCTACGCGCCCTGCATCCGGACAGCACGGTCCTGCGGCGGGTGTCCGAGGAGACCCGCATCATCGTCTCCGAGCCCCTCGGTGACCTGCCGGGCGCCTGGAACCCCGTCCCCGAGTCCTGCTACGGGCTCGTACAGGAAGGCCACGACTCGATCCACGTGTTCCGGCCGGTCCGGCCCTGAAACAGCGCCGGTGCGCCCCGGCACGACGACTCGGGCCGAGGCCCCCGCCCAGCGGCCGGAAGGCCGACGACGGCGACAGCGCCTCGCACGGGTTCGAGACGAGCCGCGTCGGGGTCGTCATGCCGTCACCCGCTGCGCTCCGCTGCCCCGTGCCGGGGGCGGAGCCGACGCGGTGCCGCTCGGGATGTTGCCCCTCCGGCCGTCGGCCCCCACGTGCCCGCTGGGCCGCGGATCGCCGGGGGCAGGTCCTACGACTGCCCCCGGCCGGAGAATCACCTGGTCCACGCCTACCCGAGACCTGGCGAGGCCTCAAGCAGGCGGTCCATGGCCTGGTTGGCTGAATCTCGCCCCCGGTCGGCGGGCCGACGCCCGTGTGGTCCCGGCCGCGCGGGGAACGCGGGATCCCGGACGGCGCCGGACACGAGGTCCGGCGCCGCACGGCTGGAAGAGAGAGGGCGATCGTCATGATGGCGACAGTGGCGGTGCTGGCTCTGACGATCCTGCTCTTCAGTGCCGGACTCGGTCTCACCGTGGCGGCGGCGGGCCTGGCGAGTCGTTTCGGGCGGTCGGCCGCGCGCCGCCGGCGATGACCGGCCGGCTCCGGCCCACCGGTGCCCGGGCCGGGCCTCACCGCCCCGCGTCGCCGGGGGTGTCCGCCGCAGGCGGGCCGCCGTCCTCCTCCTCATCACGGCGCGGCCGGCCAGCGACCCGCCGTAGATGGTGTGCCCGACGCCGATGAGCCAGGACTGCACGACGAGGACCGTTCCGACCGTCCCGCAGGAGAGGGCGTTGGAGACCAGCAGCGGCGCGAGGACGAGCCCGGAGAAGTACCACCGTCCGGCCGGCGCGGCCATCGTTGCCACAGCTCCGGGCAGCAGCCACGACCACGGCACCCGTGAGCCGAGCAGGAGGTGCGGCAGCCACCAGAACAGCAGGACGCCGCCGAGCAGCGTGGCCCCGAGGCGCAGGACCGGCTGCGCGGGGCTCTCCCGCCAGGGAGTGCCGCTCCAGGCGGCGACGAGGATGTAGGCGGTCAGACCGGCGAGGCCCGGGGCCTGCCGCCACACGGCGTGCCAGGGGCATCATTCGAGGTCCCAGATGCGCTCGTAGACGGTCTGGACGGATGCCATCAGGGAGATCCCGAAGACCGCCGGCGCGGCGACGCTGATGCCGGTGGTGGTGCTGAGGGTCTGACCCCGGGAGACGAAGAGGCCGCTGGTGGCCCGCGCTCCGCGGCCGGTCAGCCCCAGGCCGTCGGTGATCCACCGGCTGATTCCGACGCCACGCGTCTGCGACGTCGCCGCGATCACGATCAACAGGGGCACCAGCGTGACGAAGAACAGCGCGGCGAAGGCCATCGAGCGTTGGAGGAGTTCCACCGTGCGGCCCGCCGCCAGATCTCGTCCACCACGGCGGTCGCCCCGCGCCACCACCCCCGTGCTCCGGCCGCACCCGTCGCGCCCGCTGCCCGATGCCGACCCTCAGCCGTGGCGGCCTCCACACCATCGACTCCACACCGGCTCCTACCCGGGCCGGGCCGACGAAGACGGACCCAGGCGACGAAGACGGACCGGACCGGCGGCGCCGCCTTTCGGCAGGCCCGGCGCCGACGCCCCGCCCGACGGGAGCGAGGTCCTGGCAGGCCCCGGGCGATGCCTCCGACCCGGCCGTCGCGCCCCGCGGGTCCCAGGAGCCCAGTACCAAGACAACCTCGGTCCGCCCAGTAGGCGGCGCGTCCTGCACTGACGCCCGTCCCGGCTCTCCCACCCGGCGAGAACCGGACCACCTCCCGGACCCGGGGGTGGTGCCGGCCGGTCAGGACAGCGTGGTGAACGGCTCGTAGAAGGGCTCCGGGTGCCGCACGGCCTCGTCCGGGTGAGGACCACGAGGTCCGACACCGGCTTCGACAGCACGACCACCAGCGTCGTCGGCAGCCGGACGCTCCCCTGTCGCGACCCCGTCCGGCCCCCGGCCCTGACTGCCCACCGATCGGACCGCCCGCCCGGACGCCGCGCCGTTTCGTTTCCCGGACTGCCACCGAGCGGAAAGGCTTCGCTCCCGGTGCTGCGCGAACGGCATCCGACCGGGAGAGTGGGCCGGGACCGGCACTCGGCCACACTCAGGGAAAGGCATCAGTGGAATCCGGACTTCGCATCGCCAGCCACCAGAGCGCACCCGGTGTGCGGCGGGTCGCACTCGACGGGGTCGCCGACATGGATACGGCTGACGTCCTGCGTGCCGCGCTGGACGACGGACTCGGTGCCCCTCCCCTCCCGCAGGCCCTGGTCGTGGACTGCGACAAGCTGAGCTTCTGTGCGTCGGCCGGGCTCAACGAGTTCCTGCGGGCCCGGATGACCGCCGTCGGCCTGGGCATCGCCTTCCGGGTCGCCGCGCCGCAGGACCAGTTGCGCCGGCTGCTGCGCCTGACGGAGACCGACACCCTCCTGGGAGTGCCGCCCGTCCCCGCGTCCGAACCGTCCAGGCCGTTCTGACCCCCGGGCCCGACGGCGGGCGACGACCGGCCGACGACCGGCCGACGACCGGCCCGACGATCACCGCCGTTCGGCGCCGACCCCCTTGAGCGCGAGCGACGGCGCCCGGCCGTACACCGAGCGGTAGAGGGCGGCGAACCGCCCGGAGTGGGCGAACCCCCAGTGCGCGGCGATCTGCGTGACGGTCACCCCGGCGTACGGGTCGGCGGCGGCGAGGTCCGCGTGCGCGCGTTCCAGCCGGACCCGGCGCAGAAACCCCAGCGGCGTGGTCCCCGCGTGGCGACGGAACGCGTACTGCAGTGCGCGCGGGGTCACCCTCACGGCGGTCGCGATGTCGGCGAGCGCGATGTCGCGGTGGGCGTTGTCCTCGATGAACGAGACCGCCCGCCGAAGGGTGCCGCTGTCGGCGTCGCGGGTGTCGACGCGCGCGGGCGCGGTCCTGACGGTGTGGGGCAGCGAGGCCAGCACCACCGCCGCGAGGTGCTGCGCGGCGGTGGAGACGGCCAGCGCGCCCGGGAAGGACGCCGCGTCGTTCAGGACCGCGTCGCGCACGTAGGCGATCGCGGCGCCGAGTCGCTTGTTCCCGGCCTCGGTGACCGCCCGGGAGCCCGTCAGCCTCACCGGTCCCGGCCCGGCTGCTCCGCCGGCGGCGGCCATCCGGTCCAGCAGGGCCGGATCGAACATCGCGATGGTGTAGCGCGCCGACCGTACCTCGCCCTGGTACGGGAGGTCGGGCTGGGCGAGGAGGAACGTCTCCCCCGGGCCGTACACCGTCTCCCGGCCGTCCGTCCGGTCCACCAAGGTCCCGGCGTGCATGCTGACCAGGCAGATCCTGCCCAGGCTGCCGGCGTCGTACCCCATGTCGAAATTGACGGCGAGACGGTCCACGCTCAGCGGGCCCGCCGCTCGACGGGTGACCCGCACCTGCGCGTCACTCACCGATCCACCGATCCGCATCGGGGTGTACGCGGACGACAGGAAGGCCTCCGTCGCGTCCAGGCTGCCACTGCGGAAGTCCACACTCTCCATGCCCCGATCCTGCCAGGGAATCCCGGCGCTCGAAACGAGGCCGCGGAAGCGCGACCCGCAGGCGACTCCCGCCCCTCCCGCGCCGGCGCGGGAGCTGAGGACCGGGCGTACGGGGCAGAGCGCGTTCGTGTGGCGGCGAGGGCGCCGAGCCTGCCAGGCGGCCCCCCGGCCGGAGCGCGGCAGCCGCCGAGGGGGCACCGTGCCGAGTGAACTCCGTCTCCCCGACGGGGGTTGCGGCCGGACGGCGGCGGCCCTCGGGTGCCGGCCGGGCACCCCCGGGGCCACTGTCCTCCGGCGGGACCGGCATCGGTCGTACGCCAGAGCGAGAGTTCGCGCTCCCGGACATCACTGTTCAGGCATCACTGCAGGGGCGTCACTGTTCAGGCGCTGATCCGGGCGAGCATGGAAGCCAGCCGCCGCACCGCCTCCTCGGCCTGGGTGAACTGCTCCGCGGTGGGGACGACGGTATTGAACGTCGGGCCGTCCCCCGCCGGCAGGGCCCGCCAGTGCAGGACGGGGGAGAGCGCCGCGCTGCACCCCGCCAGGAACCAGGCCAGGCGGCCGTGGGTGCGGGCCAGGCCGATCGCCAGCACGGCGAGCGCCTCGCGCAGCCGCTCCAGCCGCTGGGGCTCCACCGCATCCGCCCGGCCGCCCTCCGGGCCGACCACCCCGAGGCCGGCGGCCACCTCGCGGGCCAGCGCCCGGTCCCTCGGCGTGAGGTCCCACCCTGCCGTCCCGAGCTGCTCTTCCGCCTCCGTGATCAGCCCCAGGATCTCCACCCGCATGTCCATCCCCGCACGATAGCGGCAGCACCGGCCGCGCCGACACGGCCCGGCCGAGGGCACTTCGGGGAGGGAGTCGGAGGCCCGTCGGCGGGAGTTCCCGGACGAGGTGGTGGTGCGCGGGGGCCGCGCGCTGGGCGTGCGCACCGCCGACGGCCAGTCCCACCGGGCCCGCCGTGCCGTCCTCGCGGACGTTCCGGCGCCGACCCTGTACGGCGCCCTGGTGGGGTGGGAGCACCTGCCGCCCCGGACGCGCGCGGATCTCCGGCGCTTCCAGTGGGACTTCTCCACGGTCAAGGTCGACTGGGCCCTCGACGGCCCCGTCCCCTGGACCGCGCCCGAGGCGGCCGCGGCCGGGACCGTGCACCTGGGCGCCGACCTCGACGAGTTGAGCGACTACGCGCTGCAGTTGAGCACGGGGCGGCTGCCGCGCCGCCCGTTCGCGCTCCTGGGGCAGATGACGACCCCCCGATCCCGGCAGGTCCCCCGCCGGCACCGGGTCCGCCTGGGCCCACACCCACGTCCCCCAGGTGATCAGGGACGACCTGGGGACGCCGGCATCACGGCCACTGGGACACCCGCGAGACCGAGGCGATGGCGGAGCGGATCGAGGACCAGGTGGAACGGTTCGCCCCGGGCTTCAGGGACCGTATCGTCGCCCGGCGCGTGCTCACCCCGACGCTCCTGGAGGAGCGCGATCCCAGCCTGGTCGGCGGCGCGATCAACGATCGCGTTCGCCCTCGTCCCGTGGGGCGCCAACACCCTGGTATTCCTCGACGAACACCCCCTCACCGGCCCGGGAACCCGGCTCCGGCCGGTCGCACGGCGATCCCCGCTACCGGCGGCAGGGATCACGGGCGCGGGTGAGGGCCCGTGGAGAGGCGGGCGGGGCCGGCTTCCCGGGGACTGTCGGAGCGGGCGCACCGGCGCCCGGAGCGGCGGCGTACGTGCCGTTCCCGTCGTCGGTACCGGAGACGGTACGGACTCAGGGGTCCGCACCGGACGTCACCCGCGGCCCGGGGGCGCTTCGACACGAAGATCGCGGGTAGTCGACGCGCCGTCGGGCGCGGGTCCGGCCGGTCGCGCGGTCCGTCGAGGGGAGCGGCGGTCGAGAAGAGCGACGAAGGTGGGGGCGCGCCATGATGGGACATTCGCACGCGGTGAGCGGAGGGCTGCTGTTCGCGGCGGCGTCGAGCCATCTCCCCGTCGAACTGGTCGGACCAGGGTTCGGGCCCGCCGACCTCCTGATGGGCACCGTCCTGTGCGCCGGCGCCGCCCTCCTGCCCGACCTGGACCACCACGACAGCACGCTCGCCCACTTCCTCGGGCCGGTGTCCGGGGTGCTCTGCCGCGTGCTGGGCCGGGTCAGCGGGGGCCATCGCCACGCGACCCACTCGCTGCTGTTCGCGGCCCTCGCCGGCGCCGGTACCTGGGCCGGTATCGCCCATCTGGGCCGCGGCTTCGTCCTGGGCCTGACCTTCTGCCTGCTGGCGCTGGCCCTGCGGGCCCTGCACCTGCACCCGCCCGGCAACGGCCCGGCGACCTGGGCACTGCCCACCGGCCTGGCCGCCCTCGGAGCGGCCGGCCTGGACTCCTGGCTGCCGAACGCCCGGTACTGGCTGCCGTGCGCGGTGACCCTGGGCGTCCTGGCGCACCTGCTCGGCGACTTCCTGACCAGGCGGGGCGTCCCGCTGTTCTGGCCGTACGGACGGCGTTACGAGATACCGCTGATCAAGCGCACCGGAAACGGCGTCGAGACGAAGTTCCTCGCCCCCCTCATGACGATCGCGACCTTCGTCCTGCTCTGGTGCACGGTCTTCCCCGGAACCCTGCCGATCAGCTGAGCCGGGCGGCACCCCGCCACCCGCCCGGACGACGGCGCGCCCCCGGCGGGGCCGGCGGCGCCGACCGACGCCGCTCAGCCCTGCGGGAGGTCGATCTCGACCCAGACCGCCTTGCCGGGGCGGTCAGCCCGCGGAAGGTGCCCCCACCGGCTGGCCAGCAGCTCGACGGTGTGCAGGCCGTGCCCGCCGATGCGGGTCGGCTCGTGCGGCAACCGGGGCCGCGGCGGTTCGTCGGAGCCGTCCAGCACCTCGATCCGGAGGGTGCCGGCACTCGCGGACAGGACGAGCTGGTCCGGCCCGCCGGCGTGCTGGCAGGCGTTGGTGGCGAGCTCGGAGACGATGAGGAGGACGTCGTCGGCCCGGGCCTGCTGGTCCGGATCGGTGGTGGGCAGCCATCCCCAGTCCTCCAGCGCGGCCCGTGTCCGGTCGCGACAGCGTCCGACCGCACCTGCCGCACCGTCCAGGGTCAGCCTCCGGACCTGACCGGTGGGAGGCATCCCTGGCATCACCGACCGGCTCGCCGTCCGGTACTCACTGGCACTCATCTGTCCTCACTCCGACGACCGACCGGGACCGGGTGGCAACCGGCCTTTGCTTCCTCGTGTGCCCGCCGGTTCGCAGGAGACACCGGTGACGTGCACCGGGCCCCGCCGCCCCCCGACGGCTGCCGCACGGTCCACGGGCCGCCCTCCGGCGCCCGGGTGTACCCGGCGTCATCGGGCGAGAGCCGAACCGAGGTCCGCGCGGATGTCGAACACGGTCTGCGCCCCGGTGAGCTCGAACAGTCGGGCGACCGAGGACTGCAGGCCGGCCAGGACGAGGGTGAGGTGCGCGCGTTCCGCTTCGGCGCGGGTGTTGAGCAGCAGGTTGAGGCCGGTGGAGTCGCAGAACGACAAGCCGTGGCAGTCGACGACGACCCGCTCCCGGGCCTGTCCGATCGCCTCGTGGAGCTGCGCGCGCAGGAGCGCCACGCTGTCGTAGTCCAGCTCGCCGACCGGCGAGACGACCACCGCACCGTCCTCGGTTCGCAGATCGGCCCTGAGGCGCACGGTGTGCGAGTCCTCGCCGGGCTGGTGGGGGGCCGGTTCCGGCTCGGGGACGCCGTGGGGCATCGCTCTCCGTCCTCCTTCTGTCGAGTGGGGCCGTGTCAGCCCGTACGACGGTACGGCGGCATCCGACCGCAAGGTACGCCCTCCGGGCGGGACAGTCGAGCAGTGCCACCCGAATGTGCGGGCAATGTGAATACAGTGGGGCCTTTCCGCAAGGGGAGGCCTGATCCGGGTGAGGCTGGGCAGGTGAGCCGCGTCGTACCCGATCAAATGATCCCCAGCAGAGGACTCGACGCCCCGACCCTCGGGGCGGACGGCGGCGACCCGCTGGCGGACCGGGTCGCGCAGGAGGAGGGCGCCTACGAGCTCATGCTCTGCCTGGGACCCTCAAGCCGGCGATCGCCGCCCTGCCGGAGCGCGACCGCACCATCCTCTCCCTGCGCTTCGGCGCCGAGCTGACCCAGGGCGAGATCGGCCGCCGGCTCGGCATCGCGCAGATGCACGTCTCCCGGCTGCTCGATCGCACCCTGGCCGGCCTGCGCGCCGATCTCCTCGCCGACGCCCGAGCGATGCTCCCGAGCCGTCGCGGACGGCATGGGAGGGGCGCCCGCCGAACCGTCGGGCGCCCCTTTCGGGGGTCCCGGGGTGTTCCCGACCGTGCGGCGGCGGGAGCGGGCGGCGTCGGTCACACCGGCGGCGAAGCGGGTGATCAGGATCACCGGCACCCGCCCCGGTGCTTCCGGAGCGGGCCCGGCGTCGCGGGAGAACGGCGGCGACAGGTCGGCCGGGGCGACGCGCCACCGCGGCGCGGGGCCGCCCTCCGGCCGGCACCGACGGGCCGCACGCCCCCACGGGGGCCTGCGGCCCGACGTGAGCGGGGTCACGGCCCCGTGCCGACGGCGGAGTTCACCCTGGCGGAACAGGTGGAGTACCGTCCCTGACGGTACGGACTGGTGCCTTGCGCGGCCTGTGGCCCGGCCCTCGGCCGGGCCACAGGCCGGAGCGGGCGGTGACTGTGGCGGGCCTTCGGCCCGGCACCTGACGAGGAAGCGACGTCCCGATGGCGGGCACGACGAAGTCCCAGGCACAGCGCACGACGAGCGACACCGCGCAGGTCGGCGAACCGGACCTGCGGCGGCTGCTGGCCGGGCTGACCGCCGTACGCGACGGCGACTTCGGCACCCGGCTGCCCGACGATGCCGACGGGCTGCTGGGCGAGATCGCCACCGTGTTCAACGGCATGGTCGACCAGCTCTCCCTGTTCACCTCCGAGGTGACCCGGGTGGCCCGCGAGGTCGGCACCGACGGCCGGCTCGGCGGCCAGGCCAAGGTGCCCGGCGTGTCGGGGACGTGGAAGGACCTGACCGACTCCGTCAACGCGATGGCCGGCAACCTCACCACCCAGGTCCGCGACATCGCCCAGGTGGCCACCGCCGTCGCCAAGGGCGACCTGTCGCAGACCATCACCGTCGACGCCCGCGGCGAGATCCTCGAACTCAAGAACACCGTCAACACGATGGTCGACCAGCTGTCCGCCTTCGCCGGCGAGGTGACCCGGGTGGCCCGCGAGGTCGGCACCGACGGCCGGCTCGGCGGCCAGGCCGACGTCAAGGGAGTCTCCGGCACCTGGCGCGACCTCACCGACTCGGTCAACTTCATGGCCGGCAACCTCACCGCCCAGGTCCGCTCCATCGCCCAGGTGGCCACCGCCGTCGCCCAGGGCGACCTGTCCCAGAAGATCAACGTCGACGCGCGCGGCGAGATCCTGGAGCTGAAGGAGACCATCAACACGATGGTCGACCAGCTGAGCGCCTTCGCCGGCGAGGTGACCCGGGTGGCCCGCGAGGTCGGCACCGAGGGACGCCTGGGCGGCCAGGCCGACGTCCGGGACGTCTCCGGCACCTGGCGGGACCTCACCGAGTCGGTCAACGTCATGGCCGACAACCTCACCGCCCAGGTCCGCTCCATCGCCGAGGTGACCACCGCCGTCGCCCAGGGCGACCTCTCCCAGAAGATCCGGGTGGACGCGCGCGGCGAGATCCTGGAGCTGAAGGAGACCATCAACACGATGGTCGACCAGCTGAGCGCCTTCGCGGACGAGGTGACCCGGGTGGCCCGCGAGGTCGGCACCGAGGGCAACCTCGGCGGCCAGGCCACCGTCCGGGGTGCGTCCGGCACCTGGAAGGACCTCACCGACAACGTCAACGTGATGGCCTCCAACCTGACCGGGCAGGTCCGCTCGATCGCCCAGGTGGCCACCGCCGTCGCCAAGGGCGACCTCTCGCAGAAGATCACCGTCGAGGCCAAGGGCGAGGTCGCCGCGCTGGCCGGCGTCATCAACACGATGGTCGACACGCTCTCCGCGTTCGCGGACGAGGTGACCCGGGTGGCCCGCGAGGTCGGCACCGAGGGCACCCTGGGCGGCCAGGCCCGGGTCCCGAACGTGGCCGGCACCTGGAAGGACCTCACCGACAACGTCAACTTCATGGCGCACAACCTCACCAGCCAGGTCCGCAACATCGCCCAGGTCACCACCGCCGTCGCCAAGGGCGACCTCACCCGCAAGATCGACGTGGACGCGCGCGGCGAGATCCTGGAGCTCAAGACCACCATCAACACGATGGTCGACCAGCTCTCGGCCTTCGCCGCGGAGGTCACCCGGGTGGCCCGCGAGGTCGGCAGCGAGGGCCGGCTCGGCGGGCAGGCCGAGGTCGAGGGCGTCTCCGGGACCTGGAAGCGGCTCACCGAGAACGTCAACGAACTGGCCGGCAACCTCACCCGCCAGGTCCGCGCGATCGCCGAGGTCACCAGCGCGGTCGCCGAGGGCGACCTGACCCGCTCGATCACCGTGGACGCCTCCGGCGAGGTCGCCGACCTCAAGGACAACATCAACTTCATGGTGGAGTCCCTGCGTGAGACCACCCGGGCCAACGAGGAGCAGGACTGGCTCAAGTCCAACCTCGCCCGGATCTCCGCCCTGATGCAGGGCCGGCGCGACCTGCCCGTCGTCGCCGAGCTGATCATGGACGAGATCACCCCGCTCGTCGCCGCCCAGTACGGCGCCTTCTACCTCGCCGAGGACACCGGCGGCGCCACCTTCCTCAACCTGATCGGGTCCTACGCCTTCCCCGCCGGCGCGGGCCCCACCCGGTTCAGGCTCGGCGAGTCCTTCGTCGGCCAGGCCGCCCGCAGCCGGCGCACGATCGCCGTCGACCGGCTGCCGGCCGGCTACGTGAGCGTCTCCTCGGGCCTGGGCCGGGCCGAGGCCGCCTCGCTGATCGTGCTGCCGATCGTCGTCGAGGAGCAGGTGCTCGGCGTCATCGAGCTCGCCGCGCTCCAGGACTTCACCCCGGTGCACCAGGCCTTCCTGGAACAGCTGATGGAGACCATCGGCGTCAACGTGAACACCATCGTCGCCAACGCCAGGACGGACGAGCTGCTCGGCGAGTCCCAGCGCCTCACCTCCGAACTGCAGGTCCGATCCGCGGAGTTGCAGGCCCGCCAGGAGGAGCTGCAGTCCTCCAACGCCGAGCTGGAGGACAAGGCCGCCCTGCTCGCCGCCCAGAACCGGGACATCGAGACCAAGAACCTGGAGATCGAGCAGGCCCGCCAGGAGCTGGAGGACCGCGCCCACCAGCTCTCTGTCGCCTCCACCTACAAGTCCGAGTTCCTCGCCAACATGAGCCACGAGCTGCGCACCCCGCTGAACAGCCTGCTGATCCTCGCCCAGCTGCTCGCCCAGAACCCGACCCGCAACCTGACCGCCAAGCAGGTCGAGTACGCCGGCATCATCCACTCCGCCGGCTCCGACCTGCTGCAGCTCATCAACGACATCCTCGACCTCTCGAAGGTCGAGGCCGGGAAGATGGACGTCTCCCCGGAGCGCATCCCGCTGCGCCAGCTGCTCGACTACGTCGAGGCCACGTTCCGGCCGCTGACCAGCCAGAAGCGCCTGGCCTTCCAGGTCACCACCGCCGCCGGAGTACCCGCCGAACTGCTCACCGACGACTACCGGCTGCGGCAGGTCCTGCGCAACCTGCTGTCCAACGCGGTGAAGTTCACCGAGCGGGGCAGCGTCGACCTGCGCATCGAGCTCGCGGACGGCGCGCAGCTGCCCGACGTCGCCCGCCGCGACGACGGTCCGGTGGTCGCCTTCCACGTCGTGGACACCGGCATCGGGATCGACCCCCAGCACCTGGAGAGCGTCTTCGGCGCGTTCCAGCAGGCCGACGGCACCACCAGCCGCAAGTACGGCGGTACCGGCCTGGGCCTCTCCATCAGCCGGGAGATCGCCTTCCTCCTCGGCGGCGCCATCACCGCGCAGAGCACCCCGGGTCAGGGCAGCACCTTCTCGCTCTACCTGCCCGCGGCCAGGGCTGAGTTCGTCGAACTGAGCGGCCAGGCCCCGCGGGAGGCCCTGGAGCCCGGCCCGGCCGAGTCGGCCCGGCCGGGCCAGGACGAGCAGGCCGGGCAGGCGGGCACGCCGGAGGTCGCCCAGCCCAAGCGGCTGCTGGTCATCGAGGAGCGGCAGCGCGGCCTGCTCTCCCTCGTCGCGGAAAGCGCCGTCGCCGACCTGACCGGGCACGCCGACCTCGGCGGACCGCGCGGGGCGGTCGAGGTCATCACCACGGTAGGGGCCCAGGAGGCGGCGGAGACCCTCGCCGCGACGCCGTGCCACTGCGTGGTCCTCGAACTGGACCTGCCGAACGGCGCGGCGCTGGACTTCCTGGAGGAGATGGCACGGGACGCCGCGCTGCACAGCGTGCCCGTCCTGGCGCACAACAACCGGCGCCTGGGGGCCGAGCAGGAGCGGCTCCTGCAACAGCGCGCCACCGTGCAGCCGCTCGAACTCCTCTCCAGCCTGGACGAGTTGCGCGAGCGCATCGCCCTGCACCTGAGCGCGGAGCAGCCCGGCGACGTGCTGCCGCTGGTCCGTGCCGAGGACCCGGCCACCCCGCTCGCCCAGGACGTCGACGGCTCGCTCGCCGGACGGACCGTCCTGGTGGTCGACGACGACGACCGCAACCTGTACGCACTGACCGGGATCCTGGAACTGCACGGCATGCGAGTGCTGCAGGCCGAGAACGGCCGCGCCGCGATCGACACCCTCACCCGCAACGCCGGTGTCGACCTGATCCTGATGGACGTCATGATGCCGGAGATGGACGGCTACGCCGCCACCACCGCGATCCGCGCCATGCCCGCGTACACCGATCTGCCGATCATCGCCGTCACCGCGAAGGCGATGATGGGTGACCGGGAGAAGAGTCTCGCCTCCGGTGCCAGCGACTACGTCACCAAGCCGGTCGACGCGCGCGACCTGATCACCTGCATCGAGCGGTGGCTGAGGCCGTAGCGCGACCCCCACCGGACCAGGCCACCCGCCCCGACACCGTGCAACCCGAGGAGATACCGATGCGCGACCGCCAACCGCCTCGGGACGCAGACGACCGCCCCAACCCCGCGCCGCACCACGGCGACGTGACGAACCGGACGCCCGCCCAGTCCGTCGTCGCCCAGCGGTCGCCGGTCGGCCGGCCTCCGGACAAGCCGGCCGACTCCGGTGTCATCGGCCGGCTGACCACCACCGTCGAACGCCTGCGTCGCGAGCTCACCCTGGCGCGGGCCGAGGCGGACGGCCGGGCGTTGATCGAGCTCGCCAAGGGGATCCTGGTCGAGCGCCTGGGCTACGGCCCCGCCGACGCCCTCCGGCAGCTCGAAGACCTGGCGGGCCAGTCCAACGTGTCCGTCCTGGAGCTGGCGGCCGACCTGGTCAACCAGGCCTCGCACGACCGGATCGCGGACCTCGCCCGCGAGTTCCTGGCCTCCACCGGCGAGCCGTCGGTGGGCGTTCGGCTGCGCAGCGCGGAGACCGGCATGCTCGGGGCCGACGACGTCCAGGCCGTCGCGCAGTCCGCCCTCGAACACGCGCTGCGGCCGCTCGGGGCGCAGGCGGTGGCGATCTGGGCGGCCAACTCCGACCAGTCCCTGACGCTGGCCGGCAGTGCCGGTTTCGCGGAGGAGGAGGCGAGGCGCTGGCGCCATGTCCCGCCCGGGGTGCCCGTCCCCGCGCGCCGCGCGCTGACCGAGCGGGCCACCGCGACCTACCAGTCGCTGGCCGCCGCGGGCCTCCCCTCGATCGGGCAGCGGGAGTTCGGCGGCGGACGGCTGGCGGTACCGGCGGGCGCGGGCGGCCGGATCACCGGCGTCCTGGAGGTCTGCTGGAGCGGCGCCCTGCCTCCGCAGTCCCAGTCGCTGCAACGGCAGTTCGAGGCCCTGGCGGAACTGTGCGCCACCGCCCTGGAGTCCCGCCCGGCCGTCGTCGACACCAACGGCGGCGCCGACCCGGAGACCACCGACCTGCTGGAACTGGTCCACGGCCTGAACGACCCCTGCCTGATCATGCACCCGGACGTCGACGCGTCCGGCCGGGCCACCGACTACCTGATCAAGCACCTCAACCCGAGCTTCGAGGACTTCGCCGGGCGGCCGCGCAGCGCCATCGTCGGCGCCCGGCTGCTGGAGGCCTACCCGCTGGCCGCCGAGCCGGGCGGCCTCTTCGAGATGATCGAACACGTCCTCGCGACCGGCGAGTCCTTCCGCTCGCCGGGGATGATCCTGTCCGCGCTGGTGGACGGCGTCCGGCTGACCACCCGGGCCCGGGTGAGCATCAGCCGCCACGGGGCCTACGCGGTCGTCGTGTGGCGGACCGAGGACGGAACCGCCCGGGTCGCCAACCTGCTCCAGCACGCCCAGCGCCTCGGGCGCATCGGCGGCTTCGAGGAGAACCTGCACACCGGCGAGATCGCCTGGAACGAGACCCTGTTCGACCTCCACGGCCTCCCCCCGCACGCCGAACCCGTCCCGCTGGAGCAGTTGCCGACCCATGCGCACCCCGACGACGGGCATGCCATCGGCCGGTTCCTGCGCACCCTGCTACACCACCAGCGGCCCGCCTCGACGGCCTTCCGCCTCCAGCGCGCCGACGGGATCGCCCGGCACATCCGGGTGGTCGCCGAGCCCGTCCTCGACGCCGACGCCCGCATCGTCGCCGTCCGCGGCGCCTACCAGGACGTCTCCGCCCAGCACTGGACCGAGGTCGCCCTCGCCGCCACCCGCGACCAGCTCGCCCACACCGAACAGCAGGCCGCCGAACGCAACCGGCTGGCCCTGCAGCTGCAGCACGCCATCATGCCGCCCAGCCGCGGCCCGTTGGACCTGCACGACCTGCGCGTGGCGGTGCGCTACCGGCCCGCCGAGAAGGACCACCTGGTCGGCGGCGACTGGTACGACGCCCTCGCCCTGCCCACCGGCCAGGTGCTGCTGTGCGTGGGCGACGTCGCCGGACACGGCATCGAAGCGGCGACCGGGATGGTCGCGCTGCGCAACGCCCTGCGCGGGCTGGCCGCCACCGGTGCCGGCCCTGGCCAGCTCCTGGGCTGGCTGAACACCGTGACCCACCACCTCACCGACAACGTCACTGCGACGACCGTCTGCGCCCTCTACGATCCGCGGACCCGGGCCCTTCGGTGGGCCAGGGCGGGTCACCTCCCGCCCATCCTGGTGCGGGACGGCCGCGCGACCGAGCTGCCCGCCGTCGCCGGCATCCTGCTCGGTGCGATCGACCAGGCCGACTACGACGAGGGGGAGATCCGGCTGGAGCCCGGGGACACCCTGATGATGTACACCGACGGCCTGATCGAGCGCCGGGACCGCTCCCTGGAGCAGTCGCTCGCCGACCTGCTGAGCACCGCCGGGGACGCGGACGGCGTCGCGGAGCTCGACCGCCGGCTCGACCACCTCCTGCGGTACAGCAGCTCCGACACCGACGACGACACCTGTCTGATCGGGATCACGGTCCGCTGAGCCGTCGGGCCCCGCCGGAGCTTCGCGGAGTCCGCCGGCCGGGTGCCTACGCGACCCGGCTCCGTGTGGGACAGAGGGAGCGGGGAAGCCGCCTGGCGCCCCGCTCCCCCGGCGGCGGTTTCCAGCGGTCGTCGCACCACCTGACCGGTGGTCCAAGGCCGCGAGCAGCGCGCAGAGACGCTGGGCCGGGGTCTTCCCGGCCGAGCGTCCGGCGTGCGTGGGCGGCGGTCGGGCTGGTCGGCGACGGCGCCCCGACCCTCCGGTCCGCCAGGGGGCCGCCCGGTCGGGTCGGGCCGGGCTCAGGCGGGCCCGTCCGGCAGGGGTGAGCGCAGCGAACTGCGGCCGGCCTTCCAGCGCTCCAGCAGGTGGGCGGCGAACCGGTCGTCCACCACCTCGGCCGCCGCGATGCCGAACGCGATGTCGGGCTCCAGCTCCGCCTCGCTCGCGAGCAGCTCTCCGATGACACCGCGCCGCATCAGCTGTTCGTGGACGGCGTCCGCCTCGATGTGCTCGCGGTAGAACAGCGTGCCGTCCGGCCCCGCGCCCAGCCGTTCCAGGGCGGCCGCCAGCCGGGCGGAACCCGGCGAGGAGGTGACCTCGACGACGGCGAACAGGCCGACCGCCGCGCCCCGCAGGGACCGGTGCAGGCCGAACAGGGTCATCAGGTTGACCACCGCCAGCGCGGGGGCCGGAACGCGGTCCAGGTAGTGCCCGTAGCCGGGGTCGAGGCCCAGGTCCGCCATCATCCGGGCGAAGAGCAGGGCGTGGGCGCGGTCCGGCCGGCCCGCGCCGTACTCGTCGAACGCGACCGCCATCAGGGCCGCCTGCGCCGGACCGTGCACCCGGGGGATCATCCACAGCTGCGGGTCGGCCTCCTTGAGGTGGTAGACCGAGCGGTGCACCAGGTACTCCCGGGCCTGCCAGCGCTCGCCCTCGGCGAGCAGGTAGTGCGACGGCCCGGAGCCGTCGACGGGCTCGGTCAGCAGCTGTTCCAGGGCGTCGCCGACCCGCTCCGCCGGCTTCGCCTGCTCCCGGACGGCGGCGAGGAACGGCACTTCGAGCTCCCGCCGGAACGCCAGCAGGGCGGGATCCCACTCCCAGTCGGGGTCCACGCCCGCCAGACCGCGGTCGTGCAGGTCGTAGCAGAGGTGGAGGGCGAGCTGGTGATCCTCCCCCCACGGGTCCGAGGGCGGCCCCGGTGCGACGACCGGCCGGCCGGAGCCCGGCGGGCCGGCCGCGACGGCTTCGAGTACGGCGCCGGAGAGCGGGCCCCGGGCCTCGGGCAGGGCGTTCACCGCCCGCTCCGAAGGCCGTCCGGGGCCCCTGGCCGGGCTGCCCCGCGCTCCTCGGTCCCGGTGAACGCCGTCCGGCCCCGCTGTCGCATCATGCCCGTCTCCTGTCGTCGGACGTCCCTGTCCGTCCGGGCGGCTGCCCGGCATCCGCCCGGACTAACCTGCGGTCCGTCGGAGTGAGCAGCCGGCCCGGCCCCGCCGGACCGGGTCAGCGCATCGGCCGCCGACCGGCTCGCCGGACCCGGAGCGCGGCCACCGCGACTGCCACGAGGAACACCACGACGCCGATGACCAGCAGATACGCCAGGCCTTCGGCGACCGCGCCGATCAGTCCGAGCACGATCGCCGCGATCACCAGCAACAGAACCCAGACCATGGTCCGACCGCCTTCCGTCGATTGCCCGAGCACCGCCCGGGGCCGTCCGGGGTCCACCGCTCCCGACCGCCCGGGCGGCGGACCGCGCTCGGACGGCACGGTGCCGCTGTGACCGGGGCCGGTGTGAGCGGCGTCGGTCCGTCCGGCGTCGGTGTGAGCGGCGTCGGTCCGTCCGGCGTCGGTGTGAGCGGCGTCGGTCCGTCCGGCGTCGGTGTGAGCGGCGTCGGTCCGTCCGGCGTCGGTGTGAGCGGCGTCGGTCCGTCCGGCGTCGGTGTGAGCGGCGTCGGTCCGTCCGGCGTCGGTGTGAGCGGCGTCGGTCCGTCCGGCGTCGGTGTGAGCGGGACCGGCACCCTGGCGGCTGCCCAGTCACGGCCGCTCCCAAGCGGCGCCCCGACGCGCCGTTTCGGCCCGGGCCCGCTCGGGCACACGCCCGAGCGGCCGGCTCAGCGGCCCTCGGGGACGGGCGCCGAACCCGGCGCGTCGCCATGACCACAGGGGACGTCGATGTCACCAGCTCTGCGAACCGCACGGAAGCGCCACTACCTGATGTGCCGGCCGACGTACTTCGCCGTCGACTACGCGATCAACCCCTGGATGGATCCCGCCCGGCCGGTCGACTCGGCCCGGGCGGTCCGCCAGTGGGAACGCCTGGTGAGCCTGTACCGCGAACTGGGGCACAGCGTGAGCCTCGTGGAGCCGCGCCCGGGTCTGCCGGACATGGTCTTCGCGTCGAACGCGGCGAGCGTCGTCGACCAGCGCGTGCTGGTCTCCAGGTTCCGGCACCCGGAGCGCGCGGCGGAGGCGGACGCCTACCGGCAGTGGTTCACCGAGCGGACCTTCCGCCGGGTCGCCACGGCCGGCCACGTCAACGAGGGCCAGGGCGACATCCTGCCGGCCGCGGGCCTGCTCCTGGCCGGGACCGGATTCCGTACGGAACCGGCCGCCCACGCCGAGCTCCAGGCCCTCCTGGGACTCCCCGTGGTGACACTGACCCTGACCGACCCCCGCTTCTACCACCTGGACACCGCGCTGGCCGTACTCGGGGAGACCGAGGCCATGTACTACCCCGGCGCCTTCGACCCGGCGGCCCGCGCCACGCTGGAGGCCCTGTTCCCGGACGCCCTGCTCGCCGAACGCGCCGAGGCGGAGGCCTTCGCCCTCAACGCCGTCTGCGACGGCCGCCACGTCGTCCTGCCCCCGTCCGCCGTCCGGCTGGCCGCGCAGTTGGAGGAGCGGGGGTTCCAGCCGATCGGCGTCGAGATGAGCGAGTTCCTCAAGGCCGGCGGCGCCGCCAAGTGCTGCACGCTCGACCTGCACGGTTGCGCCGAGGGCGAGCCCGTCCGGCTGCGCCGGGACACCGAGGTGGCCGAGGACACCCGGGAGGCCGCCTGAGGCCTCCCCCGCTGCGGCCGAACACCCCCCGTGAGGCGGCGGCCCCGCGCGGGCCGGACGCGGCGCGGCGGGGGGCTCAGGCCCCCGTGGTCTGGTCGGCGATCATGCGGACCAGACCCTCGCGGCCGGCGCGGCGCAGTTCGCCGAGCTGGCGGACCGCTCCGTTGCCCTCGCGCAGGACCCGCTCCAGCACCGGGGTGACGTGCCTGCCGTCGTCCCCCATCGCGGGGGCGGTGAACTCCACCAGCGCGGCGACCGCGTCGCCGAACGCCCGCAGCCCACCGTGGAGCGGGTCGAAGACCTCATCGGCGCAGCCGTGGCGGGCGCCGCGCCACAGGGCCGCGTCCAGGGTCTCCGGCCGGAACGCGGCGGCCGGCGGGCCGGGAATCTCCTCGCCGAGCAGCCGGGTGGCGAGGGCACGGACGGTACCGGCGAGCATCACCGCCTCGTCCGGGCGCAGCTGGACGTCCATGGCGCGGATCTCGACGGTCGGGTAGCGCTCCGAGAGCCTGATGTGCCAGTAGATCTGGCCGGTGTCCGGGATCAACCGGTCCTCCACGAGGGCCCGGATCCGCCGGTCGTACTCCTCGGGGCCGTCGATGAACGGCGGCAGACCGCTGACGGGCCAGCGGTTGAAGACCACCGTGCGCCAACTGGCGAAGCCGGTGTCGGTGCCCTGGGACAGCGGCGAGTTCGCGGCCAGGGCGACCAGCAGGGGAAGCCACGGCCGCAGTCGGTTCTGCAACGCGACGCCGGTGGCCCGGTCGGGGATGCCCAGGTGGATGTGCATGCCGCAGATGAGCTGCTCGTCAGTGAGGCGCGGAGCGTCGCTGTGGATGGCCCGGTAACGGGCGGTGTCGGTCACCGGCACGGGCAGCCGGTCGGTGAACGGCGCACTCGCGCAGGCCGCGAGGAGGCAACCGTCCTGGCGCGCCGCCTCGCCCAGCGCGTGCCGCATCCGGACGAGGTGCCCGCCGATCTCGTCGAGTTCCCGGGAGACGGGCGTCGCTACCTCCAACTGCGCCTGCAGCAGCTCGCGTTGCACCTCGCCGTGGTCCATCGCGGGCTGCAGGTCGGCCGCCCGGCGCACCTGTGCGGCACGTGCGACGGGGGTGCCGGCCGAACGGTCGAGCAGGAGGTACTCCTCCTCCACTCCAAGGGTGATCATGTCTCGCGCATACCCGCCGCTCCGGCGTCCACTCCTGGTGACCGCGGCCGCCGCCCCCCGGCTGCTCCCCGCCGGCCGGGCCGGCGGGGAGCAGCCGGGGGGCGGCGGCCGCGGTTCGGACGGGCCCGCAAGGGTAGACGTCGCGGCTGGAGGTGTTCACCATGACCGGAAGGGCTTCCACGGGAGGACTGCTCGCGGTCTCGTGCTCCGAGGAACGCGACGGCGTGGTCGTGTGCACCGTGAACGGCGCACTGGACGTCCAGACCGCCGAGACGCTCCAGGGCGCACTGCGACCACGGCTGGCCGCGACCCCGCCGCCCGAGGTACTCGCGGTCGATCTGCGGGGCGTGGGCTTCTGCGACTCCACCGGGCTCAACGCCCTCCTGCTCCTGCGGTCGGAGGCCGAGCGTGCGGGTACGTCACTGCGCCTGGCCGGAGTACGGCCGAGGGTGTGGCGGGTCCTGGACACGACCGAGACGGCGACGATGTTCGCCGTCCACGCGAGGGCGGCGGACATCCGCCCGGCGCGGACGCGCAGCGGCGCGGGGTGAGCAGCCGGCCCCTCCGGCCGCGGCCCGCGGCGACGGCAGGCACGCCCCGGCAGGCCGGTGACGGTCGTCCGACCCGCTCGGCCGGGAGGCCCGGTCACCGACGCTCACGCCCGGCTGGAGAGCCTTGGAGAAGGTCACCGGCAGCGCCCGCTACGCCGGGGACCAGCAGCCGGAGGGCCTGGCCCACGCCTGGCCCGTTCCCACCACCGTCGCCCGGGGCGACATCACCGCGGTCGACGCCGCCGCCGCCGCGCTGGCGATGCCAGGCGTCCTCGCGGTGCTCACCCATCGCAACGCTCCGCGCTCACCCTCCCCGAGGGCGGCTCGGGCATGACGTGCTGGCGACGCCTGGCCGCCTGGAACGAGGCCGGCGTGTGGGACCGGCCCTGTTGCGAAAGCTCCGGGCCGCTGGGCGGCTCGACTGGTCCCGGGCGGTGAACGACTCCAGCCACCTCCGGGCTGCCCGAAGGGGCCCGCAAGCGGACCGAGCCCGGTCGACCTCGCACGACCGGGCAGCAAGCACCACGTCCTCGTCGACGCCCAGGGCATCCCGCTCGCGGTGTCACTGACCGGTGGCACTGACCGGCGGCAACCGCAACGACGTCACCCAGCTGCTGCCCCTGCTGGCGAAAGTGCCCGCCGTGGCCGGCCTCCTCGGCCGACCCCGGCGCCGCCCCGACCTCCTGTTCGCCGACCGCGGCTACGACCACGACACGTACCGGCGACTGGTGCGGAAGCAGGGCATCAAACCGATGATCGCCCGCCGGGGAGCACCCCACGGTTCCGGCCTGGGCGTCTACCGCTGGGGCATCGAACGGACCATCGCCCGGCTCCACGGCTTCCGCCGCCTGCGCATCCGCTGGGAACGGCGCGACGACATCCACGAGGCCTTCCTCGGCCTCGCCACCTGCCTGATCACCCACCGCCACGTCCAACGCCTTTGTCAGGACCTCTTACGCCGGATCGGTAGGCACCGGCTTCACCAGCCCCGAACGTCGCACCCTGCAGCCGCGCTGCGCCACCTCGGCCGGTACGAGTCACCGTTCACCACGGACCGGGCGGGACCGGGGCCGGACCGCTGCGCCAGGTGCGCTACGCGCGGCCCGAGCTCCCGGCCGACGAATCCCTGGAGCTCACACAGGCCGCCGCAACAGAAGCCGGTATGAGGGCCTGCGCGCGTGAGCTGCCCACCCCGGGCCGGTGGCTCGGGTAGGCAGCGGCTCTGCGGTGCCGCCGGTCAGCCACCGGCCGCTGTCGGGGCGGCGAAGGTCTCGCGGGGCCCGAAGTCTGGGGAGGTCACGGAGAGGGCGGATTTGGGGTTCGATGACGAGCACGGTCACGCCCGTGTCGGCCCGAGGCGCCGGCTGGCATTGATAGTATGTCAATTACATATTAGTGCAATGCTGTTAACCGCCAAGGGCTGGTACGCAACAGCGCAGATCCGGTCGGTGCGACGACGAAGGGACAGTCCGGTGAGCAGTCTCAACAAGGGTCTGGAACGGATCGAAGTAGGCCTGTTGTGGGATCCGAGTCCCGCAGGCTCGGCCCGTCACGATCTGGACCTCGTCGCCGCGACATACACCGCCGCCGCCCCGTCCGGCGCCCCCGCCTACCTGGTTCATTTCGACAGCCGCGCTCCCGACGGCACGATCACCCTCACCCGGGACAGCCTTGACGGCAAGGGCCTCGGCGTCGACGAACGCCTCGTCCTGGAGCTCGACCGTCTGGCCGACCGCTACGTCCGGGTGGTCGTGGGCGTCGCCATCCAACAGAACGCCGGCCGACTGACGTTCGGGGACATAGCGAACCCCGTGGTGAAGATCCGGAACGGGCGCGATGAGTTCGCGGCTGTGGACTTCGCCGGCGCCGGTGAGGCAACAGCGGCGAGGGTCGCGGAGTTCGTCCGGGACAACTCGGGGGCCTGGGGATTCCAGCCCGGCGTCTACGGCTTCGATGCCGATCCGGCGACTTTCGCGAGGATCATGGGCACCTGAGACCTGTTGCAGAAGGTCGGGCACGAGTAGGCCGGGATGCCTCGAAGAACTCCTGCCGACACCATGCGGTGCGGGCCGTCTCCCCCGTGGTTCGGATCTTGTCACGGTGCGACAGTGAGCTGGTCTCTCCGGTCGGCCCCGGGGCTGTGGAGCGTTCTGACGTGACGGATGCCGAATGGTACTGGAACAGTCCGGGGTCCCCGAACCCCCGGTCCACCGCGCCGACGGCTCGATCGGTCAGCGGCGTCCTCCAGCACCGGGTACGCCGCCACACGTTGACAGCCGGCCCCGGCCTTCCGGAAGTGCGCCGCTCGGCCGCAACCGTCCTCCCCCGGCCTGCGGTCGGCCCGGTCAGCCGCAGGCCGCGACGGCCTGGTCCACGCTCTCGTAGAGGCCGAAGATCCGGTCGATACCGGTGATCTGGAGGATCTGCGCCAGATCCCGGCCCCCGCCCGCCACGGCGAACGGCGCCGAGGCCGCAGCGGCCCGCTGGTAGCCGGAGAGCAGCGCCGAGACCCCGATCGAGCCGCAGAACGACAGGCCCCCGACGTCCAGGACGAGCGGGACGGCGGCGGCCAGCGGCAACCCTTCCACCATCCGGCTCAGCCGCGGGGCCGTGTGGTAGTCGAGCTCCCCGGTGACGGTGAGGACCGTCGCCCCCGACGGATGGGTGTGGACGGCTATGGCCAACACTTCCTGTTCGGCGGCGTACCCGGGAACGGACAGCACCACCGCCTGGCGGCGGCCGCCGCGGTAGTACTCATCGGGTGCCGAGTCCGGAACGGCCGGGCCGATCTGCGGGAACTGGGCGAGGTAGGCGAGGTTCCTCGTCCCCCGGCCGGATCAGTGGCCAGTCGCAGACCAGGAGCAGTGCGCCACCGCAAGGGCGGCCCCGAGGTGGCCCTCGACCTGCCGGAGAAGATCACCTTCCGGCACGCCCTCGCCCTGACTCCCACCCAGGTGGGCCTCAACACCCGCGCCACCCGCATCGCGACGGAGGTACCCGCACCGCTCCGGGCCCCGGACGCCATCGTCGAAGCGGGTGCCGGTACGAACCGGGGGGACCAGGTGAGCGCCGGTGATTGCGCGCCGTCGACCGGTGCGGACTCGACGAGCTTGAACACCGTCGGGAGGGCCGCGGTCGGGTTGCCGGCACGCCAGGGGACCATGGTGCGGAGGTTGACCGTGGAGACGTCGACCCGATCGGACTCGTACTCGGTGGCCCGCGTGAAGATCACGACCCGCCAGCCGGAGCCGTCGAGGCAACCCTGATACCGGGTCCGGCGGCCTGAGGGGCGGTCGCCGCTGCCGGCACCATCAGGTGCTACTTGCCGTGCAGCCCGGGCAGGTTGCAGCGGCGCGGACGCTCGATCGTCCGGGCCGCCCTAGAACGCCTCCGAACTCCCCCGGCACCGCGGCTGGTGCCTTCGGCGCGCACCTCAGCGGCCGTGCCGGCCTCATCGCGGAACGCCGATGGGGGTCCGCAACAGCCCGCCCCACCACGGCATCCGACCGGTGTCCCCGGCGTCCGGCAACCAGCAGCAGGGCCAGTCGATCCGTCGCGCTCCCCCGCCCCGCGAGAAGGATGCCGGTGGTGGCGCGGCACCGATTCTCCGGGCGTGTCCGCCGTTCAGGCCCGCGCATCCGCGAGGAAGCGGCCGTAGCGACCTCATCCTGACCACCGGCCATACGTGGCCGGTGCTTTGACCTGTGCGGTTGTCCGGCGACGCGTCAGCATCGACAGCGGATGGCAGGTTCCGCGACCCCCGCCTCCCCGTGCGCGGCCGACCCGGGCTGCCCCAATTCCTGACGCCCGTGCGCGTACGTGAGGGAGGGGGTCCGGTGGCGGAGGCGAAGGGGTCTCCGGCTGCCGGCCGGCGTGCTGGCAGGCGAGTCGGGCTCACGC
Organism: Kitasatospora sp. NBC_01246; assembly: GCF_036226505.1. Taxonomy (NCBI): domain Bacteria; kingdom Bacillati; phylum Actinomycetota; class Actinomycetes; order Kitasatosporales; family Streptomycetaceae; genus Kitasatospora; species Kitasatospora sp. NBC_01246. The sequence goes on along the minus strand of NZ_CP108484.1, from coordinate 8,567,091 downwards.
CGTACCGGCGACAGCTGGGCGGACAAGGTGGCGTCGCTGTGCCAGGAATCGCGGGCGGAAGCCGATGGCCGCGGCCGAGCTCCGGTCGGCCGTGCCGACCATCCGGCCCGACCTCTACCGCCGTGATGCTCGCGGTGTTCCTCCTCCTCCTCCCGTGCCACCGATGAACAGCACCGACCCGAACCCCGTGACGAAAAGGACGCCATGACGGACCATTACGGGAACCAGGACCCAGCCACGCCGACACCGCCCGCCTGGCAGCAGACGCCGCACGCGGTGGCGCCCCGGCCCGGCGACAGCGGCTGCCCGCCATCAGCCCCGGTCGGGTCAGCGTCCGCCGCGTCGTCTGCCGCGGCACCGTCCGCCCTCGCGCCGCCGGCGCAACCGCCGGGCCGAGGCACACCTCAACCCGCGTCGGCTGCCGCGCAACCGGTCGCGGGGCGGGGGGCGGAGCCTTCGTCGGAGGCGGCGGCACCGCCAGGGCTGCGGGCGACGCGGCGGGGAGCCAAGGTGCTGCGCCACTGGCCGCTGCTCGTGGCCGCTCTCCTTCCCTGCCTGGTGCTGGCCGGTATCGGGTGGTGGGTGTGGCCTCAGCAGCCGACGGGACGTGCACCGCACGTGGCCGCGGGGACGGTCCAGGCGCAGCTCCTCGGCGCTGACAGTGTCAGCCGGCTGGCCGGGACGACGGTGGTCGCCGGCCCGCAGTCGGACCGGCCCCACGCGCCGCTCGACGTGGCGCCGTCGGAGTGCGCCGTCGCGGCGGGGCCGACGACAGAGGCGGTCTACGGGCAGGCGTGGAAGGCGTTCCTGTCGGCGACCTACCAGGACTCCGCGGGCACCGGCGGCTACACCGTGAACCAGGTGTTCGGCGTCTTCCCGGAGGCCGAGAAGGCCGGCGCCGCTTTCCGGACGCTCACCGAGGGCCTGGCCAAGTGCCCGTCGGCCACGGTCGCCGGGCAGGCCGGCCGCAGCTCGAAGTGGGTCTACACGGCGCGCCCCAGCACTGAGGTCGCGGTGGCGTGGACCGCGGCGCAGGAGGGTAGCGCGGGCTGGGCCTGCTATCACCAGGCGTGGGTGAAGGGCACGAGCCTGGTGCAGGTCTCCGTGTGCCAGGCGGGTGACGGCGAGGCGACCAGTTGGAAGGTGGCCGACGAGCTCACCAAGAAGGTGACCGGATGACCGCGACCCCGCTCGGGCCGGCCGGCCGCCCCCGGCGGGCTGTGGGGCGTGCCGTCGCCCTGGTGCTGGCGCTCCTGCTGCCGCTCGTCGGCACGGCGGCGGTGACGAGGGCTGCCGCCGACACGCCGGTCATGGCCCCGCCCGACACCGTGGCCGCCCTGGCCCAGCCCAGGGACGTCGCGGCCGTCGCCCCGGCGCTCGCCCAGAAGGTCGAGGCGCAGAAGCGGACGGAGGCCGAAATCGAGCAGATGGTCAGGGAGGTGGTCGCCGAGGCCGAGCGGATCACCAAGGAAGCCGCGGAGGTGGAGAGCGCCGACACCACGCTGTCCGCCAGGGCCGCCGCGGTGAACAGCGAGATCGACGCCCACAACACGCGCGCGAGGGCGCTGAGCGGCAAGATCGACGCCCACAACGCGGCCAAGCCTCCCGCGGATCAGGCCGCCGCGGTCGGCCGCTACAACGCCGAAGCGGCCCAGCTGCAGACCGAACAGAGCCAGGTCAAGGCCGAGGAGGCCAAGCTCCAGGGCGAGGAGGGCGAGGTCAGGCAGCAGGAGGCGCAGCTCAACTCGCGGAAATCCCAGCTCAACGCCGCTTCCAGGGCCAATGCGGAGAAGTCCTCCGCGGCAAGGGCCAGGTCCCAGCAGCTCCAGGTCCAGACCCAGCAGCTGCTCCAGGAGATGGCCGAGGTCCTCCAGAGCCTGGCCCGGACCCCGCCCGATCCGGCGGTGACGATGGATCAGGGCGGCGACGCTCCCGCGCCGCCGGAGCGCGACCACGAGGCCCGGGGCCGGGAAGCCGACACGGCAGACAGCCCCTACCGGCAGCCGCAGACCTCCGCCATGAAGCAGTACGGGCAGCAGAGCGGTACGACCGTCGACCCGCGGCCGGGGACGGCGTACCTGACGCCCGAAGCCGTCCGGCGGCTGCCGGCCGCGCAGGCGGCCATGCTCACGAGCCCTGCCGTCCCCTACGACGGGTTGGCCCGCAAGCCCAACGGGCACTACACGGCACTACGGGTCCAGGCGCCCACCACTACCGCATCCCCGGCGCCAGCACCGGCACCGGCACCGGCCACCACCGCGTCCCCGGGCCCGGCCCCCACCGCTACCGCACCCCCGGCTCCAGCTCCAGCTCCAGGCCCAGCTCCCGCCCCGGCCCCGGCCCCGGCCCCGGCTCCCGTGCTGGCCCCGGAGGTCTTCGAATCCGGCGGGGTCGTCGCGTACCGCGACGGTGAAACGCTCCCCCTCGACGGGATCACGACGGTTCAGGAAGTACCCGCCTCCCCGGAGCCCGCTCCGGCACCCGGCAACCCCGGCTCCGAGGAGAACGCCGACCGGCGCGTCCCCACCTGCAAGGATCTGGAGCCGACGGGGGCGGTACCCCTGAACGGCGGCGGGTGGGTCAGCTACCTGCCGCCGGACGGTCAGAACCGCAACCAGGGAGTCAATGCCTGTCTCGAAGGCACGCCCGGCTCCAGCAGGGGGCAGGCCGCGGCCGGCGACATCCGGGGCTGGACCGATGCCAAGGCGCGGGCGGCCACCCTGGGGTTCACTTCGGATTCCGACATCGCTCGCTGCCACTCCGTACCGCGCATGGCCGGCGGAACGGCGGACGAGCGGAACCTGACGCCGTGCTTCCAGCGGGGGGCCAACACCAACCAGCGAACCGGCGGCACGATCACCAACAGCATGCGGACCTTCGAGACCAGAGCCGGGAAGGTCATGGGCCGGGGCCCTGTGCTGTACAACGTGTTCCCGCAGTACAACAGCCCCAGCAGCACCATTCCGAACGGGTGGGCGATGTCGCTCCACGCCTGGGACGCCACCACCGGGGCGACCACGGACTCCGCCCGGACATTCGTGGACAACCGCACGTACGGCTCGAACGGCCTGGTATCCCTGGGCAACTAGCCCCGGGCGAGAACGGACGACTGATGGGAGTGGACGTGAGCATCGAGAAGATGCTGGAGCGGCTCGGCTCGGTGATCGGGCCGCCTCTGGACGGGGTGGTCCCCGTCCCGTGGGAGTCGGGGCCGGAGGTGCTCGGTTTCCAGCTGCCCGCGGACTACCGGGCGTTCGCCGACCGGTACGGGATGGTCAGCATCAGCGACGAACTCCACATCTACACACCATCGGCAGCGCCCAGTCCCAAGATCGGGGAGCCACCCGGCTTCGCCGGATTCCTGTACGGCACGACGAACCCCTACGGATACTGTGCCTGGCTGGCCCAGGCCCACCGGGACGGGGACTACGACGAGTGCCCGTATCCGTTGTTCCCGGCCGAGGGCGGCCTCTTGAAGTGGGGAAACAACTGGAACTCCGACCACTTCTTCTGGCTGATGCGGGACCCCGACCCGGACCGATGGCCGGTCGCCGCCAAGTTCGACTCGATGCGGGAGTGGGACCTCTTCGAGGGCGGATTCCTCGAGTTCCTGCTGGCGGCGGTGACGGAACAGTACCCGTACCACGGGGACGTCCTCCCCGGTGGGATGAAGCAGATCGGTGACGGCCGTGCCTACCGCTCTCGGGGAGACTGGTCGAAGAACCTTCGAGCGTGAACCCGCGCAGGTGGTGGACCACCGGCTCGGGGCGGCGGGCGCACAGGGACCTCAGGGCGGCCCCGTGCGCCCGCCCCGGGTCGGGCGCCCCCTCGTACGAGGGTGTCCGGTGGGTCGGGAGGGTACGACTGGCCGGTGCTCTGGTCGGGGGACCCCACTGCCCGGAGCCATCCCCCGTAGCGGGTGGCCAGGGTCCGTACCGTCGCGTCGGTGCGGACGCCTTCGCGCGGCCGCTGGCAGAGAACAGCAGGACGGTGGCCGGTGATTCTCCCCCCGGGGCGCCAACAGCCCCGGTCGCTGAGGCCGTCCGCCTCGCGGCGGTAGGGGCGGGGCTGCCCCTACCGCCCGGCCCGGGCGGTCTACTCGAAGGCGGCCGCCGCCTCCCGCAGCGCCCGGACGACCGTCTCGGGGTCGTCCGGCGCCGGCTCACCGGGCAGGTAGGTGACGGCGTGCAGCCCGCCGGTGTAGCGGAAGGAGCGGTGCCGTTCGTGCACCGGCCAGGAGACCGGGGACTTGCGGTCGATCCCGACGCTGATGCCCTGGAACGGTGCCATGCCGATCAGTTGGTGCACCGGGCCGAGCCGGCCGCCCTCCGCGCCGTCCACCAGGATGCGGAACTCCCACTTGAGGTCGGCCACGGCCGTGGCCTCCAGGGTGATCCGGCGGGCGCCCGGCGCGAGCGGGCCGCCGTCGGCCTCGAAGAGCTCGCCGTACTGGTTGTAGGCGAAGTGCAGCCGGCCGTCCTCGACGTAGAGGCTGTAGCCGCCGCCCTGGTCGCCGTGCGAGACCAGGACGCCCCGGTCGTCCGCGCCGTGGGCGGTCAGCTCGACCTCGACGGCGAAGGAGCGGAAGGAGATCAGGCGGGAGGAGCGGTAGCGCTCCAGCTCGGGGGTGCCGGCCAGCAGGGTGACCGGCCGGCGGAGGCGGTCGGCCTCGGGGCCGCGCAGGGCGAGGGCGCCGCTGCCGTCGGCCAGCGGGAACACGCCGTTGCGCCAGGCGGCGGCCTCCCAGGCGGCGGCCAACTCCTCGACCAGTTCCGGGTGGTCGGCGGCGACGTCGTGGATCTCGGTCGGGTCGGTGCGCAGGTCGTACAGGGCCCACTCGCTGTCGTCGTACGGCGCGCCGAACCGGTGCAGGGTGACCAGCTTCCAGCCGTCGCGGTAGTAGCTGCGGTTGCCGGTCATCTCGCAGTACTGCTCGGGGTGGGTGGACGGCGCGCCGGGCGTGCGCAGCACGGGGGCGAAGCTGATGCCGTCGAGCGACTGCACCGGTTGCCCGCCGCGCTCCGACGGCCTTTCGACACCGGCGAGTTCGAGCAGGGTGGGCAGGATGTCGGTGACGTACTGGTACTGCGCGCGGACCCCGCCGTCAGCTTCGGCGCGGGGCAGTCCGGCGGGCCAGGAGAGCACGAACGGCACCCGGACGCCGCCCGCGTAGGTCTGGCCCTTGTAGAAGCGGAACGGCGTGTTGGAGGCCATGCCCCAGCCGCGCGGGTAGTGGACGAGGGACTGCGGGCCGCCGATCAGCTCGATCTCCCGCTCCACGTCGGGGTTCCAGTCCTCGGGCAGGTTCGGGTGGTGGACGAAGCGGCTGAAGTAGCTGCGGGTGCCCTCCGCGCCGCCCTCGCCGGTGCCGCCGTTGTCGGAGGTGAACACGATGATGGTGTTGTCGAGTTCGCCGAGCGCGGCGAGGGTGTCGGTGAGCCGGCCGAGGTTCTGGTCGACGTTGTCGACCATGGCGGCGTACACCTCCATGTAGCGGGCGTACACCTTCTTCTGGACGTCGGTGAGTTCGTCCCACGGGCCGACGTCGTGACCGGCTTCGCCGTTGCGCTCGGGCAGCTCGGTGCCGGGCGGGAAGTGACCGGCGGCGAGCTGGCGGGCGAACCGGGCGGCGCGCAGCTCGTCCCAGCCGCCGTCGTACCGGCCCTTGTGCCGGGCGAGGTCGGCCGGCTTGGCCTGGAGCGGGCCGTGCACCGCGTTGTGCGCCAGGTAGAGCAGGAACGGCTTCTCGGCGTCGTGCGCCCGCAGCGACTTCACCATGGCGATCGCCTGGTCGGTGATGTCGTCGGTGTAGTAGTAGCCCTCGGGGAACTCGTCGATGTCCAGCGGGCTGTTGTCGCGGACGAGTTGGTGCGGGTGGAACAGGCTGGTGAGGCCCTCCAGCACGCCGTAGTACTGGTCGAAGCCTTTCTGCAGCGGCCAGTTGGCGCGGTTGTCGGCGGCGTTGGAGGCGGAGTCCCGGGTGAGGTGCCACTTGCCGACGGCGTAGGTGGCGTAGCCCCGGTCGTGCAGCAGCTCGGCGAGGGTGGGGATGTCCCCGGCGACCTCCATGCCGTAGCCGGGGAACCCGGGGTCGGCGTTGGCGACGAAGGAGTAGCCGACCCGGTGCGGGTTGAGGCCGGTGAGGAGGGCGGCGCGGGCGGGAGAGCAGAGCGGCATGGTGTGGTAGTTGGCCAGCTTGACGCCGGTCGCCGCGAGCCCGTCCAGGGTGGGCGTGGGGATCTCGGAGCCGAACGGGCCGATGTCGCTGTACCCCATGTCGTCGATCAGGACGACGACGATGTTGGGCGCGCCCTCGCGCGGGCGGACCGGCTCCGGCCAGGCGGGGGTGGAGGCGCCGAAGGTGCGGCCGACGGTGCCGCGGAACCCGGCGTAGGGGTCGCGGCGGTGCGGGTCGGCGGCGGTGCCGTCCGCGGCGGGGCGGGCGTCCGTGGCGGGGCGGTGCGGGTCCGGGGTGCTGGTCATGCGGGGCTCCGGGTGGTGAGGTGCGGGGCGGGCTGCGGGGCGGACTCCAGCCGGGGGACGGCGGCCAGGAGTTCGGCGGTGTAGGGGTGCTCGGGGGCGGTGACGACGCGGTCGGCCGGGCCGGTCTCGACGATCCGGCCGCGGTGCATCACCGCGATCCGGTGGCTCACCTGCCGGACCACCGCGAGGTCGTGGGCGATGAAGAGGATGGCGAGCCCGAGGTCGCGCTGGAGCCGGGCGAGCAGCTCGATCACCTGCGCCTGCACCGAGACGTCCAGCGCGGAGACCGGCTCGTCGCAGATCAGCACGCTCGGCTCGGGCGCCAGCGCCCGGGCGATGCCAATCCGCTGGCGCTGGCCGCCGGAGAAGGCGCGCGGGTGCCGGTCGGCCGTGGCCGGATCCAGCCCGACCTGCCGGAGCAGTTCGGCGACCCGCTTCTCCCGGGTCGCCCGGTCGCCGAGCCCGTGGGCGATCAGCGGTTCGGCGATGATCTGCCCGGCCGTCATCCGGGGGTTGAGCGAGGCGTACGGGTCCTGGAAGACCATCTGCACCTCGCGGCGGGCGGCGGCGCCGCCGCCGCGGCCGAACTCCTCGCCGCGGAACCGGATGGTGCCGGCCGAGGGGGCGTGCACCTGGACCAGCGCGCGGGCCAGCGTCGACTTGCCGGAGCCGGACTCGCCGACCAGCCCGAGCGTCTCGCCGGGGTGCAGGACGAGGTCGACGCCGTCCAGCGCGGTGACGGCCCGTCGGCGCGGCCCGTACGTCTTGCCCACCCCGCTGACGGTGAGCAGCGGTTCGGGGCCCGGGGTGCTGTTGGCGGCGGCCTCGGAAGGGGCGTCCAACCGTGGCACGGCGGCCAGCAGCTCCTTGGTGTACGGGTGCCGGGGCGCCGCGAGCACCTCGGCCGTCCGGCCCTGCTCGACCACCCGGCCTTCCCGCATCACCAGGATCCGGCGGCACGTCCGGGCGATCACGCCGAGGTCGTGGCTGATCACCACGAGGGCGGTGCCGGTCTCCCGGTTGATCCGGGCCAGCAGCCGGAGGATCTGCTGCTGGACGGTCGGGTCGAGTGCGGTGGTCGGTTCGTCGGCGACGAGCACCTCGGCGTCGTGGGCGAGGGCGAGCGCGATCATGATCCGCTGGCGCTGGCCGCCGGAGAACTGGTGCGGGTGGTCGCGCAGCCGGCCGGCGGCGTCGGGGATGCCGACCAGGCCGAGCAGCTCGACCGCCCGGGCGGCCCGCGCGGTGCGGTCCGCCGTGCCGTGCGCCCGCAGGGCCTCGTCCAGTTGCTTGCCCACGGTGAGCACCGGGTTCAGCGAGGACATCGGATCCTGGAAGATCATCGCGATCCGCCGTCCGCGCAGCTCGCGCAGGGCCGGCTCGGGCAGCACGGCGAGGTCCTGGCCGTCGAGCTCGACCGAACCGCCGGTGATCCGGCCGCCCGGCGGCAGCATCCGCAGCAGGGCCAGCGCGGTGGTCGACTTGCCGGAGCCGGACTCGCCGACCAGCCCGAGCGTGTCCCCGGCCGCCAGCTCGAAGCCGACCCCGTCGACGGCGCGGACCCCGGGGACGGCGCCGACCCTCCGGCCGGTGGCGGCTCCGGCTCCCTCCCCCGCGCCGCCGAACTCGACGGTGAGGTCGCGGACCCGGAGCACCGGGCCCCTCTCGGGACTGCTCCCCGGGCGGCTGTCGGGGCCGTGCTCCGGGCGGCTCGCCGGGCGGCTCATCGGCGCGCTCCCTTGTTCAGCGCCTCGGCGATCAGGGTGAAGCCGAGGACCAGGGCGGTGGTGGCGGCCAGCGGGGCGGCCGCGAACGTGGGCTGGGTGGAGAGGTAGGCGACGGACTGGCTGAGGATCGAGCCGAGGGTGGGCTCCGGCGGCCGGACGCCGAGGCCGAGGAAGCTCATCGCGCCCTCGATGAAGACGCCGATGGAGAGCGCGACGGCCGTCTGCACGATCAGCGGGTCGGCCGCGTTGGGGACGACGTGGCGCAGCAGCACCCGGAGCCGGGAGGCTCCGCCGACCCGGGCGGCCAGGGCGTACTCGCGCTCCCGCTGGACGAGGATGCCGGCCCGCAACTGGCGGCCGAAGCCCGGGATCTCGGCGAGCGCGATGACGATCAGGACCGGCCAGCGGCCGGGGCCGAGGACGGCCGTGACGGCCAGGGCCAGGATGATCCCGGGGAAGGCGAGCAGCAGGTCGAAGACGCGCTGGACGGCGAGGTCGGCCACCCGGGACGAGGCCGCGAGCAGGGCGAAGGAGCAGCCCAGCAGGGCGCCGACCGGCACCGCGGCGAAGGTGATCGCGAGGTCGGTGCCGGTGCCGTGCAGCACCCGGCTGAAGAGGTCGCGGCCCAGGTCGTCGGTGCCGAAGGGGTGGGCGGCGCTCGGCCCGGCCAGGGCCAGCGCGCTCTGGGCGTTCGGGTCGAGGTCGGTGAGCAGCGGCGCGGCGAGGGCGGCCAGGGCGATCACGCCGACCAGGACCAGGCCGGTGAGGCCGCGGCCGGTCAGCAGCCCGGCCAGGTAGCGGTTGTGGCGGCGGGCGCCGGGGGACTTCGGCCGGTCGGCCGTGAGGACGGTCATCGGTTTCACTCCCACCGGATCCGGGGGTCCAGCCACGCGTACACCAGGTCGGTGAGCAGCTGGACGGTGACGTAGACGGCGACGATCAGTAGCAGGAGGTCCTGCACGACGGGGTAGTCGCGGCGGATCACGCCCTGTTCGATCAGCTGGCCGAGGCCGGGCCAGGCGAAGATCCGCTCCACCAGGACGGCGCCGGCGATGAGTTGGCCGATCTGCAGGCCGAGCACGGTGATCGCGGGCGGCAGCGCGTTGGGCAGGGCGTGCTGCCAGACGATCCGCCGGCGGGAGACGCCGAGCGCGGTGGCGGTGCGGACGTAGTCCTCGGCGAGCGCGCGCTCCATGCCGTCCTTGAGGTAGCGGGCGAGCACGGCGGCGCTCGGCAGGGCCAGGCAGACGGCCGGCATCAGCAGGTACTGGACGGCGAGGTCGGGCTGGTCGAGCAGCGACTCGTGGCCGCCGGCCGGCAGCAGCCCGAGGGTGACCGCGAAGAGCAGCACCAGCAGGACGCCGGTGACGAACGGGGGCACGGCGAGGACGGCGGTGGTGAAGGCGCGGACGGCGGCGGCGACCGGCCGGCGCCGGGTGGTCGCGCCGAGCACCCCCAGCGGGAGGGCGATCAGGATCACCAGCAGCAGGGCGCCGAGGGTGAGTTGGACGGTGGCGCCGAGGCCGTTGCCGATCAGGTCGGCGACCTGCCCGCCGATCGCGTAGCTGGGCCCGAGATCCCCGGTGACGAGGTGGCCGAGCCAGCTGACGTACTGGGTGAGCAGCGGTCGGTCGAGGCCGAGCCGGCCGCGGACGGCGGCGACGGCCTCCGGGCCGGCGTCGGGCCCGGCCAGCGAGGTGGCCGGGTCGCCGGGGATCAGCCGGAGGATGAGGAAGACCAGGAAGGAGGCGAGGACGAGGACGAGCAGCCCCGAGGGCAGCCGTTTGACGAGGAAGGTGCGCATCGGTCAGGCCGTCAGGTAGGCGTCGTCGAGGTTGAGGTAGCCGAACTTGTTGAGGTCGGCGCCACGGGCCTTGCCGCCGGCGACCTCGACCAGGCCGGCGATGGCGAGGTCGATGACGAACTCCTCGTCCAGCAGCACGTCGGTGATCTGCTGGTAGAGCGCCTTGGCCTCGGCGCCGTCGCTGTCCGGCCGGTTCCAGGCCTTCTGGACGACGTCCGTGTAGGCGGGCGAGCTGAAGCGCGAGCTGTTCTTCGCCTCGTTGAACGGGTAGGCGCTGACCGCCAGGGTGGCCGGGTGCAGCTGGGCGAAGCCGTGGCTGAGCGTCCAGAGGGCGGGCATGGTCTGGGAGATGAGCTGCTTCTGCATGGTGGGGGAATCGGTGGGCTGGAGCACCGTCTCGATGCCGACCTGCTTGAGGTCGTACTGCAGGATCTGGGCGACGGCGGTGGAGCCGGGCTCGTTGGAGTGCGCGAACGGCAGGGTGATGCTGTCGAGGCCCGCCTCCTTGAGCAGCGCCCGCGCCTTGTCCGGGTTGTGGCTGTAGCGGGTGGCGTTGGCCTCGCTGTAAGCGGGCGAGGACTTGGGCCAGGGGGCGGAGGAGACGGTGCCGTACCCGCCGAGGGCCTGCTGGACGAGCCGCTCGCGGTCCACCGCCCAGGCGATGGCCTGCCGGACGCGCTTGTCGCCCACGTGCTCGCCGGTGAGGTTGGCGCCGATGTAGTAGGCGCCGGCGCCGGTGTCGTACTGCTTGATGTGGAACTGCGGGTCGTCCTTGAGGGTGGCCACGTCCTTGCCGCGCACGGAGTAGGACAGCTGGGTCTGGCCGGTCCTGAGCGAGGACAGCAGGGACTCCGCCTGCGGGACGATCCGGATCTCGACGCCGTCCAGGTAGGGCCGGCCGGGGTTCCAGTACTTCTCGTTGCGGGCGAAGGTGATGGAGCTGCCGGGCTTGCGGTCGGTGAGCGTGAACGGGCCGGTGCCGATCAGTCTGGTGCCGGCGACGGCCTCCTCGACGCTGACCGCATCCGGGATGATCATGAACTCGAAGAGGTCGAAGAGGTTGCTCACCGGGTGGGCGAGGACGAGGGTCAGCTCGAAGTCGCCGTTCTTCCGGAAGTCCGTGACGGCCGCGGCGGTGGACCGCAACTGGGCCGACCGGGCCGGGTTCTGGAGGTTCTTGACGGCGAACACCACGTCGTCCGCGGTGAACTTGCGGCCGCTGTGGAAGAGCACGTCCTCGCGCAGCTTCAGCGTGACCCCGGTGCCGTCCGCCGCCACCTGCCAGGAGGTGGCCAGCTCGGGCTGCGGCTGGAGCCGGTCGTCGTACCTGGTCAGGGTGTTGAAGACCAGGCGCTGGACGAGGGTGTTGGCACTCTGGGCGAAGAGCAGGCTCGGGGTGAAGTCGACACCGGCGCCCACCGTGAGGACGCCGCCCCGGCGCGGGCCCGCCGATCCGCTCGCGGCGGAGGTGGCGGTGTCCGCGGCCGAACGGCAGGCCGCCAGCGTCAGCAGGCCGGCGCCGGCGAGGCCTCCGCGGAGCAGGGCCCGGCGGGAGACGCCGGGGGCGGAGGAAGTGGTGAACGCGGTCATAACGGATCCTTCGACGGGGTGGTCGGGCGGGCGAGTGGGAGGGGTGGGGCTGGGGCACTGGGCGGCGGGGGGTGCCGGGTCGTGGGGTGGCGGGGTCGTCCGGTCAGAGCAGCCGGCCGGGGCCGGCGGGCGGCGCCGGGGCGGACGCCGTCGCCTGGAGCGGCCGGGCGTACAGCACGCCCAGGACGGCGGCGCCGGCCGCCACGGCGAGCGCGTCGGCCCCGCGCCGCTGGGCGATCAGCAGGTCCGCGTCCCGGTGCAGGTGCGAGCGGAGCGCGAACTCGGCCCGGACCACGTCCAGGTAGACCGGATCGAGTACCGCGAAGGTCTCGGTGAGCACCAGCAGGTCGGGGTTGACCACGTCCGCCAGCAGGGCGAGGGCCCGACCGACGATCGCGGCCCGGCGGCGGACCAGGAGGTCGGCCCGCCGGTCCCCGGCCTGCACGGCGGCGATCAGCTCGGCCCGGTCGGGCCGGGAGGTGATCCCGTCCGCGGCCGCCGCCTCGAAGAGCGTGGTGTCCGAGGCGGCGGCCGCCAGACAGCCGGTCCGGCCGCAGTGGCAGAGCGTGTCGTCGCCCGGCACCGGCAGGTGGGCGACGTCACCGGTGGCCGAGGCGGGGCCCAGGTGCACCACGCCGGCCACCGCGAGCGCCGCGTCCACCACGTGCCCGACGAAGAGGTGCACCATGGAGCGGCGGGCGGCCGGGTGCCCGAAGAGGATCTCCGCCTGGGTGAGCGCACGGGCATGGTTGTCCACCCGCACCGGCAGTCCGGAGGCCCGGGAGAGCAACTCGCCGAGCGGCATGTCCTTCCATCGGAGCGGATCATGCCGGACCGTCATGCCGCGGTCCGGATCGACCGTGCCACCGGTGACGGCGCCCAGCCCGACCACCGTCCGGCCACCCGGCACCTGGGCGAGCAGCCGGGGCAGCCGCTCCAGCAGTGGCCCCAGCACGGCGTGCCCGGTACGGCCGCGGTTGCTCAACTCCTGCCGGCGGAGCACGTTTCCGCGCAGGTCCAGCAGGGAGAAGGTGGTGTACGGCACCCCGATGTGCAGCCCCGCCACCGCCAGTCGGCCGGTGTCGACGTCCACCGGCAGCTGCGGCCGCCCGACCGTGCCCGCCCCGCCGCCGGTCAACTCGGGCCGCTCGCAGAGCAGTCCGATCCGAGTGAGGTCCACCACCTGCCGGGACACCGCGGAGGCGCTCAGCCCGGTGAGTGCGGCGACCCGGCTGCGGGCGATCGGCCCGCGGTCGAGCACGGTCCGCAGCACGGTGGCGGCGTTGACGTCCCGCCGGTCGTCCCCGATGCGGCGGTCGTCGCCGGTCCGCCGCTCGTCCGCGGGGCGGAGGGCGGGGTGCGGGAGCGTGTCGGACATCGCGGGTGCCTTTCGGGCTGCGGGGCTACGGGGTTGCGGGGCGCCGGCCTGCGGGTGGTGGCCCGGGCCCGGGGGACGGCCCGGGCCCGGGCCGGTCGGCTCACGCCGGGAGGGAGGCCTCCAGCTCCTCGGCCGGGACGAGACCGGCCACCTTGGGCGGCTCGGTCGGCTCCAGCAGACGGCTCGGGGTGCCGTCCACGCCCACCGGCAGGTCGCCGTCCAGGGTGATCCGGCGGACCAGGCGCGGCTCGTCGCCGTAGTCGTTGACGGCGTAGTGCTGGGTGGCGCGGTTGTCCCAGACCGCCACGTCGCCGACCTGCCACTCCCAGCGCACGGTGTTCTCCAGCCGCTCGACGTACCGCTGGAAGAGGTCGAGCAGGGCGCGGCTGTCGGCCCCCGACACGCCCACGATGCGCTGCGCGAACGCGCCGAGCAGCAGCGTCTTCTCGCCGGTCACCGGGTGCACGCGGACCAGCGGGTGCTCGGTCTTGAACGCGGTCGAGACGAACACCTGGCGGAACAGCTTGGCGATCTCCGCGTTGTCGGCCAGCTCGGGCCGCAGGGCCAGGCTCGCCGCGTAGTCGTAGTCGTTGGTGTGAACCGCCCGCAGGCTCTCCGCCAGCACCTTCAGCGGCTCCGGCAGGTCCTGGTAGGCGGCGACGGTGTTGGCCCAGACGGTGGAGCCGCCGGCCGGCGGGAGTTCCAGCGAGCGGAGGATCGAGGCCTTCGGGTAGGACGGGACGAAGGTGACGTCGGTGTGCCAGTTGTTGGCGCGCACCCCCTTGGTGGCGTCCAGCTCGAAGATGTACCGGCCGTCCGCGCTGGGCACCGTCGGGTGGCCGACCGGCTGGCCCAACAGGCGGGCGAACGCCTCGTGTTCGGCGTCGTCCAGGTGGTTCTGGCCGCGGAAGAACAGCACCTTGTGCTCGTACAGCGCGGCCTCGACGGCAGCGACGGTCTCGGCGGGCAGGTCGCCGCCGAGCCGGACGTCGTGCACGATCGCGCCGATCCGGCCGGCGGCCGGGGTGATGCGGAGCTCGGTGAGGGCGGTGGTCATGGCGGAACCTCGGCTTTCGCGGGGAGGGGGGACGGGAGGGGGACGGGACGGCGAAGGAGCGAACCGACAAGGAGATGCCGGCCGGCCGCGCCGGTGTGGGGCAGGGCGGGCGTGCGGCAGGAGCGGCCGGCGTGGCGCGGACCGGATACGGAACGCGGCGCAGGGAGGGACGGCACAGGGCGGCGCGGCCCCACACCGGCGCGGCGCGGTGCCGTGCGGTGCCGTGCAGGGAGTGCGGGCGGCGCCGGGTGTGCGGCCGTGGCGGACGGCTGTCCGACGGGCGCACGGTCGGTGGGCGCCTTGCCCGGGGGTAGGCGCCGGGCTCTACCGGATCAGCGGTACGGGCTCAGCACGGCCCCGGGCGGGAGCGGGCGTTCAGCGACAACAGCGGCTGCGGCCGTGGCCACGGCAGGGACGGGGACAGGCAGGGCACGGGACCCCGAGTACGTCGGTCATCGGCCCTCCTTCCGGCGTGCTGCGAGTGGGCTCGGCGCTCATCGTGCTGAACGCCGAGGCCTGCTGTCAATCGCCGTTCTGCCTGCTGGTCAGCGGAGTTGCGGCGGTGTTGCGTCCCGTTGCGGCCGGTGTCCGAGCGATGGCGGACGTGCGTCACGAGGGCATTCGGCCTTGTCGGGGGGCCTGGCGGAGTTATTAGCTCTCGGAGCGGAAGAAACTCCGACGGTCTCCGCAGGCCCGCTGCGGCCGCTCGCGGGCGCTGTTCGGTGCCGCCGCGCAGGCCTGCGGGCGCGGCGGCGTCGGCCCGATCGGGTTCGTGTCCGCATGCGCCTTCGTCTTCGTCGCGGTGCTCGTGATTCCGTCCCTGTCCCTGTCCCTGGTCCCGTTCCCGAGGGGAGAAGCCCGATGCTCGACCCGGCACGTGAGGGGTGGCGTGGCTCTCCTGACCCTGGCGCGCCGGAGGCAGCGTCGGCGGCTGTCGAGGGCGACGTAGATCGCCGCGGGCCACCGGGGCAGTGACCGGACGGCCCAGCCGAGGCAGGAGCGAGAGCCGCGAGCTCCTACGCGAGACCTGCATACGCGAGCTCACGCCAATCAGGACCGATGGCGACCCGCCCTGTTTGGTCGGCGGTTCGCGGTGGAGGCTTCACGCGTGGCCGGCGGTCGGCGAGGGCGGGGCAGGTGTCCTGTTCCGGTGAAGTAGGCGAGGTAGCGGTCGATGACGGCTCGGTCGATCGGGGGGCAGGCGCTGTCGGAACCCGCCAGTGCGCGGGTGGCGTTGGTCCGGTCGAAGCGAACGCCGGTGAACCGCCCGCAGGCGGCCTGCGCACCGTCCAAGGATCTGGCGAAGGTTGGCGAGCATGTCGGCGGGTCCGCCGACCCCTGGTCGGCGGACGCAAGGACCGCAGCAGATCAATCACCGAACAGCCGGGGCGGGGCCGGTCAGCCGCCGCACGCTCAGCCTGCGGCGGTCTTCGCCTCGGCCGGGCCCTGGGCGGGGTCGATGGCCTGTTCGACGGGGGTGCAGCAGGCGGTGGTGCCGCAGCAAGCCTCCGGCGCGCTGTCGGCGCTCTTGCCAAGGGTGTCCGCGTCGGCCTTCACGACGTAGACCTCCCACGGCTCCTTGCCGGGGCCGTGCACCCACGTCTTGTCCTGGAGCGCGTAGCAGCAGGAGGTGTCGTTCTCCTCGAAGGTGGCCAGGCCCGCGTCCTTGAGCCGGCTGGTCGCCGCGGCCACCTGCTCGGTGGACTCGACCTCGACGCCGAGGTGGTCCAGGCGGGTGTCCTCGCCGGCCTCACCCTCGATGAGGACGAGCTTGAGCGGGGGCTCGGTGATGGCGAAGTTCGCGTAGCCGGGGCGGCGCTTGGCCGGCTCGGTGCCGAAGAGTCTGGAGTAGAAGGCGATGGAGCCTTCGAGGTCGGCGACGCGCAGGGCGAGCTGAACACGGGACATGACGGTTCCCCGTTCCGAGGTCTTGTTTCGACGCCTGTCGATAAAGTGAGCTTGCCTCTCCGGATAGATGGCTGTCAACATAGACGTATGTCGAATCTGGAACTGCCGGTGCTCGGCCAGGACGACGCGGCGGCGTGCTGCTCGCCGATGGTCCGCGAGCCCTTGGGCGAGGAAGCCGCCATGGACCTGGCGAAGATGTTCAAGGCCCTGTCGGACCCGGTGCGGCTGCGGCTGCTGTCCCTGATCGCCTCGCACGAGGGCGGAGAGGCCTGCGTCTGCGACCTGACCGGCCCCTTCGAGGTCTCCCAGCCCACCATCTCCCACCACCTGAAGGTGCTGCGCGAGGCCGGGCTGGTCGGCTCCGAACGGCGTGGGACCTGGGTCTACTACTGGGTGCTGCCCGCCGCGCTGGCCAAGCTGTCCGCCCTGCTCCAGACTCCGGCAGGCACGGCCGCCCGGACGGCAGGAGGCGCGAGATGACCGAGGGAGCTCCGCTCGGGCGCCGGGCCGCGGTCGAGTTCGTCGGCACCGGCGCCCTGGTCGCGGTCGTGGTCGGCTCCGGCATCCAGGCCACCCAGCTGTCCCAGGACGTGGGCGTGCGGCTGCTGGCCGACTCGCTGGCCACCGTGTTCGGTCTCGGCGTGCTGATCGTCCTGCTCGGCCCCGTCTCCGGGGCCCACTTCAACCCTGCTGTCACCCTGGCCGCCTGGTGGACCGGACGCCGCGGCGGGGAGGGCCCGGGCCTGCGCGAGGTCGCCGCCTACCTGCCCGCGCAGATCGCCGGGGCGATCTGCGGGGCGGTGCTGGCGGACGCGATGTTCGCGCAGCCGTTGGTGCGCTGGTCCACCCACGCCCGCGGGGCCCCGCATCTGTGGCTGGGCGAGGTCGTGGCGACCGCCGGCCTCATCCTGCTGGTCTTCGGTCTGGCCCGGGCCGGCCGGGCGCACTTCGCCCCGGTCGCGGTCGCCTCCTACATCGGCGCCGCGTACTGGTTCACCTCCAGCACGTCGTTCGCCAACCCGGCCGTCACGGTCGGCCGGGCGTTCACCGAGACCTTCGCCGGGATCGCCCCGGCCTCGGTGCTGCCGTTCGTCGCCGCCCAGCTCGTCGGCCTGGTGGTCGGCGTCGCCTTGGCCGCCGTGCTGTTCGGCCGCCCCGTCGCGGCTGCCGCCGAGGACGTCGTGGTCCCGTACGGCGTGCACCACCCGGCCGCCGCCGAACGCTGAACCCCGCCCCGCCGCTCCTGCCCGAAGGATGAACCCGTGAGCTCTCCTGCCGTCCCGTCCGTACTGTTCGTCTGCGTCCACAACGCCGGCCGCTCGCAGATGGCCGCCGCGTTCCTCACCCGCCTCGGCGGCCAGCGCATCGAGGTCCGCTCCGCCGGATCCGCCCCTGCCGACACGGTGAACCCGGCCGTGGTCGAGGCGCTGGCGGAGGTCGGCATCGACATCTCCGCCGAAGTGCCGAAGGTGCTGACCGCCGAGGCGGTGCAGGCCTCCGACGTGGTGATCACCATGGGCTGCGGCGACGCCTGCCCGTACTTCCCCGGCACGCGGTACCTGGACTGGAAGCTGGATGACCCGGCAGGCCGGGGCGTCGACGCCGTGCGCCCGATCCGCGATCAGATCGAGCAGCGCATCCGCGGCCTGCTCGCCGAGCTCGGCATCGAGGCCGCAGCATGAACGCCGCCGTGACCATCACGGCGATGCTGCCCGAGCACGCCGGTCAGGTGCTGACGATCCACCAGCACGGGATCGACGGCGGCGACGCCACCTTCGAGACCACCGCCCCCAGCTGGGAGGCGTTCGACGCCTCCCGGCTCACCGAACACCGCCTGGTCGCCCTCGATGCCACCGGCCAGGTGCTCGGCTGGGCAGCCGCCGTGCCGGTCTCCGACCGATGCGCCTACGCCGGCGTGGTCGAGCACTCCGTCTACGTCCACTCTGCCGCCCGCGGCCAAGGCCTCGGCCTCGCCCTGCTCCGGGCCCTGCTCGCGTCCACCGACGCCGCCGGCATCTGGACCGTCCAGTGCGGCATCTTCCCGGAGAACACCGCCAGCCTCGCCCTGCACACCAAGGCTGGCTTCCGCGTGATCGGCACCCGCGAACGGCTGGGCCGACACCACGGACGCTGGCGCGACGTCATCCTGCTTGAGCGCCGCAGCCCGGCCGTCTCCTGATCCACCTGCGCCCGGCTCCGCCGGGCCGCTCCGTGTCCGCAGCGGCTCGGGGGCGCGGTGGCGCCGCGGGCCCGGCGGCCGGGCGGGCTCCGGTGCGTGGACGGCGTCCCGGATGACCGGCCCCGTCACGTCGGTTCCTCCGTGGAGACGACCAGGAGCTTCGTCACCGAGCCGTCCTCGCCGACGACGTCGCGCAGGTGCCGGAAACCCAGACGGCGGCACATCTCCAGACTCGCGGTGTTCTCCGCGCCCACCATCCCGTAGGCCTCCTTGAGTCCGAGGTGGTCCGCGGCGTGGCGCAGCAGGCCGCGGACGGCCTCGCTGCCCAGTCCCCGGCCCCAGAACTCGGGGGCGAGGGCGGTGATCAGTTCGTGGCCGTCGACGTTTCCGGTCTTCTTCAGCTCCGCGTGGCCCGCGTATCTCCCGTCCTGCCACAGGCCCCACACGTCGAACAGGTCCTTGGGGTACACGTCCGTCCGGATCGCGCGGAACAGCACGCGCAGCTCCGACTCGGGAGCGCGTTCCTGGCCCATCCAGTGGCACACCTCCTCGATGCGCAGCAGTGCGACGAAGGCGTCCTCGTCCTCGGGCCGGTAGGGGATGAAGTCGAGGCGCTCGGTGCGCAGGGCGGGGGTCATGGCGGGCTCCGATCGGGGTGGGCGCCGTGGCGGTGGCAGGGAGCGGGGGGGTAAGAGGGGGCGGGGGCGCCGGGCCGGCGTTGTGCGGCCGGCGCCCCCGGTCGGGTGGCGGGTCAGGACTCGCTGTTCGCCATGCGCTCGCGCAGGCTGCGCGGGCGCATGTCGGTCCAGACCTCGTCGACGTAGGCCATGCACTCGGCCTCGGTGCCCTCCTTGCCGACGCTCTGCCAGCCCGCGGGTACCTCGATGTCGGCCGGCCAGAGCGAGTACTGCTCCTCGTCGTTGCACAGCACCTGGTAGCGGGTGTTCTCGTCCATGTCACGTTCCTCGGTGGTAGCTGGGGTGCGGTCGGCGGTGATGGTCGGGCGGGCGCGCGGGGGGCCGCGGCCCGCCGGCGGGTACGGCGCGGTCATCGGCTTCCTCGGGCGTGCCGGGCGATGTGGCGCAGGGCCTCGCCGAACTCCTCGGCGACCCCGCGCACACTGGCCGTGTCGTGGACGGCGGGGCGGTGGTGCCAGGTGAAGGCGAGGCGGCCGTCCTGGACCGCGCCCACCACCTCCAGCGGGTGGGAGCCGCCGTCGCGGGGGTCGTGGTCCTGCCCGAACGAGCCGCGCTCGACGCGCACCAGGCCGCGGCCGGCGTTCTCCGGGCGGGAGTCCCACTGGCCGAGGTAGTTGAAGACCACCTCGCCCCGGGCGCCGGCGGCGAGCCGCTCGCGGACCTCGGGCGGGCCGAAGGTGCGCAGCGCGCCGTAGCCGAGCCCGTTGCCCGGCACCGCGCGCAGTTGGCGGCGCACCGACTTCACCAGGGACCGCCAGTCGCGGTCGGGTCCGAACTCGCCGGGTGCGGGCACCTGGAAGGCGACCGGGTAGACGGTGGTGAACCAGCCGACCGTGCGGGAGAGGTCGACGCCGTCGAGCACGTCCTCGCGGCCGTGTCCCTCCAGGTCCAGCCGGACCTGTTCGCTTCCGGTCCAGCGGGCCAGCGCCAGGGCGAGTGCGGCCAGCAGGACGTCGTTGACCCGGGTGCGGTAGGCCGTCGGCGCGGCCCGCAGCAGAGCTGCGGTGTCCGCCTCGTCCAGTTGCACGCTCACCGTCGCCCGCTCGCCCGCCCCGGTGTCGGCGTCGGTGTCGGCGGGGCGGGCCGCCCGGGCGGGGCCGGCGGACACCGCCTGTTCCCAGTGGGGCAGTTCGTCGTCCAGGGCGCCCGCGGCGACGTGGGCGGCGAGTCCGAGCGCCCAGTCCCGGAAGGACGTGCCGCGTTCGCCGAGGGTGACCGGTTCGCCCTGCTCGGCCTGCCGGTAGGCGCTCTCCAGGTCGTCACCCAGGATGCGCCAGGAGACGGCGTCGACGACCAGGTGGTGGGCGACCAGGAGCAGCAGGACCGGTTGGCCGGGGTCACCGGTGAACAGCGCCGCCCGCAGGAGCGGGCCGCGGGCCAGGTCGAATCCGGCGTGCAGGTCGTCGGCGGCCCGTGCGACGGCGGCGGCGGCCTGTTCGGATGTCTGCCCGGTCAGGTCGTGGTGTTCCAGAACGTCGTCGGCGGGGGCGGGCGGCGGGTTGAACTGGTGCCAGCCCGCCTCGTCCCGGGTGAAGCGCATGCGCAGCGCGTCGTGGTGCTCCAGCAGGGCGTGCAGGGCCGTGCGCAGCGCCCGCGGGTCGGGGGCGGCGCCGAGTTCGAGGAGCGTCGACTGGTTGAAGTGGTGGTGGGCGGCGCGCGGGGTGCCGAGGAACCATTCCTGGATGGGCGTGAGCGGCACCTCGCCGGTCACCGGTGCGTCGTCGGCGTGCTGCGGGGCGTCGCGCACGACGGTGGCCAGCTGTGCGACGGTCTGGTGGCTGAACAGGTCCCGGGTCGCCAGGTGCAGGCCGTCCCGGCGCAGCCGCGAGACCACCTGCATGCTCAGGATGGAGTCGCCGCCGAGGACGAAGAAGTTGTCGTCGGCGCCGATCTCCTCGATGCCCAGTACGTCGGACCAGATCCGGGCGATCCGGCGTTCGGTGTCGGTGCGCGGAGCGACCCGTGGCCCGGCGGCGGCCTGGGCGGGTCCGGGGTCGGGCAGCGCCCGGCGGTCGGTCTTGCCGCTCGGGGTGAGCGGCAGCCGCTCCAGTGGCACGAAGAGGGAGGGGACCATGTGCGGGGGCAGCAGCTCGGCCAGGTGCGCGCGCAGCTCGGCGACGGGCACCCGGTCCGCCAGGGGACCGGCGCAGCTGTCGGCGAGGACGAGGTAGGCGACCAGCCGGGCGGGCCCGGCTCCCGGGCCGTCCCCGGCTTCGCCGGTACGCACGGTGACGACCGCGTCCCTCACCAGGGCGCTGCGGCGCAGCGCACTCTCCACCTCGCCGGGCTCGATCCGGAAGCCGCGCAGCTTGACCTGGTCGTCCATCCGACCCACGAAGCGCAGCTCTCCGTCGCCGTGGCGGCGCGCGAGGTCGCCGGTGCGGTACATCCGGTCCCCCGGCGCGCCGAACGGGTCGGCCACGAAGCGGGCGGCGGTCAGGCCCGGGCGGTTCAGGTAGCCGCGGGCCAGGGCGGGCCCGGCGACGTACAGCTCCCCGGTCACACCGGGCGGGACCGGCCGTAGGGCGGCGTCCAGCAGGTAGACGCTGGTGGGACCGGCGGGGCGGCCGATCGGGGGGGTGCCCGCGCCCGCCGCCAGCGGGCCGGTCCAGCTGGCGACCACGGTGGCCTCGGTGGGGCCGTACGAGTTGACCATCCGCCGTCCGGGGGCCCAGGTGTCGACCAGGTCGGCCGGGCAGGCCTCGGCCCCGACGATGAGGGTGCGCAGCGCGGGCAGCGCGCCGGCCGCGGCCGGGTCCACGGTGGCCAGGGCCGCCGGCGGGATCAGCGCGTGGCTGATCCGCCGGGCGGCGAGCACCTCGGCCAGCCGCTCGCCGACCAGCGGGCCCTCTTCGCCGGTGACCAGCGTGGCCCCGCTGAGCAGTGAGACGCACAGCTCCAGCACCGAGGCGTCGAAGCTGGGCGAGGCGAACTGGAGGATCCGGTCGCCGGGGCCGGCCGCGTACTGCTCGGCGGCGGCCGCGGCGAAGCCGGCCAGTCCGCGGTGGGTGACCACCACGCCCTTGGGTGTCCCGGTCGATCCCGAGGTGTAGATGACGTAGGCGGGGTGGCCGGTGCTGAGCGCGGTGGTGCGGTCGGCGTCGGTGGGCGGTGTCGGCGCTCCGTCGGCGGTCCACACCTCGGCGGGGTCGTCGAGCACCAGGAAGGCGCCCGCGTCGCGCACCATGAAGTCCTTTCGCCGGGTCGGGTAGTCGGGGTCGACCGGGAGGAAGGCGCCGCCGGCCTTGCTCACGGCGAGCTGCGCCACCACCGTCTCGGCCGCGCGCGGCAGCGCCAGGGCCACCACCCGCTCCGGCCCCACGCCCTGGCGGATCAGCCGGTGGGACAGCCGGTTGGCCGCCCGGTCCAGCTGCGCGTAGGTCAGTTCACGTTCGCCGTCCAGCAGCGCCACCGCGTGGGGAGTGCGGGCCGCCTGCTGTTCGAACAGCTCGGGCAGGGTCGCCTCGGGCACCGGCCGGAACGTCCCCCGGGCCTGGTCGAGCAGGGCCTTCAGCTCGTCGTCGGAGGCCAGCGGCAGGGCGCCGATGGGGCGTTCGGGGTCCTCCGCGACGGCGGCGAGCAGGGTGGCGAGCTGGTCGGCGATGCGCTCGGCGGTGACCGCGTCGAACAGGTCGGTGTTGTAGCTGATCAGGGCGCGCAGCGCTCCGGAGTCCGTCTCGGCGAACTCCAGGGTGAGGTCGAACGGCGCCTGTTCCAGCTCGGTCTCGACATCGGTGACGGCGAGGCCGGGAAGTTCCAGGTCGGCGGCCGGGGTGTTCTGCAGGACGACCATGACCTGGAAGAGCGGGCTGCGGCTGGTGTCGCGGACCGGCTGCACCTCGTCGACCACCCGTTCGAACGGCACCTCCTGGTGCGCGAAGGCGTCCAGCACCGTGTGCCGCACGCCGCCGAGGAACTCGGTGAAGGGCTGCCCCGCCTCGACCCGGGAGCGCAGGACCAGGGTGTTGACGAAGAACCCGACGAGGTTCCGCGTCTCGGCCCGGTCGCGGCCGGAGGTGACGGTGCCGACCGCGATGTCCGCGTCCCCGGTGAGCCGGGCGAGGTAGGCCTGGGTGGCGGCGACCAGCGTGGTGAACAGGGTGGCGCCCTGCTCCCGGCCGACCCGGGCCAGCCGGCGGGCGGTCGGGGCGGGCACCTCCAGGCGGGCGGTGGCTCCGTTGCTGGTGCGCACCGCGGGCCGCGGCCGGTCGGTGGGCAGGTGGAGCGGCTCGGCGTCCGCCAGCTGCTTCCTCCAGTAGTCGAGCTGATCGTCGGCGGCGGCGGCGCCGGCCGTGCGCTGCCAGTGCGCGTAGTCGGCGTACTGCACCGGCAGGGGCGGCAACTGGGCTTCGTCGGAGCCCAGTTCGGCGCGGTAGAGGTGGGCCAGGTCGGTGAGCAGGACGGAGGTCGACCAGCCGTCGGTGACGATGTGGTGCAGGGTGAGGGCCAGCACGTGGTCACCGTCGGCCAGCCGGACCAGGGCGACCCGCAGCAGCGGACCCCGACGCAGGTCGAAGGGTCGGCCCCGCTCGTCGGCGAGCAGCCCGCGCAGCGCCGAGTGCCTTTCCTGCTCGGGCAGTTCGGACAGGTCGTGGAGCGCGAGCGGCACCTCCCGCGGCTGATGGACGAGCTGGACGCCACGCCCGTCGACGCTGTCGAAGGTGGTGCGCAGCGACTCGTGGCGGGCCACCAGCGCGTCCAGGGCCGCGCCGAGGGCGCCGAGGTCCAGGGCGCCGTGCAGGCGAAGCGCGAGCGCGGTGACGTACTCGGTGCCACCGGGCTTGAACTCCTCCAGGAACCAGAGGCGTTGCTGGGCGTAGGACATCGGCGGCGCCGCTTCGCGGGCGACCGGGACGACGGCGGGGTCCGCGCCGCAGGGTTGCCGCTCCTGCGTGAGCAGCCGGGCCAGTCCGGCCGGGGTGGGGTGGAGGAAGACCGCGCGGGGCGTCAGGTCGGTGCCGAACGCCTCGGCCAGCCGGGCGGCGAGCCGGATGCTGAGGATGGAGTCCCCGCCCAGCTCGAAGAAGCCGTCTTCCACACCGGGCGGCGCTGTGCCCAGCACCTCCCCGAAGACCTCCGCCGTGCGGCGTTCGGCCTCGGTGCGCGGCGCGAGGCGCTCACGGGACCCGGCGTCGCGGTCGGCGTCCGGCGCCGGAAGTGCCGCGCGGTCGAGCTTGCCGTTGCGGCTCAGCGGAAGGGCGGCGAGCGGGACGAAGGCGGTGGGGACGAGGTAGTCGGGCAGCAGGCGGGCGGCGAAGTCCCGCAGCTGCGCCAGGTCGGCGCCCGCGGGGCCGACGACGTACGCCACCAGCTGTCGGGCGCCGGGGCGGTCCTCGCGGACGACCACGGCGGTGTCGGCGACCCCCGGGTGCGCGGCCAGCGCGGCCGCCACCTCGCCGGGCTCGACCCGGAAGCCGCGGATCTTCACCTGGTCGTCGGTGCGGCCCAGGAACTCCACGGCGCCGTCCGGCCGCCGCCTGGCCAGGTCGCCGGTGCGGTACATCCGCTCCCCCGGCGCGCCGAACGGGTCGGCCAGGAAGCGTGCCGCGCTCTCACCGGGCCGGCCCAGGTAGCCGCGCGCCAGGCCCTCACCGGCGACGAACAGCTCGCCCGCGCAGCCGGGCGGCACGGGCCGCAGGCGGCGGTCGAGGACGTACACCCGCTTGTCGTCCAGGGGGTGGCCGACGGGCACGGTGTCGGGCACCGCCGCCGGGTCCGCGAGGGCGAAGGAGGTCGCGAAGACGGTGGTCTCGGTGGGTCCGTAGCCGTCCACCACGCACAGGCCGGGGCAGGCGGCGAGGACCCGGCGCACGGCGGCGGCGGGCACCACGTCGCCGCCGGTCCACAGCCGGCGCAGGCCCGTGAAGCAGTCCGGCGCGTCCTGGGCCAGCAGGCGGAAGAGCCCGGCGGTGAGCCACAGCGCCGTCAGGCCGCCGGACGTCAGCCGCCGCAGCAGCGCCGCGTCCACCGGCCCGTCGGGGGCGACGACCACCCGCCCGCCGTTGAGCAGCGGTGCCCAGACCTCGAAGGTGCTCGCGTCGAAGGCCACCGGGGAGTGCAGCAGCACCTGTTCGCAACCACCGTCGGTGAAGCGGCTGTCGGTGGCCAGCGAGGCCACGTCGCGGTGCCGGACCGCCACCGCCTTGGGCTCGCCGGTGGATCCGGAGGTGAACATCACGTAGGCCAGCCGGTCGGGGTCGGCCGGCGGCGCGGACAGCACGGGCTGCCCGGCCGCCTCGGTACGGACGGCGGCGACCTGGTCGGTGGTGAGCTGGACGGTGGCGCCGGCCAGGGCGAGCAGCGCGCGGCGGCGTTCCTCGGACGCCCGGACGTCCACCGGGACGTAGGCACCGCCCGCCTTGAGGACGGCGAGCTGGGCGACGACGAGCTCGACCGAGCGGTCCATCGCCAGCGCCACCCGCCCCTCGACGGCCAGGCCGTCGGCCAGCAGCCGGGCGGCCAGCCGGTCCGACCACCGGTCGAGCCGGCGGTAGGTCAGGTCGTCCTCGCCGTGCCGCACCGCGACCGCCTCGGGTGTGCGGCGGGCCTGCTCGGCGAAGAGCGCCACCGGGCTCTGCGCCGCCGCCGGGCGGGCGGTGCTCTGCCAGGACGCCAGCAGCTCCCGGTCGGCCGCGGTCAGCGGCTCCAGCTCGCCCACCTCACCGTCCAGACCGTCGGCGAGGGCGGTGAGCAGCACGGCCAGGCGCCGGGCCGCGCGCTCCACCGTGGACCGGTCGAACAGCGCGGGGTCGTAGGCCAGGTCGAGGCCGAGCCGCTCGGTCAGGTAGGCACGCAGGCACCACGGGAAGGTGGTGGCGTCGTCGGCCCGTACCTCCGTCACCCGCACACCGGTCCTGGCCGCGACGGACTCGTCGACGGGGTAGTTCTCGAACACCACCATGCTGTCGAAGAGCGCCTCGCCGGCCGGTACCTCGCTCAGCGCCTGGATCCGGGTCAGGGCCAGGTGGTCGAAGGGGCGCCCGTCGCTCTGGCGCGCCTGGAGCTCGCGCAGCCAGGGCAGCACGCCGCCGGTGGCGGGTATCCGGACCCGGGTCGGCACGGTGTTGATGAACATGCCGATCATCGACTCGACGCCGGGCAGCTCCGCCGGCCGGCCCGAGACGGTGGTGCCGAAGACCACGTCGTCGCTGCCGCCGTAGCGCGCCAGCAGCAGGGCCCAGGCCCCCTCGACCACGGTGTTGACGGTCAGTCCGGCGTGCGCGGCCCGCTCCCGCAGCCGCTGGGAGAGGTCCTGGTCCAGCTCGTGGTGGACGGTGGCGGCGGAGCGGGCGCGGTGCGCCTGGCCGGGCACCCGGTCGTACGGAAGCGGGTTGCGCGCGGTGAAGCCGGCCAGGGCGTCGGCCCAGTAGTGCTCGGCCGCCTGCCCGTCCTGCTCGGCCAGCCAGCGCAGGAAGTCCGCGAACGGACGCCTCGACGGGCGGGGCCCCCGCACAGCGCCGCCGGTCAGCGCGGCGTACTGGTCGCAGACCTCGGTCAGCAACTGCCCGCTGCTCCAGCCGTCCAGGATCAGGTGGTGGGTGGACCAGAGCAGCAGCACCTCGTCACCGGGGAGCGCGGCCAGCGTGAGGCGGGTGAGCGGCGCGGCGGTGAGGTCCATGCCCGCCGCGCGATCCGCGGCGAGCAGCCGCTCGGTCTGCGCCTCCTGCCGGTCCGCCGGCAGCTGCCGCCAGTCCAGCAGGGTGACGGGTACCTCGGCTCGCTGGAGCACCAGTTGAACGGGATGCGGCAGGCCCCGCCAGTGCACGCCGGTGCGCAGCGCGGGCGTGCGGTCGGCCAGCAGCTGCCAGGCCTCGGCGAACACGCGCGGGTCGGCCACGCCGGCCAGCCGCACCACGATCCGGTCGAAGTAGGCACCCTCGGTGTCGACCAGCCCGTGGAAGAGCATCCCGGACTGGAGCGGCGTCAGCGGCAGCACGTCGGCGACCTGGCGCCCGTCGCCGACGAGCCGGTCCAGCTGGTCCTGGGTCAGGCCGGCGAGCGGGAAGTCGGAGGGGGTGCGGCCGCCGGCCCCGGGGCGGGCGCAGTGCGCCGCGATCTCGCGCAGGGCGGTGCGCATCTCCTCGGCCAGTGCGCGGACCTCGGCCTCGTCGTAGACGGCCGCCGGGTAGGTCCAGCCCAGTTCCAGGCGCCCGTGCTGGACCACCCCCGTGACGTCCAGGAGGTAGGGGCGGGCTTCGTCCGGGTCGGTGTCGCGGCCGGCCGGGGGCAGCGACGCGCGGTAGAGACCGTCGGCGCCGGCGCTCTCGGCGTCCCACCGGCCGTGGTAGTTGAAGCCGATCCGCGGAGCCGGCGTACCCGCCGGCGCACCGCCCGGCAGCAGGTGGCGCAGCGCACCGTGGCTCAGCCCGCGCAGCGGGACGGCGCGCAGCTGCTCCTTGACCGAGCGCAGCGTCTCGTGCCATCCGGCGTCGGGGTCGACGCTCAGGGCGAGCGGGAACTCGGCGGTGAACCAGCCCACCGTCCGGGACAGGTCCAGGTCGTCGAAGAGGTCCTCCCGGCCGTGCCCCTCCACGCCCACCAGCACGCTCTCGCGACCGCACCAGCGCGCCAGGGTGCGCCCCAGGGCGCTGAGCAGCACGTCGTTGACCTGGGTGCGGTAGACCTCGGGGACCTGGCGCAGCAGGGCCTCGGTCGTCTCCGCGTCCAGCGTCACGGTGACGGTGGCGGCGCCGCCGTGGGTGTTGGGACCGGGCCGGCCGGCGGGCAGGTCGGCCGGGGCCGTGGCGGTCCGCGCCCAGTACGCGGCGTCGGCGGCCAGCGCGCCGGAGCGGGTGTGCTGCTCCAGCCGGGTCGCCCAGTGGCCGTAGGAGGTGCCCGCCGGGGGCAGTTCGGCGCCGCGGCCGGCACCGACCGCCTGGTAGGCCGCTTCGAGGTCGGCCAACAGGATGCGCCAGGAGACGCCGTCCACGGCCAGGTGGTGCACGGTGACGACGAGCTGGCCCGGCTGCCGGGCGCCGCGGTCGAAGAAGAGCACGCGGACCATCCGGCCCTCGGTCGGGTCCAGTTCGGCCTGGGCCGAGGCCGTGGTGTCCTGCACCGCCGCTTCCAGGGCCGCGGGGTCGAGGCCGGCCGCCTCGTACCGGGTGAAGACGCTCCGGGGCGCCTCGGCGAGCACCTCCTGGCGCCAGCCGGTGCCGGTGTGGCGCAGCCGGGTGCGGAGGGCGGCATGGCAGCGCACCAGGGCCGCGGCTGCCTGGTCCAGGGCCGACGGGTCCGCGCCGGGGGCCAGTTCCACCCGCTGGGTCATCGTGAAGCGCATCGGGTCGCCGGGGCGGCGGCCGTCGAGGTACCAGTGCTGGATCGGGGTGAGCGGTGCTTCGGTGGGCGAGGGGTCGCCCCCGGTGTCCGGGCGCGCGCCCGCCGCACCGACCACCAGTGCGAGTTCGGCGACGCTCTGGTGCCGGAAGACGTCCTTGGTGGTCAGCGCGAGCCCGCCGGCCCGGGCCCGGGAGACGATCTGGATGCTGAGGATGGAGTCCCCGCCGAGCGCGAAGAAGTTGTCGTGCGCGCCCACCCGGTCCACACCCAGCACCTCGGCCCAGATCGCGGCCAGCCGCTCCTCGGTGCCGGGCCGCGGCGCCACGAACGCGTTGCCGCTGTCGGGCTGCGCGGGCGGCGCGGGCAGGGCGCGGCGGTCGGTCTTGCCGCTGGAGTTGCGCGGGATCCGCTCCAGCGGGACGAAGGCGGCGGGCACCATGTGGTCGGGCAGCGTCCGCCGCAGCCGGACCCGCAGTTCCTCGGCGGGCGGGATCCGGTCCCCGGCAGGCACCAGGTAGCCGACGAGCATCCGCCGGCCGGCGTGCTCGCGGGCGGTGACGACCGCCTCGGCGACGCCCGGGTGGTCGAGCAGGGCGGCCTCCACCTCGCCGGGCTCGATCCGGAACCCCCGGATCTTGACCTGCTCGTCGGCCCGGCCGAGGAACTCCAGCAGACCCTGGGCGTCCCAGCGGGCCCGGTCGCCGGTGCGGTACATGCGCTCCCCCGGCGCGCCGAACGGGTCGGCCACGAAGCGGGCGGCGGTCAGGCCCGGGCGGTTCAGGTAGCCGCGGGCCACCTGCGCCCCGGCCAGGTACAGCTCCCCCGCCATGCCCGGCGGCACCGGCCGCAGGACCTCGTCGAGCACGTAGGCCCGCAGGTTGCGGCCGGGGCGGCCGACGACCGGGCGCTCGGGGCGGTCCGCGCACCGGCCGTAGAGGGCGTCGACGGTGCACTCGGTGGGCCCGTAGACGTTGTAGGCGGTGACGCCGAGGTCGTGCTGCGCCGCGCACAGCTCCTGCCAGGCGGCGGGCGAGATCGCCTCGCCGCCGACCAGCAGCAGGCCCGGGTGGTGGCGGCCCGCCGCGAACAGCCCGGCGGCCGAGAGTTCACGCAGGTAGGAGGGGGTGACGTTGACCACGTCCAAGCGGCGTTCGGCGATCTGGGCGCAGAAGGCCTCCGGGTCGAGCCGGACGTCCTCGTCGATGAGGTGCACCTCCTGGCCGAACGTGAGCAGCAGCGGGCCCTCCCAGCTGGTGTCGAAGGAGAACGAGGCGCTGAGCGCCATCCGCAGTGGACGCCCGTCCGTCAGGTGCGGCGCGAACAGCCCCGCGCGGTGGTCCTGGCACAGGTTGACCAGCTGGCGGTGCTCCACGGCGACGCCCTTGGGTCGGCCGGTGGAGCCGGAGGTGTAGATGAGGTAGGCCGTGTGCCGCGACAGCAGCGGATGGCGGCGGTCGGCGTCGGTGAGGTCGTGGGCGGGCAGCCGGTCCCACGGCACCTCGTGCAGCTCCCGCTCCGTCAGCAGCGTCCGCGGACGGGCGTCGGCGAGCAGGAAGGCGGCCCGCTCCTCGGGGAGTTCGGGGTCCAGGCAGAGGAGGGTGGCACCCGCCTTGAGCACCGCGAGCAGGGCCACCAGCAGGTCCGAGGTGCGCGGCAGCCGGACCGCGACCACCTGCTCCGGGCCGGCGCCACGGGAGACGAGGTGGCGGGCGAGCCGGTTGGCCCGCCCGTTGAGGGCGGCGTAGTCGAGGGTGGCGTCCCTGGCCACCAGGGCGGTGGCGTGCGGGGTACGGGCGGCCTGCGCCTCGAACAGGGCGGGAAAGGTGGTGTCCGGCACTGCCATCGGCTCGCCCTGCCCCGTCCGGAGCACCCGGCGGCGTTCGTCGGCGGTCATCAACGGCAGGGTGGCGACGGCGCTGCCCGGGTCCTCGGCCACCGCCTCCAGCAGGGTCCGCAGCCAGCCGGCCAGCCGCTCGGCGGTGGCCTCGTCGAACAGGCCGGTGCTGTACTCCAGGTAGCCGGTCAGGCCGCCGTCGCGCTCGACGAAGTCGAAGGCGAGGTCGAAGGTGGCGCTGCGGACCGGCGGTGCCAGCGGTGCCACCTCCAGGCCCGGCAGACGGGGTGCCTCGGTGCCCAGGTTGTGCAGGGCCACCATCACCTGGAACAGCGGCGTGCGGCTGGTGTCGCGCTCCGGCTGGAGGGTGTCCACCAGCCGCTCGAACGGCACCTCCTGGTGGGCGAACGCCGCCAGGACGGTGTCCCGTGACCGGCCCAGCAGCTCGTGGAACGACAGCTCCGGGCGCACCTGGGCGCGCAGCACCAGGGTGTTGACGAAGATGCCCACCACGTCGTGGAGTTCGGGCCGCTCCCGGCCCGAGGCGACGGTGCCCACGGCGACGTCCTGCTGGCCGGCCCAGCGGGCGAGCAACACCTGGCACGCCGTCAGCAGGGTCATGTAGAGGGTGGCGTCGGCCTCCCGCCCGCGCTCGCGCAGCCGTCCGGTCAGCGCGGCGGGCAGGGTGAAGGTCAGCAGGGCGCCGTCCCGGGTGCGGACGGCGGGGCGCGGGCGGTCGGTGGGCAGGTCCAGCGGCTCCAGGCCGTCCAGGGCCTGGCGCCAGTGGGCGAGGTCCGCCTCGGCGCGGTCGGTGCGGGCGCGCTGCCAGACGGCGTAGTCGGTGTACCGCACGGGCAGCTCGGGCAGCTCGGGGCGGCGCCGTTCGAGGGCGGCCGCGTACAGCTCGCCGAGGTCGCGGCCGAGGACGGCCACCGACCAGCCGTCGGTGGCGATGTGGTGCACGGCCAGCACGAGCACGTGCTCGTCCTCGGCCGTCCGCACCAGCCGGGCCCGCAGCAACGGCCCGGCGGCCAGGTCGAACGGGGTGGCGGCGACGCGTTCCAGCAGTGCCTCCAGGAGCGCCGGGGGCTGCCCGCGGAGGTCGTCCACCGGCAGCTCGACCGGCTGCGCCGGGCGCACGCTCTGCCGGGCGCGCCCGTCCTGTTCGGTGAACGTGGTGCGCAGCGCCTCGTGCCGGGCCACCAGGGCGTCCAGCGCGGTGCGCAGGGCGCTCTCGTCGAGCGCTCCGCGCAGGCGCAGCACGGACAGGGTGGTGTACTCGGTGCCGTCCGGCTCGAAGCGGTCGAGGAACCAGAGCCGCTGCTGGGCGTAGGACAGCGGCGGCTCGACGGCCGGGTCGGCGGCGGGGATCGCGTCGGCCGACGGGCTCCCCCCGGCGGCCGGCTCGCCGAGGGCGGCGGCCAGGTCGGCCAGTCTGCCGTGGCTGAACAGCAGCCGGGGCGAGACGTCCGTGCCGAACGCCGCGCGCAGCCGGGAGGTGACCCGGATCGCGAGGATGGAGTCGCCGCCGAGGGCGAAGAAGTCGTCGTCCACGCCGACCTCGTCGGCGTCCAGGACGTCCGCCCAGGCCTCGGCGACCAGCCGTTCGGCCCGGGTGCGGGGGGCGGTGCGGTCGTGGCCGGCCGCGAAACCGTCCGGGCCCGGCGCGGGCAGCGCCCGCCGGTCGAGCTTGCCGTTGACGGTGAGCGGCAGGGCCGCCACCGGGACGTAGGCGGCGGGCACCATGTAGGGGGGCAGCAGCCGCTCCAGGTGCGCGCGCAGCTCGGCGGCGGACGGCGGGGCTTCGGCGCGCTCACCGCCGCCGACCACGTGGGCCACCAGGCGGCGGGTGCCGGCGGTGTCCTCGTACACGCCCACGGCGGCGGCGCCCACACCCGGATGGGCGTGCAGGGCGGCCTCGATCTCGCCGGGCTCGATCCGGTAGCCGCGGATCTTCACCTGCTGGTCGGCGCGGCCCAGGTACTCCAGGGTGGCGTCGGCCCGCCGGCGGGCCCGGTCGCCGGTGCGGTACATCCGGGAGCCGGGACGCCCGAACGGGTCGGCGACGAAGCGGGCGGCGGTCAGGCCCGGGCGGTTCAGGTAGCCGCGGGCGAGGCCCTCCCCCGCGACGAACAACTCGCCCACCGCACCGGGGGGGACCGGCGCCAGGTCGGCGTCCAGCACGTACACCCGCAGGTCGGGGATGCCGGTGCCGATCGGTCCGGGGCCGCCGGCGCGGGCCGTGGCGCGGTCCAGCGGGGCATGGGTGACGTGCACGGTCGTCTCGGTGATGCCGTACATGTTGACCAGGCGCGGCGCGCCGTCCGGGTGGCGGTCGTACCAGTCGGCCAGCCTCGTCACGTCCAGCGCCTCGCCGCCGAAGACCACCGTGCGCAGCGCCAACCGGTCCGCCAGGGCCGGGTTCTCGGCGTCGGCGCGGATCAACGGGTAGAACGCGGACGGGGTCTGGTTGAGGACGGTGACCCGCTCGTCGGCCAGCAGGCGCAGGAAGTCCTCCGGGGAGCGGGCGGTGTCCTCGGGAACCACGACGAGCCGGCCGCCGTGCAGCAGCGGGCCCCAGAGCTCCCACACCGAGAAGTCGAAGGTGTAGGAGTGGAAGAGCGTCCAGACGTCCTCGGCGCCGAAGCCGAACCACTCGGCGGTGCGGTCGAAGAGCCGCACCACGTTGGCGTGCGGGATCACGACTCCCTTCGGGCGCCCGGTGGATCCCGACGTGAAGATGGCGTAGGCCGGGCTCTCGGGCAGCGGGCGGCGGCGCGGGGCGAGCTTGCCGGCCGGGCGCCGCGCGAGGTCGGCGCGCACGTCGGCGTCGCCCAGCGCCAGCACGGGCACGTCGGTGGGCCCCGGCGCGGCGGCGTCCCCGGTGAGCGTCACCAGCGCCACCGGCCGGACGTCGCGCAGCAGCTGGGCCAGGCGCTCGGGCGGCAGCGCCGGGTCGAGCGGCAGGTAGGCCGCGCCGGTCTTGAGGACGGCGAGGACCGCCACCACCAGGTCGGTCGAGCGGGGCAGCGCGAGGGCCACGAACTGCTCGGTCGAGGCGTGGAGTTCGGCCAGTCGGTGGGCGAGCCGGTCGGCCCGCGCGTCAAGCGTGGCGTAGTCGAGGCGCTCGTCGCCGTAGCTCACGGCTTCGGCGTGCGGGGTCCGGGCGGCCTGCGCCTCGAAGAGGTCCACCAGGGTCCGGTCCGGCCGGCCCTGCGCGGCGCCGTTCCAGTCGACCAGCATCCGCCGCCGCTCCTCGGCGGTGGTCCAGGCCAGGGCGCGCAGCGGGCGGTCCAGGCCGCCGGCCAGCTCGGTGAGCAGCAGGCAGAGGCGGTCGGCCAGGGTGCGCGCGGTCCGGGCGTCGAACAGCTCCGGGTCGTAGGCGAGGTCGAAACCGAACCGCTCGCCCTGGTAGGCCCGCAGCACCAGCGGGAAGTTGGTGGCGTCCCGGGAGGAGACGTCGGCCAGTCGCACGCCGGAGCCCGCCGAGCGCGCCTCGTCGAAGGGATAGTTCTCGAAGGCGACCATGCTGTCGAAGAGCGGGCTGCCGGAGGGCACCTCACTCATGCCGGTCAGCTCGGCCAGCGAGACCGCGGCGAAGCGCCGGGCCTCGGCCTGCGCCTCCTGGAGGTCCCGGAGCCACGCCGCGGCGGTGCGCCCGCCGTCCACCCGGACCCGGGTGGGCAGGGTGTTGATGAACATCCCGATCATCGACTCGACACCGGGCAGGTCGTCGGGGCGTCCGGAGACGGTGGTCCCGAACAGCACGTCCCGCTCGGCGCTGTAGCGCGACAGCAGCAGCGCCCAGGCGCCCTGGACCACGGTGCCCATGGTCAGCCCGGCCTGCCGGGCGGTCCGGGCCAGCCGCTGAGACACCTCCTCGGACAGCCCGGCCGGGTGCACCCCCGCCGACCGGGCCTGGTGGAGCCCTCGCCGGACCCGGTCGACGGGCAGCGGGGTCGGGGTGGCGAACCCCTCCAGGACGCCCCGCCAGTGGGCCCTGGCGGCCTCGGCGTCCTGCCCGGCCAGCCAGCGCACGTAGTCGCCGAAGGGCCGGCGTGCGGCCGGTCGCGGCTCGGCGCCGGTGCTGAGCGCCGCGTACTCCTCGAACACGTCGGTGAGCACCTGGGCCAGGCTCCAGCCGTCCAGGATCAGGTGGTGGGAGGTCCAGAGCAGGTGCAGGCGCGCGTCGGGCAGCCGGATCAGGGTGAGCCGCATCAGCGGCGCCGCGGCGATGTCCACGCCGCGCGCGAGGTCCTCCGCGCGCACGGCGGCCACCCGCTCGGCCCGCTCCTGCGGGCCCGCCGCGCGCAGGTCCAGCTGGGTGACCGGTATCCGGGCGCGGCGGTGCACGACCTGGAGCGGGACGGGGACGCCCTCCCACACCACCGAGGTGCGCAGGGCGGGCGTGCGGTCGGCCACCCGCTGCCAGGCGGCGGCGAAGGTGTCGGGGTCGCTCACGCCGTCCAGGAGCAGCGCGGCCTGGTCGACGTACACGTCGTCGGGCCCGCCGACCAGGCGGTGGAAGAGCATGCCCTCCTGGAGCGGGGTGAGGGGCAGCAGGTCCTCCACCGCCCGGCCGTCGCCGACCAGCCGGTCCACGCCGGCCTGGTCCAACCGGGCGAACGGGAAGTCGGACGGGGTGCGGCCGCCGGCGCCGGGGCGGGCGCAGTGCGCGGCGACGGCGGTCAGCGCGGCGGTCAGCGCCGCCGCCAGGTGCTGGACGGTGGCCGCCTCGTGCACCTGGTCGCTGTAGTGCCAGGTGATCTCCAGCTCGCCGTCGGCCACCACGGCGGAGATGTCGAGCAGGTGGTCCAGCGGCGCGTCGGGGGCGATGTCCCGGCCGGGAGCCTCGCCGGCCGGGGCGAAGTCGCCGCCCTCGGCGGCCGCCCACTGGCCGTGGTAGTTGAAGGACACCTGGGGCAGCGGCACCGCCCGCAGGGCGGCCGCGGCCGGGTCGGGCGAGCCGAGGCGGGCCAGCGCCTCGTAGCTCAGGCCCCGCCGGGGGACGGCCCGCAGCCGCTCCTTGACCGCCTTCAGGGTGGCGGCCCAGTCCGGGGCGCCGGCCGTTCCGACCGGGGTGAGGGTGACGGGGTACTGGGTGGTGAACCAGCCGACCGTGCGGGAGAGGTCGGGCTCGTGGCCGGCCGGCCCGCCGAGTTCCTCGCGGCCGTGCCCCTCCAGGGCGACGGCCACCCGCCCGGCGCCCGTCCAGTCGGCGAGCACCCGGCCCAGCGCGCTGAGCAGCACGTCGTTGACCTGGGTGCGGTAGACCGCGGGGACCTGGCGCAGCAGCGCCTCGGTGGTGGCCCGGTCCACCCTGGTCCGAACGGTGCGGACCGAGCCGGCCAGCGGGCTGCCGGGAAGGTCGACGGGCAGCGGGGCCGGCGCGGCCGAGACCTCGTCCAGCCAGTACGGCAGGTCACCGTCGAGGTCCCCGGCCCGAACGCGCTCGGCGACGTGGTGCGCCCAGTCGGTGAACGGGGTCTGCTCGGGGTCCAGTCGAACCGGCTCGCCGGCGGCCGCCTGCCGGTAGGCCAGGGCGAGGTCGGCCAGCAGCACCCGCCAGGAGACGCTGTCCACGGCCAGGTGGTGGGCCGTCACGAACAGCTGGGGCCGGGCGCCGTCGGCGGCCCGCAGCAGGGCCGCGCGCAGCAGCGCGCCGCTGGCCGGGTCGAGGGCCGCGCGGGCCGCGTCGGCCGCGCGGCGCCGGGCGGCGTCCTCGGCCTCGGCGTCGGCGGCGAGGGCGGCCGGGTCGTGGCAGGTCAGCAACCCGCCGACCGGACCGGCTCCGGGGCTCTGGTGCCAGCCGTCGCCGGTGCGGGTGAACCGGGTGCGCAGCGCCGGGTGCGCGGCCGCCACCGCTTCGAGCGCCAGCTCCAGCGCCCGTTCGTCCAGGTCGCGCGGCAGGTCGAGCAGCATCGACATGCTGAAGTGACGCAGCGGGCCGTGGGTGGCGAAGAACCACTCCTGCACCGGGGTCAGCGGCGCGGGTCCGTCGTCCCGCGGTCGCCGCGCCGTCGCCGCCGGGGCGAGCCGGCGGCGGGCCGCCGCGGCGGCGAGGTCGGCGACGCTCTGGTGGCGGAAGACGTCGCTCGAACCGAGCCGCAGGCCCGCGGCTCGGGCCCGGGAGACGGCCTGGATGCTGAGGATCGAATCGCCGCCCAGCTCGAAGAAGTTGTCCGTGACGCCCACCCTGGCGACGCCGAGCACCTCGGCCCAGATGCCGGCCAGCACCTCCTCGTCCGGGGTCCGCGGGGCGACGAACTCCTTCTGCTGCCGGTCCACTTCGAGGTCGGGGGCGGGCAGGGCCCGGCGGTCGAGCTTGCCGCTGGTGGTGAGCGGCAGCGCGTCGAGCGCGGTGAAGGAGGACGGCACCAGGTGGTCGGGCAGCACCTGCCGCAGCGCCGCCCGCAGGTCGGCGGCGGGCGGCACGGCGTATCCGGTGGCGGGCACCAGATAGGCCGCCAGCCGGGCGCGGCCGTGTGCGTCGGGCGCGGCCACCACCGCGGCCGCGCCGACGGCGGGCAGCTCCAGCAGCGCCGCCTCGACCTCGCCCGGTTCGACGCGGTGGCCGCGCACCTTGACCTGGTCGTCGGCCCGCCCGAGGTAGTCCAGGCGCCCGTCGGCGGTCCAGCGGGCCAGGTCTCCGGTGCGGTACATCCGGGCACCGGGCGGCCCGAACGGGTCGGCCGTGAACCGCGCCGCGGTCAGCCCGGGGCGGTCGGCGTAGCCTCGGGCGAGCTGCTCGCCCGCCAGGTACAGCTCGCCGCCGACGCCGGGCGGCACCGGCCGGCGCCGGTCGTCCAGCACGTACGCCCGCACGTTCGGCAGCGGGCGGCCCACCAGCGCCCGGTCGCCGTCCGTGATCCGGCAGGCCAGTGCGTCGACCGTGCACTCCGTCGGGCCGTAGAAGTTGTAGGCGGCCACCCCGGGGTGCGCGGCCAGCTCGCGCCAGAGGGCGGCGCCGACCGCCTCGCCGCCGAGCATCAGCACCCGAGGGCGGTGCCGCGGATCGGTGAGCAGCCCGGCGGGCAGCAGCTGACCGAGGTAGGAGGGGGTCACGTCGAGGAAGTCGACGCGGTGCCGGACCACGTACTCGACCAGCGCCGCCGGATCCATCCGGGTCACCTCGTCGACCACGTGCAGCGGGTGGCCGTCGGCCATCAGCAGCACGCCCTCCAAGGAGGTGTCGAAGGAGAACGAGGCGGTGAGCGCCACCCGCAGCGGGCCGCCGCCCGCGTCGGCGACGAAGCCCGCCCGGTGGGCGGCGAGCAGGTGCGTCACCGCGCGGTGCGCCACCACGACGCCCTTGGGGCGGCCGGTGGAGCCCGAGGTGTAGATGACGTAGGCGGTGTTCGCCGGGCGCAGCGGGGCGAGCCGGTCGGCGTCGACGGGGTCGGTGTCCCGGCCGGTGGCCGGGGCGGCCCGCAACGCGTCCTCGTCCAGGACCAACGCCGGCCGGGCGTCCTCCAGCAGGTAGCGCACGCGCTCCGCGGGCAGGGCGGGGTCGATCGGCAGGTAGCCGGCGCCGGCCTTCCAGACGGCGAGGATCGCCACGATCATGTCGGCGGTGCGCGGCAGCGTCAGCGCGACCAGCCGTTCGGGGCCCGCTCCGAGGGATATCAGGTGGTGCGCGAGCCGGTTGGCCCGGCGGTTGAGCGTCCCGTAGTCCAGCCGCTCGCCCCCGGCGACCAGGGCGAGGGCCGCCGGGGTCAGGGCGGCCCGGCGCTCCAGGAGTTCGGGGTAGCAGGCGTCGTCGACGGGCAGCCGGGCACCGTTCCACTCCCGGGTCACCCGGCGGACCTCCTCGGCGGAGAGCAGCGGCAGGGTGCCCAGCGGCCGGTCCGGTTCGGCGGCGACGCCCTCCAGGAGCCGCAGCAGCTGGTCGGCCATCCGCCGCGCGGTGGACTCGTCGAACAGGTCGCTGCGGTACTCCAGCAGGCCGGTCAGCCCCTCCCCGTCCGGGACGAACTCCACGCTGAGGTCGAAGGTGGCCGCCTGCCGGGGCACGTCGACCAGGGAGACGTCCAGCCCGTGCGCGGCGGCGGGCGCGGGCGGGGCGGGGTGCAGCAGGACCATCACGTCGAAGAGCGGGTTGCGGCCCGCCTCGCGGGGGGCGCCGACCGTCTCCACCAGGCGCTCGAAGGGCGTGTCACCGTGCACGAAGGAGTCGTTGACGGTGGTGGTGGCGGCCGACAGCAGGTCGCGGAAGGACCAGGACCGCTCCACCGGGGTGCGCAGCACCACCGTGTTGACGAAGCAGCCGACGGCCCGCTCCAGGTCGGTGCGGGAGCGCCCGGAGGTCAGGGAGCCCACGGTGATGTCGTCCTGGCCGGACCAGCGGGCCAGCAGCGCCTGGGTGGCGGCGACCAGGGCGGTGTAGAGCGTGCTGTGCTGCTCGGTCACCAGGTCGCGCAGCCGGGCCGTCAGCCGCGCGGAGACGGGGAAGGTGTGGATCGCGCCCGCGCCGGCCTCCTCGCCGCGCCGGGGCCGGTCCAGCGGCAGCTCGGGGGCCACCGCGCCGGCCAGCTGCCCCTTCCAGTAGGCGAGGTGCTTCTCGAGTCGGGTGCCGGAGAGCTGCTCGCGCTGCCACACCGCGAAGTCGGGGTACTGCGTGGCCACCGGGGGCAGCTGGGGGGCCGCGCCCCGGACCAGGGCGGCGTAGGCGGTGCACAGCTCGTCCAGGACCACGCCCATGGACCAGCCGTCGGTGACGATGTGGTGCGCGGTCAGCAGCAGGACGTGCGCGGCATCCGACTCGCGCACCAGCAGCGCCCGCAGCGGTGGGCCCTGGCGCAGGTCGAACGGGCGGGAGTACTCCGCCAGCAGGATCGCGTCGAGGGTCTCCGTCGGGGTCGGCTCGCGAACCGGCAGCGGCACCGGCTCGGCCGGCCGCACGGTCTGCGCCAGTTGGCCGTCGGTCTCCTCGAAGGTGGTCCGCAGTCCCTCGTGGCGTGCCACCACGGCGGCCAGCGCCCGGGCCAGCGCCTCGCGCTCCAGCGGCCCGGTGAAGCGCACGGCGAGGGCGCTGTTGTAGCGGTGGTCGCCGGGCCGCAGCCGGTCCAGGAACCACAGTCGCTG
Source organism: Kitasatospora sp. NBC_01246 (assembly GCF_036226505.1). NCBI lineage: Bacteria > Bacillati > Actinomycetota > Actinomycetes > Kitasatosporales > Streptomycetaceae > Kitasatospora > Kitasatospora sp. NBC_01246. Next base: position 8,528,070 of record NZ_CP108484.1, on the reverse strand, counting down.
CTGGACGAAGGAGAGGGGCAGCGGGCGGCCGCGGTCGGCGCGCGGGACGGTCCGCCCGGCGCCGGGCCCCTCGCCGCCGGCCTGTCCGGCCAGCCTGCGGCGCAGCGCTTCCCGCAGGTCCGCGGGCAGGGCGGCGGCGCGGTCTCGCTTCGAAGGCGTCATGGTCGTCGGGTCCTCACCGTTCGTCGTCGTCGGGGCCGCCGTACGCGGCGTCTTCGAGCTCGCTCAGCACCTGCTCCTCCACCAGCTCCGCCAGGGCGGCCACGGTGCGGGAGACCAGGACGTCGCGGGGGGTGAGCGTGACGCCGAAGGCGTCGTTGGCGCGGGAGGCGATCAGCAGGGCGCGCATCGAGTCGCCGCCCAGCAGGAAGAAGTCGTCCTCCACGCCCACGGCCGTCCGCAGGCTCTCCTCCCAGATGGCCGCCACCGCCTCCTCGGTGGGCGTGCGGGGCGGCACGTGGCCGGCCTGCCCCCACTCGACGGGGGCGGGCACGGGCAGGGCCGTCCGGTCGGTCTTGCCGCTCTCGGTGAGCGGGAAGGCGTCCAGGACGGCGAACGCCGAGGGGACCATGTGGCCCGGCAGGGAGCGGGCGGCCAGCGCGCGCAGCTCGGCGCCGGACGGCGCGTCGCCGCCGGGGCCCGCGAGCAGGTGGGCGACCAGGCGAGGCTGCCCCGGCTCGTCCTCCCGCACGCTCACCACGGCGTCCAGGACGGACGGGTGGCGCACCAGGACCGCCTCGACCTCACCCGCCTCGATCCGGTGTCCGCGCAGCTTGAGCTGGTGGTCCGTGCGGCCCAGGTAGTGCAGCTCGCCTCGGGAGTCGCGGCGCACCCGGTCGCCGGTGCGGTACATCCGGGTGCCGGGCGGACCGAACGGGTCGGCCGTGAACCGCGCCGCGGTCAGCCCCGGCCGGCCCAGGTAGCCGCGGGCCAGGGCCGGTCCGCTCAGCCACAGTTCGCCCGGCACGCCGTCGGCCACCGGCCGCAGCCGCGCGTCCAGGACGTAGGCCCCGGTGGCGGGCAGCGGGCGGCCGATGGGCGGCGCGGCGCCGTCCGGCTCCAGCGGCGCGGACCAGGTGGCGACGACGGTGGCCTCGGTGGGCCCGTAGGAGTTGACCATGCGGTGCCGCGGGGCCCACCGGGCCACCAGGTCGGCGCTGCACGCGTCGGCGCCGACCACCAGCGTCTTGAGGTCCGGCAGCGTGCCGGGGGTGCCGGGCGGCAGGGTGGCCAGGGCGGCCGGGGGCAGCAGGGTATGGGTGATCCGCTCCTCCCGGAGCACCTGGGCCAGCGGGGCGCCGAGCAGCGGACCGGGAGCGGGGACCACCAGCCGGGCTCCGTGCGGGAGGGACATGCACAGTTCGAGCACGGAGGCGTCGAAGCTGGGGGTGGCGAAGGCCAGCACCCGGTCACCCGGGGCCACTTGGTAGTGCTCGGCCTCGGCCGCGGCGAACACCGCGAGCCCGCGGTGGGTGAGGACGACGCCCTTGGGGGTACCGGTGGAGCCGGAGGTGTAGATCACGTAGGCCGGGTCGTCCAGGTCCAGCGGGCGGCTGCGGTCGGCGTCGGTGGGCCGGCGGTCGGGCGTGCCGTCCGCCGGCCCGGCCAGCAGGCCGGCCACCTCCTTGGCATCGAGGGTGAGCGCGGGAGCCGCGTCGCGCAGCATCAGCTCGACCCGTTCGTCCGGATAGGTGGGGTCGACCGGCAGGAACGCGGCGCCGGTCTTCGCCACCGCCAGCTGGGCCAGCACCATGTCCGCCGAGCGCGGCAGCAGCAGCGCCACCAGCTCGCCGGGACCGGCGCCGCGCGCGATGAGCCGGTGCGCCAGCCGGTTGGCGTGCGCCTCGACCTCGGCGAAGGACAGCTCCAGGCCCGGGGTGGCCAGCGCCGGTGCGTCCGGCCGGCGGTCCACGGCGGCCTCCACCAGGGCGGGCAGCGTGGCCCGGGGCGCCGGGTCGAGCGGCGGTCGCACCGGCCCGTGCAGCAGCCGGGTCCGCTCCCCGGGCGGCAGCACGTCGATGTCGTCCAGCCGGCCGGCGCCGTCCGAGGCGGCCAGCGCGGACAGCGTGTGCAGCAGCTGGGCGGCCAGCGAGCCGGCCGTGCCGGGATCGAAGTACCGCGGGTCGTAGCCGAGTTCCACACTGAGCCGGTCACCGGGTGAAACCACCACGGTGAGCGGGTAGTTGGTGGCCTCCCGGGCCTCCAGGTCGCGGATCAGCAGTCCGTGCGCGCCGGCCGTCGCCTCGCCCACCGGGTAGTTCTCGAAGACAATCAGACTGTCGAACATCGCTGTGCCGGGCGGCAGTTCGCTCAGGGCCTGGATCTCGCTCAGCGGCAGGTGGTCGAACCGGCGGTCCTCCGCCCGGGCCTCCTGCACCGCGCGCAGCCACCCGTCGCAGCTCGCGCCGCCGTCGACGGTGACGCGGGCGGGCAGCGTGGTGATGAAGAGGCCGATGATGGTGTCCGCGCCGACCAGGTCGGCCGGCCGCCCGGAGACGGTGGTGCCGAAGCACACCTGCGACTGGCCGCTCCAGCGCGAGAGCAGCAACGCCCAGGCCCCCTGGACCAGGGTGTTCAGGGTGAGGCGGTGGCGACGGGCGAACTCCTGGAGGCGGTGGGTCTCGGCCGCGCCGAGCCGCTGCGACAGCCAGACCCCGGAGCAGGCCGTCGCGTCCCGACCGGGCCTGCGGTCGTAGGGCAGCGCGGTGGGCGTGGCGAGGTCCACCAGGGCGCCCCGCCAGTGGTCCGCCGCCCGGCCGGTGTCGCGGCCGGCCAGCCAGCCCGCGTAGTCCGCGAAGGGCCGACGCTCGGGCAGGCTCGGCCGCTCGCCGCGGGCGAGCGCCGCGTGGGCGGCCAGCACATCCGACAGGACCTGGAAGACGCTCCACCCGTCCAGCAGGACGTGGTGGAAGGTCCACACCACGCGCACCGCGTCCGGGCCGAGCCGGACCAGGTCGAGCCGCAGCAGCGGGGCCCGGTCCAGGCCCAGCGGGCGGCCCCGCAGCTCGGCGAGGAACAGTTCCAGCTCCGTCCCGAGCCGCTCGGGCGCCACGGCGCTCCAGTCGTGCTCGGTGACGGGCAGGGTCGCCTGCCGGTGCACCACCTGAAGGGGTACGGGCACGTCGTGCAGCACCACGGAGGTGCGCAGCACCGGTGTGCGGTCGACCACGTGCTGCCAGGCGGCGGCCAGCAGTCGCGGGTCGCGGGCGCCGTCCAGCACGAAGGTGAGCTGCTCGACGTAGAGGCCGTTCCCCGCCTCGTCGAGGCCGTGCACGACCATGCCGGTCTGGGTCGGCGTGAGCGGGTAGATCTCCACCACCTCCCGCCCGGTGCCCGCCAGCCGGTCGACGGCCGGCTGGTCCAGCGGAGCGAGCGGGAAGTCGGAGGGCGTGCGGCCCCCGGCGCCGGGCTCGGCGCAGTGGCGGATGATCGCCCGCAGCTCGTCGGCCAGTTCGGCCGCCAGCCGGGCGACGGTCTCCCGCCGGTGCACCTCCCGGGAGTACGACCAGGTGAACTCCAGCCGCCCCTCGCTCACCTGCCCGAGGACGTCGAGGAGGTGCGGCCGCTCGGCCGAGGGGTCCATACCGCCGCCGAGCGGGCCGGACGGCGCGTGCAGCAGACCGCCCGGTGGGTGGTTCCGGTCCTGGCGCCCCAGGTAGTTGAAGCCGATCCGCGGCAGCTCCGGCAGCGGCGGTCCCCCGGCGGGTCGCAGGTGGCGAAGCGCGCCGTAGCCGAGTCCGCCGCGCGGCACCGCGCGCAGGCTCTCCTTGACCGCCTTCAGCGCGCCACCGGTGTCCGCGTCCCGGGGCACCTCCAGGGCGACGGGGTACATCGTGGTGAACCAGCCGACGGTCCGGGCGAGGTCGACGTCGTCGAACAGCTCCTCCCGGCCGTGGCCCTCCAGGGTCACCACCACCCGGTCCCGGCCGGTCCAGCGGGACAGCACGCGGCCCAGGGCGCAGAGCAGGACGTCGTTGACCCGGGTCCGGTAGACCTCCGGCACGTCCTGGAGCAGCCGGCGGGTCTCCTCGGCGTCCAGGCCGACGGTCAGCGCCTCCTCGACGGCCGCCGTGTTGGCGCCGTCGAGGTCCCTCGGCAGCACGATCGCGCCGTCCCCGTCGTCGAGGCCCTGCCAGTGGACGAGTTCGTCGTCGAAGCCGCCGGCCGCGGTGTGCGCGGCGAGCCGGCGGGCCCAGGCCTGGAACGAGGTGCTCTTGGCCCCGAGGTCGGGCGTGCGACCTTCGCCCAGGGCGCGATAGGCGCGCTCCAGGTCCTCCAGGATCAGCCGCCAGGAGACGGCGTCCACCACCAGGTGGTGCGCGGCCAGCAGCAGGACCGGGTGCGCCGCGCCGTCAAAGCGGCACAGCGCGGCGCGCAGCAGTGGCCCGCTGCCCAGGTCGAAGCCGTCCGCCAGGTCGGCGGCGGCCTCGCGCAGCGCCGCCGCGAGGACCCGCGGCTCACCGCCGGGCAGGTCGTGCACCCGCAGGCTGACCGGCGCGCCGCCGGGGGCGGCTCCGTACTGGCGCCACTGACCGGGGCCGGTCGGCTCGAACCGGAGGCTCAGCGCGTCGTGGTGGGCCAGCACGGCGGTCAGGGCCGCGCGCAACAGGGTCTCGTCGGCGTCCGCCGCGAGCTGGTAGGAGACCCCCTGGGTGAAGCGGGCGTCACCGCCCAGGGTGTCGAACAGCCAGTGCTGGACGGGGGTGAGCGGAACCTCGCCCACCACCGCGCCCTGCTCGGCGACGACCGCCGCGACCGGCGCCTCCTCGGCGGCCAGGGCGAGTTCGGCCAGTGTCTGGTGCGAGAACAGGTGCCGGGGGGTCAGCGCGAGCCCGGCCCGGCGGGCGGCCGAGACGATCTGGATCCCCAGGATCGAGTCGCCGCCGAGCGCGAAGTAGTTGTCGTCCGGGCCCACGTCGGGCACTCCGAGGACCTCGGACCAGATCGCGGCGAGCAGCCGCTCGGTGCCGGTGCGCGAGGGCCGGTCGCCGGCCGCGGCCGGGGTGGCCCGCGGCGGCTCGGACAGGGTGCCCCCCGGCGCCGGGGCCACCGCCGCCGCGAGCCGTTCGAGGGCCGCGCGTCCGCGCGGCGGGTCCGGCAACGGCACGTCGGCCGGCGACTGTTCGAGGTCCGCCGCGATCGCCGCGAGCAGCGTCGCCAGGCCCGCCCCGAGCGCCTCGACGGTCGCCGCGTCGAAGGCGGCCGGGTCGTACTCGAGGCTGACCGACAGCGCCTCGCCGGGCACCACCACCACGCACAGCGGGTAGTTGGTGGGCTCCACGTCGCGTTCGGCCTCGACGGCCAGGCCGTAACGGTTCACCGCGTCCTCGTCGAACGGGTAGTTCTCGAAGACCACGATGCTGTCGAACAGGCTGGTCCCGCCGGGCACCTCGCTCCAGGTCTGCAGCTGCGCCAGCGAGACGAAGCCGTGGCGCCGGTCCTCCGACTGGGCGGCCTGCAGAGCACGCAGCCACTCCCGCAGCGGGCGCTGTCCCTCGATCCGCACCCGGGTGGGCAGCGTGTTGATGAACAGCCCCACCATCGAGGTCACGCCGGGGAGTTCGGCAGGCCGACCGGAGACGATGGTGCCGAACACCACGTCGTCGCCGCCGCCGCAGCGCGCGAGCAGCAGCGCCCAGGCACCCTGCAGCACGGTGTTGACGGTCAGCCCCGCCTGTTGCGCCGTCTCGCGCAGCCGCGGCGACAGGTCGTCGTCGAGCGCCACGCGCACCGACGCGCCGGAGGAGGCGCGGTGGGCCTCGACGGGCCACCGGTCCCGGGGCAGCGGGGTGGCGGCCGGGAATCCGGCGAGGGCCTCGCGCCAGTGCCGCTCGGCCCGGGCGGGGTCCTGCCCGGCCAGCCAGCCCAGGTAGTGGCCGAAGGGAGCCCGCTCGGGCGCCGCCGGCGGCCGCCCGGTGGTGAGGGCGTCGTACCGCTCGCACACCTCGTCGAAGACCTGAGCCGCGCTCCACCCGTCCAGCAGGACGTGGTGGAAGGTCCACACCATCCGCACCCGGGTCGGTGACAGCCGGATCAGGGCGAGCCGCATCAGCGGCGCCGTGCGCAGGTCGAGGCCGGCCTGCCGGTCCTCGGCGACCAGACGGGCCGTCTCGCGCTCGATCCGGTCGGCCGGCCACTGCGACCAGTCGTGGTGGGCCACCGGCACGGCGGCCCACTGCTGGACGACCTGGTGCGGCTCGGCGCTCTCCTCCCAGGTCAGCCGGGTGCGCAGGACCGGGTTGGCGTCCGCGGTCCGCTGCCACGCCTCGGCCAGGGCGTGCGGGTCGGTGACCCCGGACAGCACCAGCTGCACCTGGTTGAGGTAGGTGCGGCCGTCCGGTTCGAGCAGGCTGTGGAAGAGCATGCCGGCCTGCATCGGCGTCAGCGGGTAGACGTCCGCCACGTCGCGCCCGTCCCCCACGATCCGGTCGACGGCCGCCTGGTCCAGGCGGGCCAGCGGGAAGTCCGCGGGGGTGCGGCCGCCGGCGTCCGGGTCGGCGCAGTGGGCGACGATGCCTTCCAGCGCGCTCACCATGCCGTCCGCCAGCGAGGCCACGGTCCGCTCGTGGTGGCGGCCGGCGCTGTAGTACCAGCTGATCTCCAGGTGGTCGTCCTGGACGCGGGCCACTACGTCGAGCAGGTGCGGGCGCGCCGCGCCGGGCGCCTGCGCGCCGTCGAGCCCGCCGGGGACCGCGCGCACCAGGGCGGCGCCCTCGTCCGACCAGTCGAACCGGCCCAGGTAGTTGAAGCTGATGCCGGGAGTCGCCGCACCGACCAGCTGGGCGTCCTGGGCGAGGTGGCGCAGCGCGCCGTAGCCCAGGCCCCGGTCGGGCACCGCGCGCAGCTGCTCCTTCACGGACTTGAGCGCGGTGCCCCAGTCCCCCTCGGGCACCCGGAGGGCGACGGGGAAGAGCGTGGTGAACCAGCCGACCGTGCGGGACAGATCGATGTCCTCGAAGAACTGGTCCTCGCGCCCGTGCCCCTCCAGCCCGACGGCGACGGTGTCCCGCCCGGTCCATCGGGCGACGACCCGGCCGAGCGCGGTGAGCAGGACGTCGTCGATCCGGGTCCGGTAGACCGCGGGGACCTTGCGCAGCAGTTCGTCGGTGCGTTCCCGGTCCAGCCGGACCGTCACCGCGCGCACGTCGGCCGCGGTGTTGCCGCCCTCGCTGTCCACCGGCAGCGGCGCCGCGCTGTGCCGGGCGACCGCCGTCCAGTGGGCACGCCGGCCGGCGAACCCGCCGCTCGCCGTGTGCTCGCGCAACCGGCGCGTCCATTCCTGGAACGAGCTCGTCCGGGCGGGCAGGCGCAGCGGCCGACCGGCCGCGGCCTGCCGGTAGGCGGTCTCCAGGTCCTCCAGCAGCACCCGCCAGGAGACCCCGTCGACCACCAGGTGGTGCACGGCCAGCAGCAGCCGGGCGGGCCCGGTGCCGCCGGTGGTGAACAGGCGGGCGGTGAGCAGCGGGCCGGTCTCCAGCCGGAACCCTTCGTGCGCCGCCGCGGTGGCCAGGGCCTCGGCCCGCTCGGCCGCGCCCGGTTCCAGGCCGGCCAGGTCGCAGACTTCGAGCAGCTCGGGCGCTGGGGCGTCCGCCGGGGCGCAGTGCTGGCGGACGCCGCCGTCCGGCTCGGCGGTGAAGCGTGACCGCAGCGCGTCGTGGTGCGCCCACAGAGCCGTCAGGGCGCGGCGCAGCACGTCCGGGTCGACCTGGCCGGGGGTCTCCACGACCACGCTCTGGTTGAAGAAGCCGGCCTGCGGCGGGCGGGGGTCGAGGTACCAGTGCTGGATCGGCGCGAGGGCGACCTCGCCGCTCACCGGCTCGGTGCCGGCGACGGAGCCCGCCGTGCCGGTGATGACGGCCAGTGCGGCGATGGTGGGGAACCGGAACAGGTCGCGGGGGGTCAGCGCGAGCCCCGCTGCCCGGGCCCGCGAGACGACCTGGATGCTCAGGATCGAGTCGCCGCCCAGCATGAAGAAGTCGTCGTCGACGCCGACCCGGTCCACGCCGAGCAGCTCCGCCCAGATCGCGGCGAGCACCTGTTCGGTCCCGGTGGCCGGTGCCCGGTAGGCACTGTCTCCGGACGCCGCCCAGTCGGGGGCGGGCAGCCGGCGCCGGTCGACCTTGCCGTTGGCCGTCAGGGGCAGCTCGGGCACCGTGACGAACGCGGCGGGCAGCATGTAGTCGGGCAGGTCGGCCGCCAGGTGGCTGCGCAGGGCGGTCGCGGACGGCGCCGCGGCGCCTTCGGCCGGCACCAGGTGGGCGGCCAGCCGCTTGCGGCCGCCGTCCTGGTGGAGCGAGACGACCGCCTCGGCGACGTCCGGGTGGTCGGTGAGTCGCGCCTCGATCTCGGCGGGTTCGATGCGGAACCCGCGGACCTTGATCTGGTCGTCCGCCCGCCCCACGAAGTGCAGTTCGCCGTCGTCGCTCCAGCGCGCGGTGTCACCGGTGCGGTACATCCGCTCCCCCGGCGGCCCGAACGGGTCGGCCAGGTAACGGGTGGCGGTCTCGCCGGGCCGGCCGGCGTAGCCCCGGGCGAGCCCGGCGCCGGCGATGTACAGCTCTCCCACGATGCCGGGCGGTTGCGGCTGGAGCGCGTCGTCGAGCAGGTAGACGCGGGTGTTGTCCAGCGGGCGTCCGATGGGCAGCACCGCGGACAGCGGCTCACCGGCGCGGAAGACCCGGCAGGTGGCGAAGGTGGTCGTCTCGGTCGGACCGTAGCCGTCGACCACGGTGAGGTCGGGGCACGCCTCCAGGACCCGGCGGACCACCGCGCCCGGCACGGCCTCGCCACCGGTCCACACTTCCCGGGCGCCGCGCAGGCAGCCGGGGTCCTCCTGGGCGAGGAGGCGGAAGAGGCCGGCGGTCAGCCAGAGGTGGCGCACGCCCTGCTCGGTGACGGCGCGCCGGACCACGGCCGCGTCCAGTTCCACCGGAGGGGCCAGCACGGCCGTGCCGCCGCGCAGCAGGGGCACCCACACCTCGTAGGTGGAGGCGTCGAACGCGTGCGGGGAGTGCACGAGCACCCGGTCGTGGCCGGTGAAGGCACGGCCCAGGGCGAGCGCGGCGACATCGCGCTGGCGCACCGCGACGCCCTTGGGCGTGCCCGTCGAGCCGGAGGTGAACATCAGGTACTGGAGGTTGTCGGGGTGGACCGCCGGACCGTCCTGATCGGGCCGGCCCTCGGCGGCCGCGTCGTGCGTCGGCTCGTCCGGGCGCAGGACGCCGTCGCCGGGGCACAGGTCGCGCGCCGTCGGCTCCCAGTCGGCGTCGGTGAGCACCAGCCCGGCGCCGGCCTCGGCCAGCGTCCGGCGCAGCCGCTCGCGCGGCGCCCGCCCGTCCAGCGGCACGTACACCCCGCCGGTGCGGACCAGTGCCAGTTGGGCGATGATCAGCCACACCGAACGGTTCATCAGCACGCCGACCGGGCGTTCGACCCGGACGCCGAGCGCGGTCAGCCGGCGCGCCAGGGCGGCGGCGCGGGCGTCGAGCTCCCGGTAGCTGAGTCGCTCGTCGCCGGCTTCCAGCGCGACGGCGTCGGGCGTGCGGCGCACCTGTTCGGCGAACAGCTCGGCGACGCTGCGCTCGGGCAGGTCGGTGGCGGTGTCGTTCCAGGCGTGGAGCACCTGGGCGCGGCGCTCCGCGCTCAGCAGCGGCAGCCGGGCGGGCGGGCGCTGGGCGCCGTCGGGCATACCCGCCAGCAGGACGGTGAGGTACTCGGCCATCCGCCGAGCCGTGGCGGCGTCGAACAGCTCCGGGTCGTAGCAGAGCCGCAGCGCCAGCTCAGGGCCCGGGTAGGCCACCAGGCTCAAGGGGTAGTTGGTGGTCTCGACACCCTCCAGGCCGCTCAGGCGCAGGCCGTGGGCGGCGGCGAGTTCGTCGTCCACCGGGTAGTTCTCGAAGACGACGATGCTGTCGAACAGGGCGGTCCGCTCGGGAAGGCCGGTGAACGTCCGCATTTGGGTCAGTGGCACGAAGTCGAAGCGCCGGTCCTCGTTCTGCTCCCACTGGAGCCGGCGCAGCCAGTCGACCAGCGTGCCGACGGCCGGCACCGCGGCGCGGGTGGGCAGCGTCGCGATGAAGAGGCCGGTCATCGCCTCGGCGCCGGGCAGCTCGGCCGGCCGGCCGGACACCGTGGTGCCGAACACCACCTCGTCACGGCCTGACTGACGCCCCAGCAGCAGCGCCCAGGCGCCCTGGACCAGGGTGTTCAGGGTGAGGCCGGTGGTCTTCGCGAAGCCTTCCAGGGCCCGGGTGGCGGACGCGGGCACGCTCACCCGCACGGCCTGGCCGGACTCCGCGTGGTGGCTCTCGCGCGGCTCGCGGTCCCAGGGCAGCGGCGTCGCCTCGGTCAGGCCGCCGAGGCGCTCCCGCCAGTGCTGCTCGGCCTGGTCCCAGTCGCGCTCGCGCAGCCAGGCCAGGTAGTCGCGGTAGGGAGGGCGCTGCGCCGTCCCGTCCGGGACGTCGAGGATGTCGAGGCCGTCGAGGACGTCCGGAGCGTCCGGCCCCGCCGCGCAGAGCGCCGCGTGGCAGGCGAAGACGTCCGACAGCACCTGGAACAGGCTCCAGCCGTCCAGGATCAGGTGGTGAAAGGACCAGACCACGCGCACCCCGGTCTCCGAGACCCGCGCGAGCACCAGACGCTGGAGCGGCGCCTGGGCAAGGTCGATGCCGGTCGCGCGGTCGCGGTCCAGCAGGTCGGCCAGCCGCTCGCGGCGCTCCTCCTCGGTCAGCTCGCGCCAGTCCAGGCCGGTGACCGGGACGGGGGCGCGGCGTTCGACCACCAGCAACGGCTCGGGCACGTCGTGCCACCGGACGCGGCCGCGCAGCACCGCGCTCCGCCCGGTCACCCGCTGCCAGGCCGCGGCCAGCCGGTCCGGGTCGGGTACGCCCTCCAGGACGAAGGTCAGCTGCTGGAAGTAGGCGGCGCTGTCGGCCTGGGAGAGGGCGTGGAAGAGCATGCCGGTCTGGGTCGGTGTCAGCGGCAGGACGTCCTCCACGGCGCCCGGCTCGGCTCCCACGACGCGGTCCACGGCGGCCTGGTCGAGCCGGACGAGCGGGAAGTCGGACGGCGTGCGGCCGCCAGCGCCCGGCCGGGCCGCGTGCCGGGCGAGGTCGGCCAGCGTGTCGGCGAACCGTCCGGCCAGCGCCTCGACGGTGGAGGGCAGGTACCGCTGGTCGGAGTAGAACCAGCTGAACTCCAGCGCGTCACGGTCGAGGCGTCCGACCACCTCCAGGGCGTGCGGGCGCTCGACCAGGGGGTCGGCGTCCAGCTCCAGCGGGCGGAAGGTGCCCCGGTACAGGCCGTCCGGGCCGTCCGGGAACGCGATGCGCCCCAGGTAGTTGAAGCTGACCTGCGCCGTCCTGCCCTGCGCCGCCCCGATCCGGCCCAGCCGGTCAAGCACGTCGTGGCCCAGGCCGTGCCGGGGAACGGCCCGCAGCTGCTCCTTGACCTGCTTGAGGACCGCGTCCCAGTCCGCCTGCGCCGGAACGGCGAGGGCGACGGGGTGCCGGGTGGTGAACCAGCCGACGGTACGGCTGATGTCGAGGTCGGAGAAGAGTTCCTCCCGCCCGTGCCCCTCGACGTCGACCACCACCCGGTCCTGCCCGCTCCACCCGCACAGGACCCGGCCGAGAGCGCTCAGCAGCACGTCGTTGACCTGGGTGCGGTAGGTCTCGGGCAGGGTGCGCAGCAGGACGGCGGTGTCGGCGGCGCTCAGGCGCACGGTCACCGAGCGGGCCGAGGCGTAGGTGTCGGCGCCCGCCAGGTCGGCCGGGAGCGGGTCCGCGCGGTCCGGGAGGGCCCGCGCCCAGTAGCCCCGCTCGTCGTCGAAGCCGCCGTCGGCGGCGTGCGCGTGCAGCCGCTGGGCCCACTGCCGCAGCGGCGAGGACTTGGCGGGCAGCGCCGCCGCTCCGTCGCCGCCGTCGCGGCGGGCCCGGTAGGCCCGGTCGAGGTCCTCCAGCAGCACCCGCCAGGAGACGCCGTCCACCACCAGGTGGTGCACGGCCAGGTGCAGGACGGGCGGGCGGCCGGCCCCGCGCTCGTGCAGCACGGCGCGCAGCTGCGGCCCGTGGCGCAGGTCGAAGGGGCCGAAGTGCGGGGTGTCGGTGTCCGGGCCGCTGTGGCGGGCCAGGGCGACCCGGCGGGTCTGCTCGTCGATCCGCCAGCGCGGGTCCGCGCCGTCGGCGGCCCCGAACGATGAGCGCAGGGCGTCGTGGTGAGCGACCAGGTCGTTCAGCGCGTCCTCCAGCGCCGCCGGGTCCAGGTCCTCGGGCAGCCGGACGGACAGCGCCTGGGCGAAATGGCCGACGCGTTCGGCGCCCGCGTGGAACCACCAGTGCTGGATGGGCGTCAGGGGGCTCTCGCCGGTGGCGGCGACCACGGCGGCGCCGGTCGGCCGTGACCGGTCGGCGGCGTCCGCGCAGCGGGCGAGCGCGGCGACCGTCTGGTGCTGGTAGACGTCCCGGGAGGTCACCGGCAGGCCGGACTGCCGGGCGCGGGCGACCACCTGGATGCTCAGGATGGAGTCGCCGCCGAGCTGGAAGAAGTTGTCCTCCGCGCCGACCCGCTCCACCTGGAGGACGTCCGCCCAGATGGCGGCGAAGGCCCGCTCGCTGGGAGAGCGGGGCTCGACGTGGCCCACCGCGCGCGGGGCCGGTCCCGGAGCGGGCAGCCGACCGCGGTCGAGCTTGCCGTTGGGGTTGAGCGGGAGGGTCGCCAGCACCAGGACCGCCGAGGGGACGAGGTAGTCGGGCAGCGTGAGAGCGAGCTCCCGGCGTACGGCTTCGGGCTCCGTGCGGCCTCCCGGGACGGGGACGACGTAGCCGACCAGGCGCCGGGTGCCCTCGCTCTCGCGGACGGTGGCGGCTGCCTGCGCCACGCCCTCGCAGCCGCGCAGCGCTTCCTCCACCTCCCCCAGTTCGATCCGGAAGCCGCGGACCTTGACCTGCTGGTCGATCCGGCCGACGTACTCCAGCTCACCCTCGGGGCTCCAGCGGGCCAGGTCCCCGGTGCGGTACATCCGCTGCCCCGGCGCGCCGTACGGGTCGGCCACGAACCGGGCGGCGGTCAGGCCCGGGCGGCCGAGGTAGCCGCGCGCCAGGCCGCCGCCACCGAGGTACAACTCGCCGACCACGCCCGGAGGCTGCGGGCGCAGCGCGCCGTCGAGGACGTAGCCGCGGGTCAGCGCGAGCGGCCTGCCGATCGGCGGTGCCTGCTCCGGCAGCCCGTCGCCCGCGAACCAGGCGGTGGCGTACACGGTGGCCTCGGTGGGGCCGTAGAGATTGGCGATCTCGCACCCGGGCATGACCTCCCGCAGGTCGCGCACCACCTGGGCCGGGAGGGCCTCACCGGCCAGCACGACGGTCCGCGCCTCCACCGGGGCCCCGCCGCCGGCGAGCAGGCGGGAGATCACCGAGGGCACGCCGCTGACCAGCCCGACCTGCCGCCGGCCGGGCGTGTCGGCGAGGGCGGGCAGGTCGGCGACCACCTCGACGCTCCCGCCCGCCAGCAGGGGGCAGAGCAGTTCGAAGACCGACACGTCGAAGTTGAGCGAGGTGGCGGCGATCACGTGGTCCAAGCCGCCCGGACCGAACCGCTCCCCCGCCCAGCCGGCGAGCGCGACGACCGTGCGGTGGGTGACCACCACACCCTTGGGGCGGCCGGTGGACCCCGAGGTGTAGATGACGTAGGCCGGGTGGTCCGGCGCCAGCGGCCCGAGCCGGTCGGCATCCGTCAGATCGGCTTCGTCCGTGCCCGGGGCGTCGGCGAACTCGTCGAGGATCAGGGGCTCGCACCCCTTCGGCAGCGCGGCGGCCGTCTGCCGGGTGGCGACGACGAGCACCGGCTCGGCGTCGTCGAGCATCAGCCGGATGCGCTCGGCCGGATAGCCCGGGTCCAGCGGAAGGTACCCCGCGCCCGACTTCAGCACCGCCCAGAGCGCCGAGGGCAGCTCGGCGGAGCGGGGCAGGCAGAGCGCGACCAGCTTCTCCGGGCCCGCGCCCCGGGAGACCAGCAGCCGGGCGAGGCGGTTGGCACGCCGGTTCACCTGGGCGTAGTCCCGTCGCACCGCGTCGCAGACCACGGCGGTCCGCTCGGGGGTGCGGGCCGCCTGCGCCTCGAACAGCTCGGGCAGGGCGACCTCCGCGGCGGTGGGCCCGGTGCGCGCGGGCGGGTTCCACGAGTCGATCAGGGTGCGCCGCTCCCGCTCCGAGAGCATCGGCAGTTCGGCCAGCCGCAGCTGCGGGCCGTCCGCCATCGCCGCCAGCAGTCGGTGCAGGTGGCGGGACATCCGGGCCACGGTCGGGGCCTCGAAGAGGTCCGTGTTGTACTCGACGGTCAGGACGCAGCCGCCCTCGGCGTCCGGGGAGAACTCCAGGACCAGGTCGAAGCGCGCGGCGGGCCGCGGCAGCGGGTGTTCTTCGAGGCGCAGGCCGCCGGCGCTCGGCAGGTCGAGGGGGGCCTGCTGGACGACGAGCACCTGCACCAGCGGGGTGCGGCTGGGGTCCCGGGGCGGGGCCAGCTCCTCGACCACCCGGTCGAAGGGCACCCCGGCGTGGACGAAGGCGTCCAGCACGGTCGTGCGCATGTTCTCGACGAACCGGTCGACGGTGACCGTCTCGTCCACGTCACCGCGCAGCACGACCGTGTTCGCGAAGAAGCCCGTCACATCCTCCAGCTCGCGGCGCTCCCGCCCGTTGGTGACGGTGCCGAAGGCCACGTCCCGCTGTCCCGAGTAGCGGGAGAACAGCAGCGCGGACGCCCCCGCGAACAGGGTGAACACCGTCGTGCCGCGTCCGGTGGCGAGGTGCCGAAGCCTGGCCACCAGGTCCGCGGGCAGGTGGTGGCGGTGTGCGGCGCCGGAGGTGGTGCGCACCGCGGGCCGCGGCCGGTCGGTGGGCAGGTGCAGGTGCTGCAGCCCGGACAGGTGGCGCTTCCAGTACCCGAGGCTCCCGGCGTCCTCCGCGACCTGCGCGTTCGAGCCTTGACGCCGCTGCTCCCAGACGGCGAAGTCGGGGTACTGGAGAGCCGGCACGGGCAGCGCGTCCGGTTCGCCGGAGACCTCCGCGTGGTAGAGCGCGGCCAGCTCGCGGACCAGGACGCCCACCGACCACCCGTCGGTGATGACGTGGTGCTGCCCCAGCAGCAGCAGGTGCTCGTCGGGGGCCAGGCGCACCAGCAGCGCCCGGGCCAGCGGGCCGCCCGTCAGGTCGTAGGGGCGGCTCAGCTCGTCGGTCAGCAGCCGCTCGGCGGCCTCGGCGCGCCGCACCACGGGCAGCTCGCCGAGGTCAGCCGTGCGCAGCGGCAGGGCGGCCTGCTCCGCGATCCGCTGCACGCCCTGCCCGTCGACCGTGTCGAACGTGGTGCGCAGCGAGGCGTGCCGGGCGACCAGGCGCCGCAGGGCCCGGCTCAGCGCCTCGGGGTCCGGTGCGCCGTGCAGCCGCAGGGCCACGCCGGTGTTGTACTCCGTCCCGCCGGCCGTGAGGTCGTCGAGGAACCAGAGCCGTCGCTGGGCGTTGGACAGCGGCAGCGGCACCCCGCGCGGGGCGGCCGGGATCGGCTCGGGCGGCGCGGCGGCGCGGTGCCCGCCCAGCAGCGGGGCCAGGGCCGCCACGGAGCGTGCGGTGAAGACGTCCCGCAGGGTGAGCCGGACGCCCAGTTCGTCCCTGATCCGGGCCAGGGTGCGGGCGGCGAGGATCGAGTCGCCGCCCAGCTCGAAGAAGTCGTCCGTCGCCCCGACCGTGTCGGCGCCCAGCACGTCCGCCCAGATGGCGGCCAGGGTGCGCTCCGGCGCGGTGAGCGGTGCCGCCCGGTCGGCGGACGCCGGGCGGACGGGCGCGGGCAGCGCTCGCCGGTCGATCTTGTTCTGCGAGGTGAGCGGCATCGCCGCCAGCACGACGACGACGGACGGCACCAGCTGGGCCGGCAGCGCGGCGGCCAGGTTCGTGCGCAGCTCCGCCGGGTCGGGCGCCCGCGCCGGGTCGGCCGGGGTGACGTAGCCGACCAGGCGTTCGCGGCCCGGCTCGTCCTCGCGGACCATGACGACGGCCTCGCCGACGGCGGTGTCCCGCCGCAGGGCGGCCTCGATCTCGCCCGGTTCGATCCGGAAGCCTCGGAGCTTCACCTGCCGGTCGAGCCGGCCGAGGAACTCCAGTTCTCCGTCGGCGTTCCAGCGCGCCCGGTCGCCGGTGCGGTAGAGCCGGGCGCCCGGTTCGCCGAACGGGTCGGCGACGAAGCGGGCGGCGGTCAGCCCGGCGCGGTTCAGGTAGCCGCGCGCCACCGCTTCGCCACCGATGTACAACTCGCCTTCCAAGGAACCCGGTTGCGGACGCATCGCCGCGTCCAGCACGTACACCCGGGTGTGCGGCAGGGCCCCGCCGATCGTCGGTGTGCCGGCACCGGCCGAGAGCGGCCCGGTCCAGGTGGCGACGATGGTGGCCTCGGTCGGACCATAGGAGTTGATCATGCGTCGGCCCGGCGCCCAGCGGTCGACGAGCGCGGGCGGGCAGGCCTCGGCCCCGACGATCAGCGTGCGCAGCCGGTGGGCGGTGCCCGCAGCGGGGGCGGGCAGCGTCGCCAGCGCGGCCGGCGGGATCAGGGCGTGCGTGATGCCGTGCTCGTCCAGCACGGCGGCGAGTTCGTCGCCCAGCCAGGGGCCGCCCGGGGGCACCACGAGCGTGGCCCCGGACAGCACCGAGATGAAGAGCTCCAGGACGGAGGCGTCGAAGCTGGGCGAGGAGAACTGCAGCACCCGGTCACCGGCCCGCACCGCGTACCGCTCGATGGCGGCCGCGGTGAACCCGCCGATGCCGCGATGGGTGACCGCCACGCCCTTCGGTGTCCCGGTGGAGCCCGAGGTGTAGATCACGTACGCGACGTGGTCGGCGCCGACCGCCGGCCGGGGAAGGCCGCCCCCTCCCCCGTCCGCCGCGTCCAGCACGGCGCGCACGAAGCCCGGGTCGTCCAGGGTCACCGCGGGCGCCGCGTCGGCGAGCATGAGAGCGCGCCGCTCGGCGGGGTAGTCGGGATCGACCGGCAGGAAGGCGGCGCCCGCCCTCGCGGTGGCCAGCTCCGCCGCGATCAGCTCCATCGAGCGCGGCAGGACCAGTGCCACCGTCCGCTCCGGCCCGGCCCCGCGCCGCACGAGGTACCCGGCCAGCAGGTCGACCCGTGCCGCCAGCTCCCGGTAGCTCCAGGTGCGCCGGCCGTCGGTCACCGCGGGCGCGTCGGGCGTGCGGGCCACCCAGGTGGCGAACAGCTCGCCGAGCGTCGCACCCCCGTCCACCGGGGACGCCTCGTGCTCGGGCACCCCGAAGGCTTCACCGGCCTGCTGCGAGGTGGGCGCGGGGACGAGGTGGTCGGGCTGGTCGGCCATGGAGATGAGGTCCTTCCGGGCGGGGAGGAGGCGGCGCGAGCGGTTTGCGGGCAGCGGAGTGCGGCCGGGCACGCCCGACGCGTACTCCGGCACCAAGGGCTGAACGGGCTGACGAGCTGACAGGCGGACGAGCTGAGGAGCTGCGGGCTCAGGCGTGGCCGGTGCGACGCGCGGTGCGCCCCGCTATCTGCACGCGGTCGATCGCACCGGTGCACGGGTCGCGGTGGAACCGCCCCCCGGCCTCCCGACGGCCGGACCCCGGGTCGACCAGGTCGAACGACAGGTCGGGGTGGCAACGCAGCGGTATCGGCACGTCGCCGTCCACCGACAGCACCGGCGAGCCACCGGGCCCCGGCGCGACGCGGTACCGGGTGCCGCCGTTGGCGTAGGCGCCCGCGCACTCGGGCAGCGCCACCGGCTCGCCCGCTGCGACGGGCTCGACCACGGTGGGCACCCGCACGCCCGCGATTCGCTCCAGGTCCTCGGCGAGGTCCCGCCAGAGCGCCGTCGCCGCACCGGCGTTGCCCGTGAAGGCGACCACCGTGCCGGTGTCCGGTTCGACCCGCAGGTGGCACGAGGTGCCCTGGGCGTTGCCGTCGTGGCCGCACCACAGCTTCTCGCCCTGCCGGAACAGGGCCAGTCCCAGCCCCCAGCCGTCGGCGAGCGCCCCCGGGTCGGCGGCGAGTTCCGCGTGGCGCAACTCCTTGGCGACCACCGGCGGCAGCGCCGCGGTCCGGCCGACCAGGGCGCCGCCGAGCGCGGCGAGGTCTTCGGCGCTCGCCAGCAGGGCGCCGGCCGGCGCCTCCAGCGGAGCCAGGTTCTGCCGGACGGGGCGGACCTGGCCCGTCGCGGTGTTGAGGGCGTGACCGGCCGCGACGGGGCGGGCGGGGGCGGACGGACCCAGGAACGCGGGCACGGTGCCCAGGGGTTCGAGGAGCAGGGCGTCCATCGCCTCGTTCCACGGCATGCCGGTCACCGTCTCCACCAGCCGCCCGGCGGCGACGTACCCGGCGTTGGAGTAGGAGAAGTCGGTCCCGGGCGCGAACAGCGCGCCCTGGGCGGTGCACACCGACGACAGGTAGTGCGCCGCGGTGGTCCGCGCCGCCGCGTCGGAGTCGGGACCGGTGGGCAGACCGCCGGTGTGGCTGAGCAGGTGACGGACCGTCACTTGCGGCAGCTCGCGGAGTTCGGGGAGGTACTCGGCGACCGGGTCGTCCGGGTCGAGGTCGCCGTCCTCGGCGAGGAGCAGCACGAGCGCGGCCGTGTAGGGCTTGGTGAGAGACCCCAGCGGGACGGCGGTGTCCTCGGCGAAGGGGGCGCCGGTGCCGGCGTCGGCCGTACCGGTGTGCACGGAGACGACCTCCGAGCCGTTGTCCAGCACCAGTTGGGCACCGGGCACCCGGTGCAGGCGGGCGAGGGTGTCGAGTCGGTGCTGCAGCTCCCGTCGCTCCGGGAACGGCGCGCGTCTGCGGGTCGGGGCAGTGTTGTACACCATGAGAAGGGACTCCCGTTGATGGCTCTCATGTGCAGGTCCGAACAGTCGGCCGCGGGTGAGCGCGGGCCGACCGGGGTACGGGCGAGGGTGCGGGCGGGTCCGGCCTACGGCCTGACGACCTCGACGGGCAGGTGCCGCACGCCGAGGATCACGGCCGGGTTCTGGTACACGATGTCCTCGTAGGAGGGGACCGCCACGGAGCGGAATCGTTCCTGCAGCAGGCGCAGAGCGATCACCGCCTCCAACCGGGCCAGCGGCGCACCGAAACAGAAGTGGATGCCGTGGCCGAAGGTCAGGTGAGGATTGGGGTGGCGGGTCACATCGAAGACGTCGGGGGCGTGGAAGCGGGCCGGGTCGCGGTTGGCGGCACCCAGATGGGCGATCAGCATGGACCCGGCCGGAAGTTCGTGACCGCCGAGCACCACGGGCCGGGCCACGCGGCGACCCAACTCGGCGAACGGGGGCAGCCAGCGCAGCACTTCCTCGATGGCCGACGGGAGCAGTCCGGGGTCGGCGCGCAGCGCGGCGTCCGTGCCGGGGTGCCGGTCGAAGGTCAGCACGGCGTTGCCCAGCAGCGCGGTCGTGGTGACATGCCCGGCGACCAGCAGCAGGGCGACGAACCCGACCATCTGCTGGTCCTCCAGGCGGACGCCGTCCACCTCGGCGGCGATCAGCCTGCTGGTGAGGTCGTCCCCCGGGCGCGCACGGCGGGCACGGATGTGCTCCAGCATGTACCCGTTCATCTCACGGACGGTGGGGGCGATGGCCTCCAACGCCCGTGACAGGTCCGCCATGTCGGGTGCTTCGCCGAGCTGGTCTCCGCTGAACAGGACGCTCGCCCAGTCCTGGAAGAGCCGGTGCTCGTCGGCCGGCACACCGAGCAGTTCCGCGATGACGATGATGGGCAGCGGATACGCCAACGCGTCGACCAGGTCGAACCGGTCCTGGTCCGCGACGGCGTCCAGCAGTCGCGCGCACAGCGCCTCGATCCGCGGCGCCAGCCCCTGGACGACCCGCGGGGTGAACGCCTGGCTCACCAGCGCGCGCAGTCTTCGGTGGTGCGGCGGGTCCATGCCGACGAAGTTGCCCTGCCGGAAGACCTCGAAGTCCTCCTGAGTGGGGGCGAGGGAGGAGAGATCCGAGGAGTAGGTCAGCGGATCGGCGAGCACCGCGGCCACCGTCGCGTAGTCCAGGACCTGCCACAGGCCCTGACTCTCCTCGTACCGAACCACTCCGGCCTCGCGATCGTCCGACCAGCGGTTGGATATCTCCTCCAACAGTAATTCCGGGCTGCCTAACTGACGAGCGGTCACCAGTTCTCCTTGGGTCGGGACTCGCGAGCATCACAGGGTCTGGAACGGGATACGCCGGGTCGGGCCCAGCGGACATGCGCCATCGGGCCGCACCGCGGCGCCCGGCGGGGCACAGCTCTCCCCGGGCACGCCGCTGGGAACGGCCCGGACGGCGGGATCTGGCTGACCCCCTACCGGGGTCCCGGCCTCCGGGCGAAGCGGGGCGACCGAGACGCCCGTCGCAGCCCGGCGCGCCTCAGCGGTCGGCTGTCATCGCGCGCCCCGACCCGCACGGCGAACCAGCCTGACATCGCATTCCCCTCACCCTTCTCCTCTGTGCAACGGCTGCACAGCACCAGCACGCCCCGAGCCGATCGGCCCCCCACGGCGAACCCGCCATAGTCTTCACGGTGAGTCACACCATGGCAACCCCCCGAGGTCGAACCGGAAGGAATTCTCAGGTGCGTCTCGGGCAGGACACCGATCCGCCGTTCGTCACCCCCGTCTGCCCCGTCAGCGCGCCCTCAACCAGGTCTGCACCGTCTTCGGCTCTGCCTCCCGCGCGGACGGCTCGACCGGCGGTGCGGGTAGTCGTCGATCGGACTCGCGCCCTCGGCCCCCGCCTCCACAAGCACACCCCCATCCGCGTCCGCCGGACCGGCGCCGGGGTCCCCCGGCGTAGCACCCGGCCGCACGAGCGGGAGAACGGAGCCTCGCTGAGGGGTGCCCCGCCGGATGGGAGCCGGCGGCCGTCGGAACGGCACGGTCAGGGGGCCGTTCGACCGCCGGTCACCAATGGCCGGTGGCTTGGCCTGTTGCCCGGGCGGTTCGGCCCACCACCATCAGGGCGTCCGGCTCGCGGCAGCGTTCACCTCTCCGTCCCGGCTCGGCGGAGGGCATCCGGACATCAGGATCTCTGCAGCAGGCCCAGTGAGCAATCGCGCAAACGCAGTTGCACTACATGGTGGACATATCGAAGAAGGAGGGTGAGTTCAGCGTGACGTCCGATATCGGTCTCCGCCTCGCCATCGACGGATCCGCACAGAAGGTGAAGGGGAGCCATCAAGAACTCCCCTGGTCCAAGGTCCGGGGACTGGCGTCCGGCAAGGACAAGCCGGCCGGCACGGCCCACGCCCCACGCGCCTGGAACAGCTTCTGCGCCGCCTCCGGGTCGAACACCGCCGCTCGGCAGGTTGCTCGGCGGCCGTGGACCCCTACCCACCGGGGACGGTGCACATGAGTGACGACCAGCCCGGCCCGTACGGCCCCCAGCCACCCGGCCAACCCGGCCCGTACGGCCCCCAGCCACACCACCCGCCCGGAGGGTTCGGCCCCCAGCCACACCACCCGCCCGGAGGGTTCGGACCGGCGGCGGCCTCCGGGCCGCCGCCGCTCGGCCAGCAGGGCTGGGGCCCGCCCCAGCAACCGCACCCCGTCGTACAGCAGTTCCCGTACGGCGGCGCACCGGGTGGCTACCCGCCCCCGAAGCCGGCCGCGGGGAAGAGGACGGGCCTGATCATCGCCGGAGTGGTCGTCGCGCTCGCGGTGATCGCGGGAGGCGCGTACGTCGTGGTCGGCGACGACGGCGGGGGCGCGGGCCACGGTGACGTCACCGCGGACAGCAAGGGCTACACGCTCGTGGCTCCGGAGTCGGTCGACGCCTATAAGAAATCGGGCCCGGCCAGTGCGCCCGGAGAGTTGAACGCCGAGCAGAAGAATGAGGCGGCGGGCGTCGGTGTGAACAACGCGCAGGCGGTGTCGGGGATCTACAACGCGGCAAGCACTGACCCCGGCGATCCGGCGAAGGTGGGAGGCAAGCGCCTGATCTTCGATGGCCTCTACGGCGACATCCCCGACCCCGCCACGGCGCTGGACAACTATTTCGCCAACATCACCAAGAAAGGCTTGAAGGGTGACGGCAAAGCGCGTGGTCTCAAGCTGGAGCGCCTCGGAGAACCCAGGGCCGTGAAGCCCGACGGTTTCGAGGGCGCGCTCATGAAGTGCCAGGACGTGAAAGTCACCTCTGACAAGAACGCCGACACCCCGAAGGGCGGTCCTGCGGAGTTCCAGTTCCCGGTCTGCGCCTGGTCCGATTACTCCACGCTGGGAGGCGCCAACGTCGTCGAGTTGGCGCAGGCGATGAATGGTGGCAAGGGCGTCTCGCAGGAGGAGGTGGCCGCCTTGACCGCCGAGCTCTACAAGACGGCGCGCAGAAAGGCCTGACGCGCGGGGGAGGGGCCCGGCCGATCACTTCGGCCGGGCCCCTCCCCCGCCCACCCTGCCGCTCGCTCTCCGAGGGCTGCGACGGGCCGTGCCCGGAGCGCTCGCGATGCCGGGCTCCCCGCCGCGCCGGCACCACGTCGCCCACCGTGTACGCCGCCGCTCCCCCAGCGCCCCCACGGCGGCCGGGCCCGGTCCGCCCTCCTCGTACGCCTCACCCAGCAGCTCGCACGACACCGCCGACAGCAGTACCCCCGGGGATCCCTCTGCCCGGAGTCATCCCCCGTAGCGGGTGGCCAGGGTCCGTACCGTCTCGGCGATGCGGTCGCGGAGTTCGGCCGGTGCCATGACCTCGATGTCGGTGCCCAGCCGGAGGAACTCTCCGTGGGCGTGGTCGATGGACTCGATGGGCAGCCGGGCTTCCGTCCATCCGTCACCTGCTGGTGTCACGCCGAGCCGGCGGGCTCCCGCCGGGGTGAGCCGTACCAGAGCCTCCCCGGTGTGCAGCCGGGCTCGGAAGTCGGCGAGGTAGGTGTTCCAGTGCACGGCCAGGTCGAACCCGTCCGGGACGACGAACTCCTCCTCCAGGGGGCGGAGTCGAACGATCTGGTCGACCCGGTAGGTGCGGATTCCGGCCGGCCCGCTTGCGACCAGGTACCAGCGGCCGGCCTTGAGTACGAGTCCGTACGGCTGGACTCGCCGCTCGATCTCCTGCGGTGCCCGCCAGCGCCGGTACCGCAGGACTACCGCCCGCCGGGCCCACACCGCGGCGGCGATCGCGGCCAGGTGAGGGGTGCGGTCGGCGTCGCCGTACCAGCCCGGGGCGTCGAGCAGGAAGCGTTCCTGGATCCGCCCGGCGTGCTCGCGCAGCTCGGCGGGAAGGGCGGCCCGCAGCTTGAGCTGGGCGCTGGTGAGCGCCTCGCCGAGGCCGAGCTCGGCGGCGGTGCCGGGGAGTGCGGCGAGGAAGGCGGCCTGCGCCTCGTCCGCGGTCAGCCCGGTGAGGCGGGTCCGGTAGCCCTCGACCAGCCGGTAGCCGCCCGCGTGCCCGGCGTCGCCGTACAGGGGTATACCGGCGGCCCCGAGTGCCTCGACGTCGCGGTAGACCGTACGGACGGAGACCTCCAGTTCCGCGGCCAGCTGCTGGGCCGTCATCCGGCCCCGGTTCTGGAGCAGCAGGAGAAGGGTGACCAGCCGGCTCGCACGCATGCTCCCCATTATCCACTGACAGCGGATGTCAGTGGAGTGCCCCTAACCTGCGGCGCATGAACGACTTCGACTTCTTGCACGGCTCCTGGCACGTGGCCAACCGGCGCCTCACCACCCCGCTCGGCGGCGCGGGCACGGGCGCCGGCACCTGGGAGGAGTTCCCGGGCCACTCGGTGATCCAGCCGTTGTTCGGGGGCGCCGGGAACATCGACGAGATCACCTTCCCCACCCTCGGCCGCCAAGGCGTGACCCTGCGGCTGTTCGACCACGGGACGAAACTGTGGTCGATCCACTGGTCCGACAGCCGGACGGGCCGGTTGGATCCCCCGGTGGTCGGCGCGTTCACGGGCGACCGCGGAGACTTCCACGGCGAGGACACCTACGACGGCCGCCCGATCCGGGTGCACTTCACCTGGTACCGCCTCGGCCCGGACGCCGCCCGCTGGGAGCAGGAGTTCTCCGGCGACGGCGGCCTCACCTGGGAGCTCAACTGGATCATGGATTTCGCCCGCACCGGACCGGCCGGCGTATGAGCATCGTCGAACTCCGGCAGTACACCCTGCGTCCCGGCACCCGGGAGACGCTGATCGAACTGTTCGAGCGCGAGTTCGTGACCGGCCAGCAGGCGGCCGGCATCACGATGGGGGGCCGGTTCCGCGACCTTGACGACCCGGACCGCTTCGTCTGGTTGCGCGCGTTCCCCGACATGACGCGCCGCCGGCACGCGCTGGAGGCGTTCTACACCGGCACGATCTGGCGCGAGCACCGCGACGCGGCCAACGCCACCATGGTCGACAGCGACGACGTCCTGCTGCTGCGCGGTCCGGGGTTCGCACCTGAGCCGTCCACCCGCGAGGTGGTCGCGACGCTCTGCCGGCCGTCGGACGCGGCGGCCTTCGACGCGTACGCCGCCCGGCACCTGGACCCGCGCCATGCGCTGCACCGCACCGAGCACGCCGAGAACGACTTCCCCCTCCTGCCTGTCCGCACCGGGGTGGACGTGCGGGTCTGGTTCGGCCCGGCCGAGCCACCACCTTGGCCGATCCGGCGGCTGCGGCTGGAGCCCGTGACGAGTTGACCTCGTGCTGCCACGAGGCGGGGAGCCGCCCGGCCAGGACTACCGCGGTGACCTGAGCACCGGCCGCAGGGTCCGGGTCACGCCCATCGGCTGTCCCGGAGCGGCAGCCGCCCGCACCGGCCAACCGGCGTCGGGTGCCGGCACCACCGTCAGGCAGCGGCCGCCCCGTCGTGCAGTGCCGCTCGGTCACTTCGGTCGCCGCGCCGGGCGGCCTGTCGGGTGGACCGGCCCGGGAGGGGCCTGCCCGACCGATCACCCGACTCCAGCGCATGCGAGTGCCCCGCCGACCAACAGGGCGACGGGGCACCGTGAGCGGCGGGCGCCGGTCAGGCGTGTCGGCGGCCCCACAGGGGTGTGACGACCATGATGAGGACGGCGGCGGCCGCGATCTGGAAGATGTGACGGATCCAGTCGATGCCGCCGGTGTCCGCGACACCGAAGGCGCCGGCGAGCGCGTTGCCGATGAGACCGCCCACCACACCCAGGATGACGGTGAGCCACAGGGGAATCGGCTGGCGGCCGGGGATGACCAGCTTGGCCAGGACGCCGATGATGAGACCCGCGACAACGGCCCAGATGAACGACATGATCTTCTCCTTGTGCGCGTACGGCATGACCGTCCGGTGATGCGCCCCGCCTTCCCCGTCAGGGCCGCCGCACACCCGTTCCTGACGGGTCTCCCACCCCCGTCCACCCGGCCTGGGCGGCCGAGGTGTCCCGCCGCGCGGGGTCGCCGGCCGACCCGCCGGCGGTCGGCACCGGCCTTCCCTTCCTCCATCGCGGCCCTCTCTGCCCGGTCCGTGACCGACGCGGGGCCCCGTCCAGGCGGTGCGGGTCGGCAGGAGGCTCGTTTCTCGCGGGTGTGGACCGGGCAGGAGGCTCGTTTCTCGCGGGGATGCGCCGGCAGCGGCGGGGAAGGAGGCTCCCGGTGCGGCGCGTCCCGGCCTGCCCCCCGTTCGGGACGGTTGCCGGGTAGCGCATACTCACCTGGCCACGGCGACTGCCGCGGTGTGCTGAGCATCGAAGGGTGATGGGGGAATGAAGGAGGGTCCGGCCGATCTGGCCGTTCCGGAAGTGGTGGAGAGCGCTGCTCCGCGGGCGCAGCCGACCGGAGGCGTCGGGCGGTGGCTGCTGCGCCACCGGGTGCAGCCGGTGGGTCCGGCGGCCGCCGAGGAGCACGCCGAGCCGCAGGCGTGGTGGAAGGTGATGTGCCTGACCGGGGTGGACTACTTCTCCAGCCTCGCCTACGTGCCGGCCATCGCCGCGCTGGCCGCTGGAGCGGTCTCGCCGCTGGCGACGTTGCTGATCGTGCTGCTGACGCTGGTGGGGATGCTACCGATGTACCGGCGGGTCGCGCGGGAGAGCCCCAACGGAGCGGGGTCGGTGGCGATGCTGGAGGACCTGCTGCCGTTCTGGCGGGGCAAACTGTTCGTTCTGGTGCTGCTCGGTTTCGTCGCCACGTCGTGGATCATCACCATCACGCTGTCGTCGGCGGATGCCTCCGTGCACCTGGTGGAGAACCCCTACCTGTCCGGTGCCCTGCACGGCCACGAGGTCGCCCTCACCATCGGGTTGCTGCTCCTGCTGGGCGGGGTCTTCCTGCTCGGGTTCAGTGAGGCGGTCACCGTCGCCATCCCCCTCGTCGCGGTCTTCCTCGTCCTCAACGCGGTGACCGTCACCGTCGGCCTGGTGGACGTGTTCACCACGCCGGGGGCCTGGTCGGCGTGGACGGACGCGCTGGCCGAAGGCGGCGGCGGTTTCAGCGGCCTGGCCGAACCGGCGCTGCTGGCGTTCCCGCTGCTGGTGCTGGGCCTGTCCGGTTTCGAGACGGGCGTGAGCATGATGCCCCTGGTGGCCGCCGAGGGCGCGAACGCGGCCGAGCGGCTTGAAGCGCGCATCCACAACGCCCGCAAGTTGCTGACCACCGCCGCGGTCGTCATGAGCGTCTACCTGCTGGCCGCGAGTTTCGTCACCACGGTCCTCATCCCCCACAAGGAGTTCGAGGCCGGCGGCGCGGCCGGCGGACGCGCGCTGGCATGGCTGGCCCACGAGAAGGTCGGCGAGGCGTTCGGCACCGTCTACGACGTCAGCACCATCCTGATCCTGTGGTTCGCCGGTGCCTCCGCCATGGCGGGCCTGGTCAACATCGTCCCCCGTTACCTGCCCGACTACGGGATGGCTCCCGAGTGGGGACGCGCGGTACGCCCGGTCGTCCTCGTCTACACGGCGCTGTGCATCCTCATCACGATCGCCTTCGACGCGGACGTCAACGCGCAGGCCGGCGCCTACGCCACCGGCATCCTCGCCATGATGGTCTCCGGCGCGTTCGCCGTCACCGTCTCCGCCCTGCGCCGGCGCCGCCGTGCCGCCACCGCGGGCTTCGCCCTCCTCACCGCGGTGCTGTTCTACGCCCTGGCGTCCAACATCGTCGACAAGCCCGACGGCATCGCCATCTCCGGCCTGTTCATCCTCGGCATCATCACCGTGTCGCTGATCTCGCGCGTCTCGCGCACCACCGAGCTGCGCGCGGACCGCATCGTCCTCGACCCGGCGGCCCGCCGGTTCGTCACCGACACCCTCGCCCACGACCAGGCCATCAACATCATCGCCAACCGCCGCCAGGCCGGCGACCGCGCGGAGTACGAGGACAAGGAACGCGAGCAGCGCGGCATCAACCCGGTGCCCGGCCCCGCCGACGTGCTGTTCCTGGAGATCGAGGTCGTCGACCCCTCCGACTTCAGCGAAACCCTCACCGTCCACGGCGTGGAGGTCGACGGTTACCGCGTCCTGCGCACCGAAGCCCCCGCCGCGCCCAACGCCATCGCCGCGATCCTGCTCGCTCTGCGCGATTCCACCGGCGTCCAACCGCACTGTTACTTCGCCTGGGCCGAAGGCAGCCCCCTCAAGCACATGTTCCGCTACTTCCTCCTCGGCCGCGGCGACACGGCCCCCGTCACCCGGGAGATCATCCGCAAGCACGAACCCGACCCCGCCCGGCGACCCGGCATCCACGTCGGCGGCTGACCCCGAAGCCCGGTCACCCGCCCCGAGCCGACACCTCCCAGGCGTTCCCCGGCTGCTCCGGCGGCGGCGGCCACCGGCCCAGCCGGAGTGCCGAGTCCGCACGGGTTCTCCATTCGCCCGAACAAGCCCTCACCGTCACACCGGCGAAGGGCCGCCACCGAATCGGTGGCGGCCCTTCGCTGTCCGCTCTACCGACGGAGAGGGGTGTTCCCGACGTGTCGTATTCCGCGCAAGCGCGGGTGGAGTCACCAGCAGGTGGGCTCCGCCTCGACCACTGCTGTGCGGCTGCTCCCAGGGCATCACCGGTCAGGCGTCCCGGGGCGGTGGTTCGCTTGCCCACAGGCTCACGCAGCACCTCGAAGCGCGAGCACACCGCCTGGACAACCCGGCGGACCGTGTGGCCAGATCCGCTCCGGATCGAGGAGAAGGGCCACGGTCAGGGCCGGGTCGGTGTCCTTCCGGGGCGCGGTCGACCCAGTGGGCCGCACGGTCAGCGGCGGCGGCCGCCGACGTGGCGGTCGTCGGCCAGTGCGGTCAGTGGGCCGTACTCACAGGAGAGCTCGCTCCACGTCAGGACCTCGCCACAGCGGGCCGGGAACGTCTTCGGGTCGAATTCGGGCATGGTCCAGGTGCCGGTTCCCCGGTCCCTCAGCCACAGGTCCCCGTCGCCGTCGACCACAGTCGGCGGGGCCGGTACGGGCTCGGCCTGATCGGTGGGATCCCAGGTGACCCGGCCGGGGTGGGAGGCGCGGCGCAGCTCGGTGGTGGCCAGCCGTGCGGCCAGGTCGCGGGTGGACTCTTCAGTGTCCTTGACCGACGCGAGCCGGTAGGCGTCGTCGAGGACGGGCAGGGCTGGATTCTGGCTGCGCTTGGAACTCATACGCTGGCTACCTCCGTAGGGGGCGCCACATCCGTTATGGCACCCCGTGTAGGAGAACGGTATCCGAGGCGGGAGCCGGGCCGGGCACGATCACCGTCCAGGTGGAGGGTGGAGGACACCGGGTCGGTGGGGCCGGTGGATGGTCCCGGGCATGGCGCAGCCGCGGTGGGTCGAGGAGCGCGGTGTCGTGACGGCCGAACTCTTCGAGGGCCCTTCGGGATCCGACCAGACACGCGAGTGCCACCTTGGGCGGATGTTCGAACAGCCCGTGAGGTTCGCTGCTGTCCCCGGCTCCCTGCAGGGTTGCCCGGGTGCAGAGCGGGCAGGCGCGTCATGAAGGCGATCATCCGTACGGCGGTCGCCGTTCCCACATGTGAGTGAGGTCACCCCTTGGCACCTTCCGTCGACACGAACTCCGGCGTCGCAGCCGCCATCACGCTCGTCGAGGGCCAGCTCTCCCGGCTCGAGGAGCAGAAAGCCGCGCTCGAAAGCGAGTTGGGGCGAGTCGCCGCGTACGTCACCTCGCTGCGGGTCGCCCTCGACGGCCTGCTCGCAGCCGACGCGGCCCTGCGGCCCTCCGTCGGCACGACAGCCGAGCCCGCCACTCCCCCACCCGTGTCCGCCGAAGAAGCTCCGGCGGCAGCGGAGCCGGAGCCGGCCGGGGCCGCCGCGGGGCCGCTCCCCGCAGCCGACGAACCGGAACCGAAGAAGGCAACCCGACGTCGGGCGCCCGCCACCAAGGCAGCGCCCGCCAAGCGGACCGCACGCAAGCCCCGCGGGACCACCCCTGCGGCCGCCGAAGCCGGCGCCGGCCCGGCCGAGAGCAAGCCCAAGGCACGGATCGCGAAGAAGACCCCGGCGAAGAAGTCGGCCTCGCCGGCTCCGGCAGCCCTGACGGCGCCGAAGCGATCCCGTGGGATCGCCGACGATGTCCTGAACGCCCTCGCCGCGGCCGGCAAGCCGGTGCGGGCGGGCGAGGTCTCCGCGACCCTCGGCCCCGGCAGCACGGACGACAACGTCCGCACGACCCTGGAACGGCTCGTCAAGGCCGGCCGGGCACAGCGTGCGGGCCGCGGCCTGTTCGAGGCACTGCCGACGAGCTGACCCCGCGCACCTGCCGGGTGGCGAACGCCGCTGGGGTAGTGGACCTTCCGGGGCCGGTCGGATTCGTTCCGACCGGCCCCGGGACGCGCCCCGCGCGTCCGGCCGCAGTGGTGCGAAGGTCACCTACTTCCCCGGCCTTCGTACTGCCGCGCGGAGCGAGCGGACGTCTGTGGGAGCGGCCCACCGGCCTCGTCGTGCCGAGTCGCGGCCGGCCCGGTTGTGCGTGCGGGTGCGTGCGCGGGGTCCGTCTGCCCCGGGAGCCGGCCACGGCGCGCCGAACGCCGCGTCTCACGACCGGGATTGGGCGACCTCTCAGCGGGCAAGTGATCTCCACACCACTCTCGTGCACAGACCCGGATACGTGCTCGACCACTTGTGTGAGGAGTCCGATGATGCCCGTCCTCGTCCTTCTGTCAGCGCCTCTGCTTCTCGCCGCGATCTTCGTCATCGCCGGATTGCGGCCCGCGCGCGGCAGGAGCGGTCTGTCGCAAGCGGCCACCGCCCGACGTCGGCTCACCCGGCGCCATACTCAGCATCTCCGCCGTGCAGGCCAGGCGCTGTGAAATGAGTGCCGATCACCCGCCGACGATGCGCCGGGCCGCACCATCCAGCCCCCGTAGGCCCTGCTCAGGTGGCCAGGACCCGGTGACTCCTGGGAGCCGCTGAGCGGCACGGGGCCGTCAGAATGATCACGCCGCCGAACGCGCGCGGGTCCGTGAGATCGATGGCGACGACGGCAGGCGACTACTGCGGACCGTCCGCCGGAGCGCGGAGTCGGCGGTGACGTGGCGGCGGGGCCTCCTCGGACGATCGCGGAGAGCGGGTCCACCCGCGCCGGTGTCCTGTGCTCGTGAAGGCGGCCGTGGGCGGCGGCAACTCGCGGACCCGGCCCGCTCGCCCGTCCCGCTCCCGGCTACCTGTGGCGACCTGCGCGACGGCCCAGGGCCCCGACACGGCCCGAATGGCCCAATCCGTCCTTCCCGGCCCGCGCACCGGTCACCGCCCCGGCGCCGCGATACTCCCGGCGGATCGGACGGTGAGCGAGGCGGTGCGGTGTGACGAGGCCGCGCGTGCCGCTGTCAGGTGAGAGCGGTGCCGCGCAGCAGGAGCAGGGCGATGTCCAGGGCGGCCAGCGCGAGGCTGGCGAGGAAGGGCAGGCGGCTGCGCGGGTCGCGGGTGGGGAGGGCGACCGTGAGTGCGAGCGTGCCGGTGGCGGCGAGGCAGGCCCGGTCGGTGGTGGTGAGGGGCCCGGGCGGTCCCAGGACGAGGGCGGCCGCCCCGGCCAGCAGCAGGGTCGCGGCCAGGGCGCGGGTGAGGTGCGGGCCGAGGCGGTGGGGCAGACCACGCACCCCGGTGGCCAGGTCGCCGGGGATGTCGGGAAGCGCGTTGGTGAGGTGAGCACCCGTACCGAGCAGGGCGCCGGCCGCCGTCACCCACGCCGGGGGCCACGGGTGGCCGGGCAGCGCGAGGGTGACGAAGGCGGGCAGGAGCGCGAAGGCCCCGGCGTAGGGCAGCCAGGACAGCGCCGTGCGCTTGACGCCCAGGTTGTAGGACCAGGCCGCCGCGACCCCGACGAGGTGGGCGGCGCCCGCCGCCAGTCCGCCCGCCAGCGAGAGCGGGACGCACAGCGCGAGTGCGCCCCCGGCGGCGGCGGCCACGCTCCGCGGGCGAACGACGCCGGCCACCAGCGGCTTGTCGGTGCGGCCGGTGGCGAGATCGCGGTGAAGATCGATCCGGTCGTTGCACCAGCCCACCGACAGCTGCCCGGTCAGGACCGCCGAGGCCACCAGCGCGCTTCCCGCCGTGCCCCGCCCCCAGGCCACGGCGAGAGCGGTGACGACGGCGGTGACGGCGAGCGCGGGCGCGGCGTGGGAGGCGGCCAGCAGCCCCCGTGCCGCTGCGCCCCTCCTGGACTGCGGTTGAACGGTCGGGGTTGTCGCGGGCCGGACTCCGGTGGTGTGCACGTCCTCATGCTAGATCGGGCAAATCGCCGACTGGCGGTCATTTCATGATGAAGTATCAGATCACGTCTAGGGTGAGCCGGTGACCACAATCGCGGCTGTCCACGGCGTGCTCGCGCCGCACCGGTACGAGCAGGGTGAGATCACCGAGGCCCTGACGGCGATGTGCGCGGCGTCCGACGCCCAGCGCGGCGTCCTCCAACGGCTGCACGCCACCGCCGCGGTCAGCACCCGCCACCTGGCTCTGCCGCTGGAGCGCTACCGCGAGTCGGGCGGGTTCGGTCGGGCCAACGACCTGTTCATCGACGTGGGGCTGCGGCTGGCGGAGGAAGCCCTGAGCGGCGCCCTGGCGGCGGCCGGTCTGGCGCCCGAGGAGGTGGACCTGGTGGTCTCCACCTCGGTGACGGGTATCGCCGCGCCCTCGTTGGAGGCCCGGCTGGCCGGGCGGGTGGGCCTGCGGCCGGACGTGAAGCGGGTGCCGATCTTCGGCCTGGGCTGCGTGGGCGGCGCCGCGGGCCTGGCCCGGTTGCACGACTACCTCCAGGGCCATCCCGGGCACGTCGCGGTCCTGCTCTCGGTCGAGCTGTGCTCCCTCACCTTGCAGCGCGCCGACACCTCCGTGCCGAACATGGTGGCCGGTGCCCTGTTCGGTGACGGCGCCGCCGCCCTGGTGGCCGTCGGACGCCACCACCCGCGGTCCGGGGACTTCGCGGGGCCGCGGGTGGCGGCGACCCGCAGCCGCCTGTACCCGGGCACCGAGCGCGCGCTGGGCTGGGACATCGGAGACAGCGGCTTCACCATCGTCCTCGGCGCCGAACTGCCCGAACTGGTGCGCCTGCACGTCGGCGAGGACGTCCGGTCCTTCCTCGCCGAACACGACCTGAAGCCGCCGGACGTCACCGGCTGGGTCGCCCACCCGGGCGGACCCAAGGTCCTGGACGCCTTGCAGGAGAGCCTCGGGCTCGACGCCCGCGCGCTGGAACTGACGCGGCGTTCACTGGCCGAGGTCGGCAACCTCTCCTCCGCCTCCGTCCTGCACATCCTGCGCGACACCCTCGCCCACGACCCGCCACCACCCCCCGGCGGCCCCGGTCTGCTCCTCGCCATGGGACCGGGCTTCTGCTCCGAACTCGTCCTCCTGCGCTGGTAGGCCCGGATGCCCCTGTACACGCTGCTGGTCCTCCTGGTCGCCGTCGAGCGCCTGGCCGAACTCGCCGTCGCGCGCCGCAACGCCGCCTGGAGCCGGGCACGCGGCGGTGTCGAACACGGCTCCGGCCACTACCCCGTCATGGTCCTGCTCCACACCGCACTGCTGGCCGGCTGTCTGGCCGAGGTCCACCTCGCGCACCGTCCCTTCCTGCCGGCCCTGGGCCTGCCCATGCTGATCCTCGTACTCGCCGCCCAGGCCCTGCGCTGGTGGTGCATCCACTCCCTGGGGCCGCGCTGGAACACCCGGGTCATCGTGGTGCCCCACCTGCCGCTGGTCAGCACCGGCCCCTACCGGCTGTTCAGCCACCCGAACTACCTCGCCGTCGTCGCCGAGGGCGCCGCCCTGCCCCTCGTCCACGGCGCCTGGCTCACCGCGACCGCCTTCACCCTGCTCAATCTCCCCCTGCTCGCCACCCGGCTGCGCTGCGAGAACGCCGCCCTGGCCGACTGCGCCACGGCGTCGACGTGATCGACCTCCTCGTCGCCGGCGGCGGCCCCGCCGGCCTCGCCACCGCGATCCACGCCGCCCTGGCCGGGCTCGACACGGTGGTCCTCGAACCACGTCCCGCCCCGATCGACAAGGCGTGCGGCGAGGGACTGATGCCCGGGGCCGTCCGCGCCCTGGCCGCCCTGGACGTGCCGGTGGTCGGCCACCCGATCCGCGGCATCCGCTACCTGGACGACCGCCACCGCGCCGAGGGCAGGTTCCGCCACGAGGCGGGGATGGGCGTGCGGCGCACCGTCCTGCACGCCGCACTGTCCCGCCGGGCGGCCGAACTCGGCGTGCCGGTGCTGGCGGGGAAGGTCACCTCCGTCCACCAGGACCGCGACAGCATCACCGCCGCCGGACTCACCGCCCGCTACCTGGCCGCCGCGGACGGCCTGCACTCGCCCCTGCGCCGGCAGTTGGGCCTGGAACGCCCCGACCCGCGACCCGCGCGCTACGGACTGCGACGGCACTTCGCGGTGGCGCCCTGGACCGACTGCGTGGAGGTCCACTGGTCCGCACTCGGCGAGGCCTACGTCACCCCGCTCGGCCCGGACCGGATCGGCGTCGCCGTCCTGACCGGCGAGCGACTGCCGTTCGACGCACTGCTGCCCGCGTTCCCCGCACTCCTTCACCGCCTCACCGCCCACAGTGGCTCGGCCGTACGCGGCGCCGGACCGATGCGCCGGCGGGTACGGGCCAGGGTGGCGGGACGCGTCCTGCTGGTCGGGGACGCCGCCGGCTACATCGACGCGCTCACCGGCGAGGGCATCTCGCTCGCCCTCACCGGCGCGGCCCACCTGGTGCGCTGCGTACGCGCCGGCCGGCCGCTGGACTACGAGCGGGCCTGGCGCCGCGCCACCCGCGACCACCGCCTGCTCACCGGAGCACTGGTACGAGCCCGCGTCAACCCGCTCCTGGGCCCACGGATCGTCCCCCTGGCCACCCGCGCCCCCGCGCTCTTCACCGCCCTGGTCAACCGCCTCACCTGACGGTGATGACGTCCGTGGTGATGGTGCCGGCGAATCGGTTCCATGAACCTCGTGCCCTGAACGCGCCGCGCACGGGCACCATCCGGGGCCAGGCCGTTCCTTTCGGATCTCGACACGCTGGACCGGACGGCCGCCAACACCCCGCCGGGGTGGTTCTGATCCGCCGCCCCGTCGATCCGCACGGGATATCCGTCCCCGACAAACCGCCGTTCCCAGGTCAGCGGGCATTTCGCGGGCACATCCCATGATCCGTCCGGCTAAGCGGAAATGGGACTCTGGACAGCCGCACCGGCCCGATTACAGTCAGTGCGGGGCCTGCGTCAGCAGGAAGCTTAATCGGGGGCGGCACATTCATCGTCGGCAGCGGGAAAGCCGTCCCGTTCGGCGATTCACCATGCTGTCCGGGTCGGCGTCGATCGACATTCCGATTCCGGAATTCGGCGCACCGAACGCCTGGTGGTCGGCAGCGGCGTGACCGCCGCGACCGGCCCCGGCGGCACGGTGAACTGCCAGTTCAACGCCAACGGCGGCGGTGACGAGAAGTTCTACATCGACGTCGCCTGAGCACCTCCGCGGGCCGCTCCCGGCTCGCCCGAGCGATTCCGCGGGCCACACCCTCCGATCGGCGGATGCGGCCCTCGGCCGTTCCCGGGTGGCCCTCTGGGCCTTCTCTTTCGGATCTCGCCGGATCAGCGTGCGGCCAGGTGCCCGCCGGCGCGCTCGGCGGCGACGAGTTCGGCGACGGCCGGCACGGTGTGTGCCGGCATCGTCCGTCGAACCACCGGGAGGGGCACGGTCACCGCCCCGTTCGTACTCCCGCCTGTACTTGCCGGGGGGCCGAGACGGACCCGCACCGTGGACAGCGGCGGCCCGGACCCCCGGGGCGGGGGTCCGGGCCGGATGCCGGTGCGGTTCTCAGAGGCGGGGGTCCGCCGTGGGGTCGCCGTAGTAGCCGCCGACCTGTGTGTGGTAGCCGGCGTCGTCGCTGTGCTTGTCGGGGTCGAACTCCGGCGCGTTCTTGATCTCGTCCTTGGTGCGGTTGATCCACACCGTCTTCTCGTCGGAGTCCACCCGCACGACGGTGCCCGCGGGCAGCAGGACGTGCTTGCCGAAGATCCACGGGCCGGTGTCGACGACGACGTGCGCCGAGTCGACGTCCTCCGTGTGCTTGTCGATCTTGCCGATGTGGCCGTCCGCGGCTTCCACCCGGAAACCGGTCAGGTCGGTGCCCGGGGTGTAACCGGTCGCCTTCTGGTAGTCCCACATGCCGCTCACAACTGCCTCCTCGGTGTCGGTGTGTGAACCGCCGCCTGCCCGCGCCGAGCACCCCGCACACGTCGTCATCCACGATCCGTCGAGTTCATCTCGCAGCGCCCGCATCCGCTCCGCGCCCGCGGGTCCGGGTCCTGTTCAGCGCGAGGATCCCCTCGGGGCCTTGAAGTGGGTAGCGGTCACCGGGGGCGACGGGACGGGCATGTTCCCTGTGGTGTGGGCCACCGACGTCATCGTCGGGAGGGGTGGTGATGGTGGAACGCTGCGGAACGAGGACTTCGACCCGGTGCCCGAGCAGTTCTTCGCGTCGGTAGCCGAACAGGGCTTCGGTCTGGGCGTTGACGAGCTGGATGGTCCCGCAGTCGTCCACGATGACGATGGCGTCCGGGGCGGCTTCCAGCAGGGCCCGGAAGCGGGCCTCGGCGGCTTTGCGTTCGGAGACATCGCGCACCGCGGCGGAGATCAGGAGTCCGTCGGGCGTCTGCGAGGGACTGAGACTGATCTCGACGGGGAACTCGGCCCCGTCGCGGCGCAGTCCGTACAGTTCCAGATTGGCGCCCATCGGACGGACCTGCTGGTTGACGGAGTAGCCCACTCGGTGGCCGGGGTGCTGCTCTCGGAACCGCTGTGCCACCAGGATCTCCACGGGGCGGCCGAGGAGTTCATCCCGCGGGTAGCCGAACAGCGTTTCCGTCTGGGCGTTGACCAGGCGGATCACACCGTTTCGCGGCGAGGGCAAGAGATGCACCGGTTCCGCTGCCCGACGGGCAGCGGAACCGGCCGTGAAGGGTCAGGCGAACGGGAGCAGCACCACCGGCGCTCCTGTGGGCTGCGCCGAGCCGCCGGCCGGCTCGACGGTCACCCCGATGCCGGTCGCGCCGTTCACGGGCCCGGTCAACAGCGTTGCCCCACTGGCGGACTGCATCAGGCCGGCGGGGCGCATCGTGCCGCCGTCGTTGAACCACAACTCGTAGGTGGTGCCGGTCTTGAGCTCGGGCAACCCGGAGACGAGCAGCCCGGCGGTGTCCTGGTTCCTGGACCACACCACGGTCGCCACGCCGCTGCCGCCGGTGACCGGGCCGCTGGCGGTGCGGGCGTCCGGTGCCGTGAGCAGGCCGCCGATCCGGTCCTGCTGCTGCTGGAGCACCGCCGCCCGGGCCCGGGCCTGGTCGGCCTGATGGTACTGCTGCACCGCGATTCCGCCCGCACCGAGCGCCGCCGCCAGGCACGCCGCCAGCGCGAGCCGGTAGACGGCCCGGCGTCGCTGTCCGCCGCGCCTGCCCACGGGCTGCTGCCTCGATCGCGGAGGTTCCTGACGGGTCGTGTCCAGGGACGCCATGACCCGCTGCTTGAAGTCGCGCGGCACCGACACGGCCTGGGCAGAGCCCAGACGCGCGAGCGTGGCCGAGAACTCGGCGACCTCCAGAGCGCACGCCGGGCAATGGGCCAGGTGGCGTTCGAACTCCTCGCGTTCGTCGAGGTCGAGGGCGTGCGCGGCGTACGCGCCGGTGAGGGTGTGCAGGTCTGCGGTACTCATACGGTCACCCCCAGGCAGTCGCGGAGCCGGATCAGGCCGTCGCGCATCCGTGTCTTGATGGTTCCCAGCGGAGCCCCGAGCAATTCCGCCACCTGCGGATAGGTGAAACCGCTGAAGTAGGCCAGGGTCAGCGCCTCGCGCTGCAGCTCGGTGAGGCCCTTGAGGCAGCGCCGGACCTGCTCCCGCTCCAGCCGGCCCTCGACCTGCTCGGCGACCTCGTCGAAGGGCGGGGTGTGCGAGGCGGCGGCGATCCGGTGCTCACGGTCGGCGGTCGCCTGCGCGGCGCGCACCCGG
Organism: Kitasatospora sp. NBC_01246; assembly: GCF_036226505.1. Lineage (NCBI taxonomy): Bacteria > Bacillati > Actinomycetota > Actinomycetes > Kitasatosporales > Streptomycetaceae > Kitasatospora > Kitasatospora sp. NBC_01246. Next base: position 8,490,648 of record NZ_CP108484.1, on the reverse strand, counting down.
TCCACCGCGCGCCGGTGCGCGATGGTCAGGACCCATGCCATCACCTCGCCCCGATCGGGCCGGTACTGGGCGGCCTTGCGCCACACCTCCAGCAGCACCTCCTGCGCGACCTCCTCCGACTGCGCCGGATCGCGCACCACCCGGCGCACCAGCCCGAGCACTGGCCCGGCCACGGCGTCGTAGAGGCTGCTGAAGGCATCCTGATCGCCCAGGGCGACCTTCCCGACGAGTTCCTTCAGGTCTGGACCCGGTCGGCCGGGACCGGACAGGCGCAGCACCGCGCTCACTGCGGGACCTGCACGAACAAGGGCCCGGCCGAAAGGGCCGAAAGGGCCGAAGGCGGGACGAAGGGGATCAAGGGAACCTCCATGACCCGGCGGGAGCGGTCCCGCCAGAGCCGACGAACGAGAAGTGACACCGGTTCTTCGATGCCGCGGCCTCCGCGGATTGCCGGGCCGGCGATTGAACCTGCGTTCTTCGAACCGCGCCTCCTTATCACGCCTCACGCGCGGGCGGTGGGCATTCGCCTTCCGTTCACTTGCGCGGGTGGCCCCGAGAAGCGGCACCCATCCGCCGACCTGGATGCGCCGAATGGCCGACGTGAGCATCAAGAGCCCCTCCCGAGACGTGCGCGACCGGATCCTGCGGTCCGCCGCGGCGGCCGCCACCGGTCTGGCCGCCGCCGCTGCGGCCGTCGGCGCGGGCGAGCTGGTCGCCGCGTTCACCGGACCCGACACCGCACCCGTGTACGCGGTGGGGTCGGCGGCGATCGACCTCACGCCGACTCCGCTCAAGGAATACGCGGTCCGCACCTTCGGCACCAACGACAAGCCCGTCCTGCTCACCGGCATCTACCTCAGCATGGCCCTGCTCGCCGCCCTCGCCGGAATCCTCGCCCGACGACGGCCGCTCGCCGGCGCCACGGTGTTCGCGCTCTTCGGCGGCGTCGGCATCTGGGCCGCCCTCTCACGACCGGGCGCCACCACCACCGGCGCACTGCCCGCCGTCACCGCAGGCATCGTCGGATTCGCCGCGATGCTCCTCCTCGCCCGACTTCTGCGCGGGGCCGCGGCCACCGCATCCCCCGACGGGACCGGCGCGCGGCTCCCCGAACCCCTCGCCGTCACCGAGCGGCCGGCTGTCGACGTGCCTCCGCACGGCCCCAGCCGCCGCACCGTCCTGGCCGTCACGGGCGGCACCGTCGCGTTCGGCGCCCTCACCGGCTTCGGCGGACGAGCGCTCTCTGACAACCGCTACGACATCGCCGCCGCCCGGGCCGCGGTCCGTCTCCCCGCACCCGCCGAACGCCTGCCGCCGCTACCCGGCTCCCTCCACCCCGCGGTGCCCGGCCTGTCCCCGTTCACCACCCCCAACGCGGACTTCTACCGCGTCGACACCGCCCTCACCCTGCCCCGGATCGACCCCCGGCACTGGTCACTGCGCATCCACGGCATGGTCGACCACCCGATCCTGCTCACGTTCGACGACCTGCTGCGCCTGCCGCTCCAGGAGCTGGACCACACCCTGTCCTGCGTCTCCAACGAGGTCGGCGGCCCGTACGTCGGCACCACCCGCTGGCTCGGCGCCTCACTGCCCGCCCTGCTGCGCCGGGCAGGGGTACGACCGGGCGCGGACCAGCTGGTGGGCCGCTCCCAGGACGGCATGACCATCGGCACGCCGCTGGAGTCCGTGCTCGACGGCCGCCCGGCACTGCTCGCGGTCGCGATGAACGGCGAGGCCCTTCCGGTGGCCCGCGGCTTCCCCTGCCGCAGCGTCGTACCGGGCTTCTACGGCTACACCTCCGCCACCAAGTGGCTGGTCGACCTGGACGTCACCACCTTCGCCGCGTACGACCCGTACTGGGTCCGACGCGGCTGGGACCGCCGGGGCGAGGTACGCACCGCCTCCCGCATCGAGGTCCCCGCCCCCTTCGCCCGCGTCCCCGCCGGGGACGTCACGCTCGCGGGAACCGCCTGGGCCACCCACCGGGGCATCGCCGCCGTGGAGGTGCGCATCGACGGCGGCCCCTGGCAGACCGCCCAGCTCGCCGCCGACGGCGGACCGGACCTGTGGCGGCAGTGGACCCACACCTGGTCCGCGGCGCGGCCCGGCACCCATCGCATCGAGGTGCGGGCCACGGACGCCTCGGGGGCCGTCCAGACCGAGCAGCGCGCCGCGCCGTTCCCGGCCGGCGCGACCGGCTGGCACAGCACCGTCGTCACCGTCACCTGACCCGCCCGACCGCCCGGGCCCGGCCCGTGGCCGAGTCAGCAGCAACCACCAAGGCTTCGGGCCGACCTTCCGCCAGCCCGAATCAGTACGCCACTACCTCATGAACCCATCCAGATCAGGAGAAACCTCATGTCGCTGTCCCCCATCCGCCGCTCCTCCCTGGCCACCGTCCTGGCGGCCGGCGCGCTCGCCCTCACCTTGAGTGCCTGCAGCAGCAGTGGCAGCGGAACCGCCATGGACACCCCGTCCGCGTCCGCAGCCGCCTCCTCCGCCGTGCCGGCCACGGCCACGCCCGTGCAGGTGATGGACCAGCCCTTCGGCGCCGCCTGTGCCGCCGTGCCGAAGGACGGCGCCGGATCGTTCACCGGCATGGCCAAGGACCCCGTCGCCACCGCGGCCTCGAATAACCCGCTGCTGTCCACGCTGGTCACCGCGGTCAAGCAGGCCGGCCTGGTCGACACCCTCAACTCCGCCCAGAACATCACCGTGTTCGCCCCGACCAACGACGCGTTCGCCAAGATCCCCAAGGCACAGCTGGACGCGGTCCTCGCCGACAAGGACAAGCTCACCAAGATCCTCACCTACCACGTCACCCCCAACCGCCTCGCCCCCGCCGCGCTGCCCGGCACCCACAAGACGCTCGAGGGCAGCGAGCTGACCGTCACCGGCTCGGGCCAGGAGTTCACCGTCAACAAGGACTCCAAGGTGCTGTGCGGCAACGTTCAGACCGCCAACGCCACCGTCTACATCGTCGACACCGTCCTGATGCCCACGTCCTGAGCCTTGCACGGCCGCCGACCACGCCGGGGGTCGGCGGCCGGCCGCGTTCCAGCCGTCGGCACCGATCGGCCACGAAGTTACTTCGCCCGCCCACCAAGCCGTCGCCCCGGTGCCTGCGAACCCTCAGTAGGAAGCGCGCAGTTCAGCCGGCAGCAGTCCCGCCCATCCGCGAAGCGGGCGCCGCGGACCGCGCGGACCCCCTCACCGGAGAGCATCCGCCGTGAACCTACGACACCTCGCAGCACCCCTCCTGGCCGCCGTCCTGCTCGGCGCGGCCGGCGCACCCGCCTTCGCCCACGAGGGCACCGGCATCGACGAAGGCCGCACCACGACCCCCTTCCGCACCTCGGCTTTCCTCGCCCCCCACCAGTCGTCCTTCACCCTGGCCATCCTGCTGCCCGTCCCCACCAACCACGTCCACAGCGTCGGCACCGCCACCGTGCAGCTCAACAGCGACAACACCGCCCGCATCGCCGTCAACGCCACCGGGCTCCTCAACGGCGCCCCGCACGCCATGCACATCCACGAAAAGGGCAACGGCGAATGCCCCACCGCCGACGCCGCCGGCGACCACAACGGACACCAGGCCATCAGCACCACCGACGGCCTGCCGGCCTACGGCCCGATCGGCACCTCCCTGACCACCACCGGCGACACCAGCCCCGGCAGCGCCCTGGCCGTCGACCGCTTCCCGTCCTCCGGGACCTTCCACTACAGCCGCACCATCCAGCTGACCTCCGACGTAGCGCAGCAGGTCCGGAACGACAATGCCGTCGTCGTCGTCCACGGCATCGACTACAACGGCAACGGCCGCTACGACAACGTCCTGGGCGCCAGCGAACTCAACCCCGCCCTGCCCCAGGAAGCCACCGCCCCGGCCCTGTGCGGCCCACTGCACTGACACCGCTCAGGGTGAAGTCGGCCAGGTCGACGGCCACCAGGCCCTCGGCCTCGCCGACGACCTGGTCGTGGGCGTGCTGCAACCGGTCCGTGTTGTCCACGGTGAGGTCGCCCGTCAGGGTGCGCACCACCGCCTCGCCGACGACGGCGAGGGCGGCCGGGTCGTCCGGCGCGGTCGGTGTCGGTCGGGTCCCACGTCCTGTCGTGCTGCTGCCGCTCGGCTTCCTTCCTCGGCCGGACTCTCGATGATCGTCCGCATGTCCACGGCTCGCCGTAGCGCCGCTCCGGGATGACCCGCCACGGGGGCCGGGCCCGCAGGCATCGCTACACGCGGCTGGTGCCGGGGCTGTCCGGTGCGGCCGGCGGGGGAGGCGGGCGGCGGCGGTGCCGAGGCCGGCGGGGCTGGAGAGGGTGCGACCGTCGTGCTGACGCAGGTCGGCCTCGCGGTAGCGGCCGCTGACGGCGTGCCAGTGCAGGTTGCCGGTCATGACGGTCCTGAACCGCTCGACGTGGTCGGCGACGGTCTGCCGTTTTGTGCCGTCGAGGTCCAAGTCGTCGCAGAGGAAGGGCAGTTCGGCGGTGTCCAGATGCTCGAACTCGTCGAGGCGTGCGGTGGCGAGGTCGGCGACGACCCGGGCCGCTCCCGGGTAGCCGCAGTCGAAGAAGTGCCGCACCACGAGCGGGGCGTTGTGGAAGTCCCCCTCGAACTCGACCTCCCGCTGGAACGAGAAGAGGTCGTTGACCAGGCCGGCGTGGTCCGCCGCCGTCCGCTCCAGGGACCGCACGGTGCCGCTGTTCCGGACGGCGTCGGACAGCGGCCGCTGCACCCCGCCGCGCGGGCTTCCTGCGGCAGTGAATACGCGACAGTTGATTACGCGAGCCCACCAGTATCAACCCCCAGCCTGGCCCCACCGCTCGCGCGACAAGGCAAGATCCAAAGATCTTCACGAAGAGGGGTGAGCAGGCGGGCGCCGTTCCAGCTCTGGCTGACGTCGGTAGGTCGGGTCCGGCCACGGCCGACCGCCTGCCCGGCCTCGCTGATGGCGCTGGGCTCGATGTATCCGTCATGTCCGGGCTACGGGAAGGGCCGTACGGGGAGCTGCCTTCCCGCGCACCCGGATGGCTGCCCTTGCGGGTCAGGAGGCCATGAAGTTGACCTTCAGTTCCAGGCAGAAGGCTTCTTCCTCGGCTCCGGTGTAGGCGTCGAGCCGAATCGTGAACTTGGCCCGCGGAATCTCTCTCGGCAGCGCCTTGGAGAGTTCGACGGTGAACGGACCCGTTGCCGACGGCACCGACCCACCCCACTCGGCGAAGAACTCTTTCAAGGTCTGCCGCTTCTGGAGGAGCTTGATCAGCCCGAGCTTCACCGTGGTCTCGACGTACGCCTCGTCGTCGAGCAACTTCTGGAGATGGCCCGCGACGTTGACGGCCAGGTCCTTGCCCGGCGCCGGCGGATCGGGGGTCACATCGATGCTGCTGATCAGGAGGACATCCTCCGGAGTTCCGCGGTCTTCGTAGCTCCAGTCGGCCATGCTGCACATCCCATGGGTGAGGCCACCGCGAACCGGTGGCGGGTCTGGTGACCATGATGGTCGGCTGAGCCCCGGGCGGTCGGCTCCACGTCGGCCGCTTCATCCGATCGGGCGCTCTCTCCCCTGGAGCGTTTGGAACCGGATTCCCCGGGCCGGTCGATGCCGTAAGCCCGCAGCCACCAGCGGGCGTTGGCACGCTCGCGGCCGTGACCGCCGGTTGGGCTGAAGGCAGCCGTCCCTGCGCAGGTTCCACTCGGCGACGTGCGAAAGGTGTGCCTTCGCTGCGCCCTACCCCTTGGGCGGGGTGTCCGTGTCCGCGTCGTCGTCGAGCTCGGCCTTCAGCTTGTCCTGGGCGGCGTCGGTCTCAGCTTCGTACGTCGCCCCGGTCTCGGGGTCGACGAGGTCGCCAGCCTTGTCGATGGACTTGGCGGACTGGTCCTCGTGGCCTTCAGCATGCCGGCCCTGATCGGCCCGACGGGCCACGGCGACCACCTGCTCGTCGACCACGACGAGGGGTCGGTCGCCCTCCACAAGGCGGCACAAACCCTTCTGGAAGATGACATACTGTACGCCGCGACTACACAGACCGTGTATCGGCGGGCGGCCCCGTTCGAGCCCCGCCGAATCGCTGACTTCTTTCTGGAGGCGGTGTCGTGATGCCCGAAACCACAGCTACCCCTGCTCCGTTGCTGCTCGTCGACGGATTCAACCTCCTGTGGGCCGGCACCTTCGGCTTCCCCGCGCCGATCCATTCCCGCGACAAAACCCGCGAGCTGACTGGGCTGTTCGCGTTCTTCCCCCTGCTGCGCGCCGCGATCCGTGACGACCTCGACGTCACGGAACCCGAGGTCCTGGTGGTCTTCGACGGCGAGCACGGCTCCGCCGAACGAGCTGCCACCGACCAGGAGTACAAGGCGAACCGGGAGGCGACGCCGGAAGCACTCAAGCCGCTGCAGTTCCTCACCCCGGTCAAGGACGGGCTGGACGCGCACGGGATCCGGTGGATCGAGGTGGACGACACCGAAGCCGACGACGTCATCGCCACCCTCGCCACCCGGGCGGCGGATTCCCGTCCGGCGCTGATCATGTCGCGCCCAGGCCTTAAGTTGTTGATCGGCGTTCGGCGGTGTGGCGGCCCTTGCGAAGGCCGGCGTCATGGCCGACGGGCCGGCTGCCCCGACCCGCTCCTCCGCCCGCCGCTCCTCGCTCCCTGGAATTGCGCGCGCGGACGGCGATGGCCCGGAGGCGGGTGCGTGTGAGTGTGGTCAGTGCAGGAGGGTGGCGAGGAGTTCGGCGACGGTGGGGCCGACGGCAGTCCGTGCAGTCCGGCTCGGGGTCGGGGCCGGTTGGGGCCGTCCGTGCAGGATGGTGCTGCCGCGCGACAGTCCCGTCACGTCTGGAAGGGGCCGATCCTGTGGCCGGTCGTGCGGCGCCGCTCGGCGACGGCTGGCCGACGAACCTGTGGCGCACCGCCGAGAGCAACAGCAGGACCGAGCCGGGGACTGGCATCCTCGGACGCCGGCACGGCGTTGTTTGCACAGTTGCTCGTCGAGTGTGGTCACGAGACACGCTCGGAGGTACACCGCAGGGCTGCCCACAGGTCGATCCGGTCGTCGAGGTGCAGCAGGCTGCGGCCGGTGAGTTCCTCGATGCGCTTGATCCGGTAGTGCACCGTGTTGACGTGGATGTGGAGGGCTTCGGCGGTCTTCGCCCAGGAGGCGTTGTGCCGGAGGAAGGCGTCGAGCGTGTCCAGCAGGGACACGGAGTTCGTGCGGTCGTGTTCGATCAGTGGTGCGAGGAGCCGTCGGCGGAAGCCGGCGGTGATTTCGGGGGGCACGCCCCGGAGCAGTGTCTCAAGGGTGGTGATCTGTGACCAGCGGCCGATGGAGCCGGGTGGTTGGACGTGGAGCGCGTAGCGGGCCTGGACGAGCGCCGTTCTGAGTTCGGCGGCGAGCGGTTCGACGGTGGGGCCGATGCCCAGGCGCAGGCGTCGGCGGCTGGTCAGTCGGGACTCCAGGCGTGGCAGGAGGGTGTGCAGCGTCGTGGCGATCGCCTCCTCAGATGCCGTGGACAGTGCGACCGCGCCGCCCCGGCCGTCGGGGGCGGCGATGAAGGGGTCCGGCAGTTCGTAGAGTGCCTCGGCGAGGGCGGCTGCCGTCCAGGTCTCGGAGGTGCTGTCGATCCGCGCGGCGACCGGGGTGAGCCGCCGCTGGGCCGGCAGTCCGGAGAGCGCGAGCGCGCGTTCGGCCTCGATGTCGGCTTCGGCGCCGGAATCGAGCAGTTCGACCAGTCGGGTGCCGGTCTGCCGCTGGGCGGAGGCGGTGGCCCGGGCGCGAGTGGCGAGAGGTGCGAGCAGTTCGGCCAGGCCGTGCAGCATGGTGGTGGCGGTGGGGCCGGGTTCGGTCTGGGGTTGGAGCAGCCACCCGTCGAAGGGCGAGTCGCCGGGTGGGCCGACCGGGACCGGTATCGGGGTCTCGAAGGCGGAGGCGGTCCTGGGCGGGGTGGCGGAGGCGGCCAGCAGTCGGCCGGCGCCGGTGGTCAGGGAGCACCCGGGCAGTCCGAGGTCGGTCACGGCCCGCTGCAGGAGGTCGGCCAGCGGCGCCTGTGCGCGGGTCATCTGCGTGAGGGTGCGGCGTGCTGCGGCCGGCAGTGCCGCCTTGCCCTCGGAGTGCGACTGGAGGTCGCCCCACAGGCGCAGGTAGATGCGATCGGTGACGGCACGGAAGCTGGTTCCGGCCGGTATCGACAGCAGGGGTACGCCGTGGCGGCGGCAGGCGTCGACCAGCTCCGGCGGAACGGCGCCGTGGGTGCCCTCGCCGGCCAGGAGCGCGGCGACTTCGGCGGTGCGCAGCGAGTTGGCGAAGCGCATGGCGGCCTGGCCGTCATCGGGCCGCCACCAGACGAGCCCGGTGAGGACGAGTTCCCCCGGCTGGAGGTAGCGCGCCGGATCCTGCAGGTCGGTGGAGGTCACTCCGCTCACCTCGCGGCCGAGCATGTGCGGGGCCGCCCAGGCGACCTCGATATGCAGGTCGTCCAGCTCCAGCAGGTCTCCGACGATCATGGTGTGCTCCTCGTACTCCACACGCGGCTCCACCTCGCAGATGCGAGATTCAACGCTGAGCAGGCATCGTAGATGCGATGCCGCCGCCAGGTCTTCCCTCTTGTTCGATCACCCGATGGCCAGGTGCGCGGGTGGGGTCGTTGTCCAGTGGTCCCGACACTGGCGCTCCGGTTGAATCGGGTGCGGCAGGACCGAAGGGACCCGTCCGGACGCGACCGACGTCGGCCGATCCGGTCCGCCACCGCTTCCCGGCGTCGGCGTGCACGGCCCAGGGACGCGGGAAGCTCAGGACGCCCGGATCTCCTCAAGCGGGCGACACCGTCTCCCGCGCCCCCGGACGGTGCACGCCGACGCCGACGCGTTTGCGCCCCTGGGCCCGGGGCTTTCGCCGGCGGGAGCCTGGGGCGTCGCCCGCTCCTGCCCGTGACGGTGCGGGTCCGCGGTGGCTCTGCGTACTCGCACCTGCGCCGTCGGTGCTCAGTCCGCGCGACGGTGGCCGCGCCTGCGGTGCTCGTCGATCGCCCGCCAGACCTTGTCCCGCAGGAACGGTGCCTCGGTGAAGCGGATGCCGGTGGCATCGCGCAGCGCGTTGGCGAAGGCGGGCGGCACGGGGTTGAAGGGGCTCTCGGACATCGACTTGGCGCCGAGCGGGCCGATCGCGTCGGAGGTCTCGGTGAAGTGCACCTCGGTGCGGGGCACGTCCGCGTACGCGGGCAGCCGGTAGCGGCGGAAGGCGGCCGTGGTGACCTCTCCGCGGTCGTCCACCAGGACCTGTTCGAAGAGGGTGGCGCCGAGGGCCTGGGCGACGCCGCCCTCGACCTGGCCTCGGCACTGTAGCGGGTTCATCACCTTGCCGGCGTCGGCGCCGTGGACGCTGCGCAGGATGCGTATCTCGCCGCTGTCGGGGTCGATGGCGATGCGGAACCACTGGGAGTTGAAGGCGACCGAGCGCGGGGAGCCGCCGAAGTGGCCGTCGGCCGTGAGTTCGACGCCCTGCCCGCGTGCTGCTTCGAAGAGCTCCTTGAGCGGCACCACCCGCCCGTCGCACTCCACTGCCTCCGCGGTGAGCCGCAGCAGACTGCGCGGGGTACGGGCGTACTCGGCGGTGAAGGAGAGAATCTGCTCGGCGAGCGCGTTGGCGGCCTTCATCACCGCTTTGCCGGCGACGACCGTGCCGGCCGAGCCGAAGGCGCCGGTGTCGTGGCGTACCAGGTCGGTGTCGGACTGCCGGATGACGATCCGGTCGACAGTGGTGCCGAGCGCCCCGGCGGCGATCTGTTTGTGCACGGTGGTGGTGCCGTTGCCGAACTCGGCGGTGCCGACGGCGATGTCGTAGGTGCCGTCCTCCAGCAGCTTGACCGTGGCGTCGGCGATGTGGCCGCCGGGTGGCCCGCAGGCGATGGCCGACATGGCGAAGCCCTGGCCCACCAGCCAGCCCGCGGGGGCGAGTTCGGCGCTGGTGTCGTTGTCGAGGGCGTCGCGGACCACCTGCAGGCACTGGTCGAGACCGTAGCTGGCGATGTGCAGGTCCTCCTCCTCGCCGAGCGGGCCCTCCATGTGCTCGCCAGGGCCGATGATGTTCTTCTCGCGCAGCGCCAGCGGGTCGATCCCAAACCGCCGGGCGAGTTCGTCCATCGCGGATTCCACCGCGAAGGTGACCTGGCCGAGGCCGTAGCCGCGGAAGGCGCCCGCGGGGACGCAGTTGGTGTAGACGGAGTAGGCGTCGACCTTCTTGTGGGGCGCCCGGTAGATGCCCATCGACTCGCCGATGCTGTGGAACATCACCGCCGGACCGTGGTTGCCGTACGCGCCGGTGTTGGCGACCACCCGGAACTGGATGGCCGTCAGGGTGCCGTCCCGTCGCGCGCCGAGCTTCACCCTGACCGTGAACGGGTGCCGGGTGGTGGCGCCGTAGAACTGCTCGGCACGAGTGAACTCCAGCTTCACCGGCCGGCGCAGCCGCAGCGCCGCGAGCACCGCGATGTCCTCGGTGAGCATCTCCTGCTTGCCGCCGAACCCGCCGCCGACCCGACCCGCGACCACCCGGACCTGCTCCATCGGCAGGTCGTACAGGTAGCACAGGGCACGCCGGGTGAGGAACGGCACCTGGGTGGAGGAGCGGACCACGATCCGCTCCCCGCCCGCTTCCTCGGACTCCTCGAAGTACACGACGCAGCCGTGCGTCTCCAGGCTGGCGTGCTGCACCCGCTGGGTCCGGAACGTCTCCTCGTAGACCAGGTCGGCCTCACCGAAGCCCAGTTCGACGTCGCCCACCTCGCTGTGCGCCTCGCCGCAGACGTTGTTCTCCGGGCGGGCGATCCGCGACTCCACCCCCTTGCGATGGATCACCGGCGCGCCCGGCAGCATGGCGAGCTCAGGGTCGATGACGTACGGCAGTTCCTCGTACTCGACGACGATCCTCCGGCAGCCCTCCTCCGCCGCGCCCTCGCTCTCCGCCACCACGGCGGCGACCCGCTGGCCGACGAAGCGGACCACGTCGTCCAGGACCCGGGTGTCGTCCGGGTCCTCGGTGGGGTGCTCATGCCGGGCCGAGGAGTACAGCTTCTGCGGGGCGTCCTCATGGGTGAACACGGCGACCACGCCGGGCACCCGTAGGGCCGCCGCGGTGTCGATGGACACGATCCGGGCGTGCGGGTGCGGGGAGCGCAGCAACTTCATGTGCAGGAGACCGTCGATGTGGAGGTCGAAGGTGTAGCGGGCGGTGCCGGTGACCACGTGAGGTCCGGCGGGCGCGCCGAGGCTGCGGCCGACGGCTTGGCCGGCGCACGGTTCCTCGGTGTGCTTGACGCCGCGGATGGCGTCCTCGATCGCCCGGTAGCCGGTGCAGCGGCACAGGCTTCCCTTCAGCGCCCTCGGCAGGTCGGCGAGCTTCTCCTCATCGAAGGCCTCGGCGGAGGTGGTCATCAGCATGCCGGCCGTACAGAAGCCGCACTGGAAGCCCTGCGCATCCAGGAACTTTCGCTGCATCGGATGGAGTTCGCCGCCCTTCACCGCCAGGCCCTCGACGGTGGTGACCGTCCGGCCCTCGGCGCGCAAGGCGGGGTAGATGCAACTGTGCACCGCCTCGCCGTCGACCTGGACCGTGCAGGCGCCACAGTCGCCGGCATCGCAGCCCTTCTTGACGCCGAACCAGCCCCGCTCGCGCAGATAGGTACGCAGGCACTGGCCGGCGCGCGGTTCGACGTCGGTGTCCTCGCCGTTGACGCGGATGGTGAAGCTCATCGTCCGGCCTCCTGGATCAGTTCGCGGCGGATCTCCTCGGCGAAGCGGTAGGTCATGTGGCGCCGCCAGGCGGGGAATCCGTGAATGTCGTCGAAGTACTCCTCCGGACGGATCCCCTGGTCCAGTGCCTCGCGTACCGCCTCAGTGTTCGGCGGCACGGCGAAGCGCAGCTGGATCGGCCGCACGGTCGAGGCGGTGACGGTCAGGGCCAGCTCGCCGTCGATCGGGTCACGGGCGCCGATCAGCAAGGCGCCGGATCTGCCGAGCCCGTAGAGCGACGCCTGCCGGAAGGCCGTACGGCTCGCCAGCGCCCGGGCGGGAACGGTGATTGAGCGCAGCAGCTCGCCGGGTCGCAGGATCTTCACTCCGGCGCCGATCACAAAGTCCTTCACCGGCACCTCGCGCACCTCACCCGTCTGGGAGAGCAGAGTGCACACTCCGTCCAGCGCCGCGGTCAGCGAGATCATCGGCCCGGCAGGCAGCCCGTTGCACAGGTTGCCGCCGACGGTGGCCATGTTCCAGACCTTCCACGAGGCCAGGAAGGCCCGGCAACACTGCTCCACCAGCGGTGCCACCGGCCAGTCCGCGCCCTGGGCGAAGCGGGAGAGCTGGGCGATGGTGCAGGTCGCGGCGATCTCCAGGTCACCGTCGGACGTCATTCGGACCGGCTCCCAGCCCATCCGGCTGAGATCGATCAGGCGGCGGATGTGCGGCTGCGGCTCCGAGAACAGATAGGTCCCGCCACCCAGCCAGGCGTCGCCGGGCCGCCAGGTCCCGCGACTGCGCGCGTCACGCAGCTCCACCACCGTGTTCAGATCCACGTGCAACCACCATCCTCGACAGATCGACACGGCGATTGAAGCAGCGCCTCACCAGCCGAAACGAGTGGGCGGGCGCACCAGCCCCGGCCGCCGGGGCTGGGTGATCGACCAACACAGTGGCTTGCCGCACCTGCTAGCTATAGCTATCGGCTAACCCGGCATCTGCGACTCTCTGACCCCAGTTAGCCGGGTATCTGCGCAGGCTGTGGGTAACACTACGGCGACCTGGAAACCGGCCGCAGGGAGTAACCAGTGAGCAGACCCGAAGCACCCGTCTCCATCCGTCTCCACGGGCTGCTGGACGAGCCGGCCGAGCTGACCGTCGCCCAGTTGCGAGACCTGCCCTCCCACCATGTCGAGGCGCGGTTCAACTGCCTCGGAAACGGAGACCAGCGGCACGGCTTCGACGGTCCCCGGCTGTGGGATGTCGTGCGTGCGGCTCGCCCCCGGGTGGATCTCCAAGGGCGCAGGGAGCGGCTGCGGTTCCTGTTGACCGTCACCGGTGCGGACGGACACTGCGCGGTCGTGTCCTGGGCGGAGATCGACCCTGACTTCGGCGGTCAGCAGATCCTCCTGGCCACGAGCATCGACGGAGCACCGCTCGACACCGCTGGGCCGCAACTCGTGGTGCCCGCGGACTACTGCGGGGCCCGGTACATCAGCGGGATCACCGAGGTGTGGGGGGCCCCGTCCGACGGTGAGCCCCCGCATGGGTGATCACCCGGGCGGAGCGGCAGCACACCGTGTGGATCACCAATGGTCTACCTGCGGGTCGTCCGCCAGGCTTTCAGCGCTCCTCTCCTCCCCGTCCCCCAGACCGCTGACGCCGTCCTTGCAGCGTCGGCACGAGAAAGGACTGCTCGATGTCCAAGGGCTTTCTGCGCCGCGTCACCCTGGGGAAGGCGCTCGTGATCGGCGCCGTCGTGGCGCTTGCGGTGCCGGGCAGCGCCTACGCCAACACCGTGAGCGTCACGGTGAAGACCCCCGGCGCCACCGCGGGCCCCGCCTCGACGTTCGCCGAGATCTCCACCCACGCGGACTGTGCGAGCGGCCTGATCTCCGGCGGCGGGATCAACCAGGCGATCGGCACCGGGACTTCGTCCAACGGCAACCATGTCAACGGCACCGAACCCAGCTCCGACGGCTCCACCGAGTACCTCGGCTCCACCGGCGTGGTCGGCACCGACGTGACGCACTGGCTGGCCATCGGCGGCAGCGGCGGCGCCGTCAACACCTCGTTCTCCACCACTCCGTACGCGGTCTGCTTCACCAGCAACCTGATCAACCACACCCAGGTGGTGATGAACAAGGTCGCAGGTCCCAGCACGGCCTCAACCGTGGCCCTGACCGTGGCGACCTGCCCGTCCGGCACCCGGCTGCTCGGCGGCGGCGCCCGCACCACCCCGGCCGACGTCGGCAGCCTCAAGCCGATCGCGAGCTATCCGACCTTCAACAACTCCGCCCACGACTACGGCCAGAAGGCCGCGGCCAACGGCGAGACCAACCCCGACTCCTGGGCCGCGGTCGGCTGGAACGGCGGTGGCGGCGGCAGCACCAACGAGACCTACGCCTACGCCATCTGCAGCGGCAACAACATCAACGTCACGGGGGCAACCGTCACGGTCCGCAACACCGAGGCGAGCGGACCGAACACGGCGACCACCGGGCAGAAGACGACGGTCGGCTGCGGCGGCAACGACGGCAAGCTGATCAGCGGCGGCGCGGCCATCAGCAGCGGCAATCTGACCGGCACCGACTTCACCGGCCCGGGTTCCGGCGGCGACCACCTCAACGGCAGCTACCCCAGCGACTCGGGCGGCAACCCGATCGCCGACGGCAGCACCACCGCGTCGTACTGGACCGCCTACGCCCACACCGGCGGCGCAGGCTCCACCGGCAACTACTCCGACGCCTGGGCGCTGTGCGCCAACGACGGCATCTGACCCACCGCCATACCGCACGGGCCGGAACCGGCCGGCCCGGAGAGGCAGCAACAGCCCCATGAACAGATCCACTCTGACGGCACTCGCCGGCACCGCCGGCCTGCTCGCCGCCGCCCTGGTGCCCGCCACCGCGTCCCCCGCCTCGGCCGCCGACACCTCACCCTGCGGCGCCGGAGGAGTCCTCACCACCGCCACACCCGCCTGCACCTACACCGCCCCCGGCACGGACACCTTCACCGTCCCGGACGGCGTCACCACCGTCAGCATCGACCTGTTCGGAGCCGAGGGCGGCAGCGCAGCCGGCTACGTCGCCCCCAACCCGCCCAACACAGGTGCACCCGGGGGCCTCGGCGGCGAGTCTCGGGCGACGCTGCCCGTCAATCCCGGCCAGACCTTGCAGATCACCCTGGGGGCGGCTGGCATCCCTGGTAGCTCCCGGCACGGCGAGTTCGCCCGCCCGGGCGGATACGGTCACGGAACGGGTGGCGGCGGCGCGCACGGTGGCGGCGGCTCCGGCGGCGGTGGCTCCGACGTGCGCATCGGCGCCTTCGGCGCGGCCGACCGGGTGCTGGACGCGGGCGGCGGTGGCGGGGCGGGCAACGGCGGTCCCCTGCTGCACGGCGGCGCAGGCGGCGGCCCGGTTGGGGAGGCTGGTGGCCAGGGCGGGGGGCCGGCCGGCTCCGGCGTGGCCGGCGGCGGAGGTACCCAGACCGCCCCCGGCACCGGCAGCCCCAACTCCGCCCTCGGCGGCCCTGGCGCCTCCGGCGGGGAGTTCGACATGTGGACCGGCCTGTACAACCCGGGCAGCGGCGGCACCGGCGGTAACGGCGCGCGCGGCGGCAACGGCGGAGGCGGCGGCGGAGGCGGCTTCGTCGGAGGCGCAGGCGGCTCCGGCGGCGGCAACCCGGGCAACCTCTACGGCGCCGGCGGAGGCGGCGGCAGCAGCTACGCAACACCCGAAGCCACAGCCAGCCAGCTCCTCCCGGGCGTCAACCACGGCAACGGCCGCGCCATCGTCTCCTTCCGCTACGGGACTACCACCACGCTCACCGCCGACACGCAGACACCGCTCTTCGGGCACCCCGTCACCCTCACCGCGACGGTCGACCCGGCCAATCCTGTAGCCCCCGGCCCCACCGGAACGGTCACCTTCTCCGACGGCACGACACCCCTGGCCACCGTACGGATGAACGGCAATCAGGCCAGCTTCACCACTGGCAAGTTCCAGCCCGGCACCCACTCGATCACCGCCACCTACAGCGGCGACCCGAGCCTCACCCCGAGCACCACAGCCCATGCAACCGACGCCACGGTCGGCTTCAGCGAACCGTGCATCACCACCGCCCACCACGGCCCCCTGACCGTCAAGGCCGACCGCTCGCTGTGCGTCGCGTCCGGCGGCACCCAGGACGGACCCGTCGCCGTCGACCCCGGCGGGGCGCTGGCCGTCCTCGACTCGGCCATCCACGGCCCCCTGACTGCCGACGGCGCTCTCGCCCTCACCATCTGCCGCTCCATGCTCCAGGGAGCCGTCACGGTTCACGGAACCAGCGGCTACGTCCGCCTAGGATCGGACCCTGCCCACACCGGCAGCTGCGCCGGCAACGAGATCCACGGCCCCCTGACGCTGACCGTCAACACCGGAGGCCTCGGAGTCTTCGGCAACACGGTCACGGCGCCCGTGAGGATCACCGACAACAGCGGCAGCGGCCTGCTCGCCGACAACGCCGTCCCCGCTCTCGAAGCCAACACGATCACCGGCCCACTCCGGTGCGAAGGCAACGAACCGGAACTGCGCCAGGCCGACAACACCGTGAACGCACCGCGCTACGGCCAGTGCCGATAGGCCGCACGCGTGGCCCGCGCGAGCGCGGGCCACGTCGGCGCATCGACAGCGCACAACGTCACGGGCCGCCGACACACTGGCGCCAGAGTCTCCACGCGTGTTTCGTGGCGACGACCGATCGGTCCACCGGGCGGGCGGTGCGGCCGTGCGTGGTGAGCGTGGTGGCGCGGCGTGAGGACTTCGCCGAACTGGTGCTGGACGAGCCGACGTTGGATCCGCAGTTGTGCCTGCGTGCCCTGGGGGCGGTGGTCTCCCAGCACCCGCACGACCTGGAGCCGGTCCCGCCGATCGTCGAGTTCGACCCGCAGCGTTTCAAGCTCGCCAAGGACGTGGGCGCGGTGGCCGGTCTGGACAGCCGGACGGACCTGCTGACGATGGACCCGTACGCGTTCGAACGGCTCGTGCGTGAGCTGTTCGAGGCCATGGGGTACGAGACCTGGCGGACCCCCCGGCCCCGCTGACCGCGAACGTGGACCCTGCGGCGCAGGGCCTCGTTCCCCCCTCCGGCGATGACGCGGCCACGGGGGCGGCAGCCGACGGGGTGGCCCGGGGTGTCGGCCTGCCGGCCGCCCGGATCCAGTTCCGCAGGGTCTCCGGGTTGATCCCGAGGTCGTCGGCGACCGACTTGATCATCGAGCCCTGCTGCGACTCGCACAGCGCGACCGCGTCCGCCTTGAACTCCGGCGGGTAGTCCTTCATCACCATCGGTGCAGGACTCCTGTCCACCCAGACCATCAAGGTCCGAGTGTCTCTGGTGTCCAACATCCGGGGTCAAGGCCCCGGGCCGACCTGACCCACGCCGCGCACACGATCCGCGACAAACGCACGGCGGCCGTCGCCGAGCTGCCTGACTGGCGTCACAACGGCGCCCACGGCTGCCGGCTCCTCTACAGCGAGCACGACGACCTCGACACCGACGAAGACCTCGGCCACGCCCGAGAGCTGGGACGACGAAGAAGGCCGAGGCGCACCAGCGGCGCAGCCGCGAAAGCTCCGCCCAGCTCCCTTCGGCACCGCGAGGCCCCGCACGCGCCGGCTGTCGGCCGACAGCCGGCGCTTCCCGGAGGAGAGCCGGACCGAAAACGATGCGGCACCGCTGCGACTGGGCCCGCCGACCGCACCGGCCGAACCTGCGGAAGAGCCCGCACTCTGCGCGCGCACCCGATCCTCGAGAAGCGGAGCGGACCATGAAACTGCACGATGAACTGCCGGTCGACCACCGGCTCTCCCAGGTCTACCGCGCCGGCGCCGGTCTGTGCGGCGCGGCCCTGTTCGTGTTCGGCTGCCTCGGCCTCGCGGACGGGCTGTCCTTCTTCAGTACTGCCGGGGAGACGATCGCCGGCTTGTCCAGCAACGGGCTGCTCAGCCTCGTGTCGGTCATGACGGCCGTCGTGCTCGTCGTCGGAGCGCTGATCGGCGGCAACATCGCCTCCACGGTCAACATCACCGTAGGCACGCTGTTCGTCCTCAGCGGCTTCGCCAATCTGGCACTGCTCGAGTCGTCGGCCAATATTCTGGCCTTTCGACTCCCGAACGTGCTCTTCAGCTTCGTCATGGGTCTGCTGATCGCCACGTTCGGCATGTACGGGCGGGTGAGCGGCAAACTGCCGCTCGACAACCCCTACTGGCGCCACCGCCATCAGCGGCCGGCCGCCGGCGACGGGAATGCGGCCCTCCCCGAGAAGCCGGGACAGTTCGCACGGTGACCGACCTGGCCGGGAGCGCCCCTGCCGGAACAGCTTCGCCATGCCTTCGGCGTCCGGGTGATGTCCGGGTAGGTCTCGGTGTAGCTGCCCTCCAGCCAGGAGTTGGCCAGCACCGCCGGGCCGCCGTGGCCCGGACCCCAGACACAAACGGCCTCCAGGTCGCGCTGCCGGATCACCCGGTTCAGATGGGTGTGCACAAGGTTCAGCCCGGGCGAAGTGCCCCAGTGGCCGAGCAGGCGCGGCTTGCTGTGCTCGGAACGCAGCGGCTCGCGCAGCAGCGGGTTTCCCATCAAGTAGATCTGACCGGCCGCCAGGTAGTTGGCGGCACGCCAGTGGGCATCGAGTGCCCCCAGCTCGTCCTCGGACAGATCTACGGGCGTCGAAGCGGCGGTCACGGACATGACTGCGGTCTCCTC
The DNA here is from genome assembly GCF_036226505.1 of Kitasatospora sp. NBC_01246. Taxonomy (NCBI): domain Bacteria; kingdom Bacillati; phylum Actinomycetota; class Actinomycetes; order Kitasatosporales; family Streptomycetaceae; genus Kitasatospora; species Kitasatospora sp. NBC_01246. The sequence goes on along the minus strand of NZ_CP108484.1, from coordinate 8,472,168 downwards.
GGGGATCGGTCGGCTGGTCCAGCCGCTGGTGGCAGGCTGTGCCCATAGTCACGCTTCGCAGCCGTCCGGGTACAGGGCCGATCGGACCACACCGCGCTGCACGGCACCGGGACCCGTGACTCAGGAGGACGTCGTCCTTACCGTCGAGTACTCCGTACGCGGCGCCATGCACGCCGTCTACAGCGGCTCGGCCTCGACCTGCCCGTCCCGCCCGGTCCACCACGCCCTTGCCGAACCCGCCACAGCCCTGCGGGCCCTGCGAACCGCCTTCGGCTGAAGGCCAGGGCACAGCCGGCGCCCGGTGCGGGACCTTCGGGCCGTTCACCGGGCGGCGGTCGGCCGGGAAACCCGGGCCCGCGAAGACTTGCCCGACACGATCACCGAACCCCGGCTCATCCCGGAGAGGACATCTCATGGCCGATCACCTGCTCGCCGCCGTCGACGGCTCGGTGGAAGGCATCGCCGCCGCCCGCTGGGCAGCCGACGAAGCCACCCGCTACGGCCTGCCGCTGCGCCTGGTCCACGCCCAGACCTGGCTCGACGGCCTCCACGCCGACTCGGGCCAGCCCACCGACGTCCGCGCCCTCACCACGCGCATGCTCGCCGACGCCAAGCGAGCGGTGGAGGACACGCATCCTGGCCTGGAGATCCGCGCCGAGTCGATCGGGGGCGGCGAGCCCGTCGAGGTGCTGGTCGACGCGGCCTCCGGCGCCCGCATGCTGGCCCTCGGTTCCCGGGGCTCGGCGGCTTCGGCGGACTCATGGTCGGCTCCATCGGCCTGGCCGTCACCGCCCGCAGCGAGGTCCCGACCGTGCTGGTCCGCTCCGGCGGGACCGACTGCCGCCCAGGGCCCGACGGACCCGAGGTCGTCCTCGGCGTAGACACCCGCGAGGCCGCCGCAGACGTCATCGACTTCGCGTTCCGTGCGGCCGCGCGGCGCGGGGCGGTGCTGCGCGCTGTGCACGGCTGGACGCCGCCGCCGGTCTGGGGCTATGCCGGCTGGGCGGCTCCACAGCCCGAGGCCGAGCAGTTCCGGGCGATCGAGGACGAACTCCTCACGCTGGCGATGACCGGCTGGCAGGAGAAGTACCCCGGTGTCACGGTGATCCAGGACAGTCGGACCGGCAGCGGCGCCGCGGCGCTCGTCGACGTCGGCGCTGGCGCGGACCTCGTCGTGGTGGGCCGCCGACGCCGCCCGCACCACCACGCCGGCCTGCGGCTCGGGCCGACCGCCCACGCCGTCCTCCACCACGCACAGGCACCGGTCGCCGTCGTCCCGCACGACTGACCCACCCACCGCGTCGAGGGTGGTGGACCCCGGCACGCCCGGCGTCCACCACCCTCTTCGCGCACCCCGGCTCACGCGTCGAACCTCCGGCCGAGTTCGCCGGACCCGGCGCCTGGCGCGAGCTGCCCGGATCGGCGCCGATCGTGGGCGGACACCCGGCATCGGCGCTCACTGCGGCTGGGACTCCGGACAGGTGGTCCGTCGTCCGGTAGGACGGCTGCCGCGCCACCCGATCGAACTGTCGCCTTCCGTGCCGGCGTCCGGCGGACACCGGCTGAGCTGCCTGCTGGAGTACTAGCGGGCGTCGGCGATCACTGCCGGGGTGGCACCGAGCCACCAGGTGGGGTTGGCGGTGCCGTCGGTGGTGCGGCCGTCACTGTGGACGTAGTGCCGCACGTCGCGGCCCGGCTCGGCGTACTCGCCGTTCAGGGCGCGCTCGACCCATTCGGCGCCGAACCGGAAGACCTCGGCGGCGATGCCGCCCAGCGGGTGGAACTCGTTCTCGTAGACGCGCATCTCCTTGGGGGCACGGACCCGCTCGTAGTTGGCCAGCGCCTGCTCCAGCACGGTGAGTTCGTCGAACTCGCCGATGCCGTACACGACCGGGCAGGTAATCTCCCGGACCAGGTCGCCCAGCGGCATCCGGGCGACCAACTCGCTGTCGAAGGCGTCCTCGTCGGTGTAGCCGGCCATGAACATGTAGTTGTTCTTGAAGGTGGGCTGGGCACGCTCGAAGATGGTGGTGAAGTCGCCGGTGACGGCTTCGAAGGCGGCCAGCGCGGCGAGGCGGTGGTCGGTGGCGGCGGCGCGGGAGCCCCAGTAGCCGCTCATCGAGATGCCGAACATGCCGATCCGGGCCGCGTCGACCTCCGGCAGCGAGGCCAGGTGGTCGATGTAGCGGCTGATGGCGCGCTCGTAGTTGGTGAGGTCGACGGTCAGCCCGTTGGCCCGGCTCTCGCCCTGGCCGGGGCCCTCGATGGACAGTGCCACGATGCCGCGAGAGGTGTAGTACCGCTCCGCCGCGTAGATGTAGTCCTCCTTGATCATGTCCATCCCCGGGCCGAGGATCACCGCGGGGGCGTTCCTGACGTCTCCGGCCGGCAGGTGGAGGAGGGCGAAGATCTGCTTGCCCTCGAAGTCGAGGACGACGCGTCGTACCCGATTGTCACGCAGTGCGCCCAAGTGCTCGACGCAGTGGTTGGCGTGCTCGCGGAAGGCGAGCTTGCGCGGGTCGTTGGCGTCGAAGATCGAGTACTGGGCGCGGCCCCACATCACCGCGGCGCGCACGTAGAGGTCGGCGGCGGTCTGGGCGAAGCCGCCGCGCTCGTGGTGGGCGGCGCGCTCCTCGGCCTGCCCAGCGATGGTGGCCCAGGCCTTGGGGAGCATCACGCCGCTCCGCACCAAGTCGAAGACCTTGTCGAAGTCGGTGTGGTCGTGGCCGAGCTGCTCCAGGGTGCCCTTCGCCTGGGGGTGCAGGGCGTCGAAGCCGCCCTGGGCGAGGGCGATGTCCAGGGCCCAGCTCTGGCCGGTGGATCGTACGGTCATGACAGACGTCCTCACGTGAAGGGGGTGCCAGGTGTTCCGTTCGGCAACACCTAAGTACTTAATCAATAAGTACTTAGGCTAAGCTGGATGTCAACCCGCCCACCGATCAGCGACCCGGAGACCCTCCGATGCCCGATCCAACCCGCGAGGCGGCCCTCGACCGGCTCGCCCGCGCCGCCTACAGCCTCAGCGCCGCCGACTCCCGCCTGCGCGGACGCGCCACCCGCACCCCGGGCGCCCTCTCCCTCACCCACGCGCGAGCGCTACGCGTCCTGGCCGACACCGGCCCGCTGCCGATCGGCCGGCTGGCCGCCGCCACCGAGACCACCGGCGCGGCCACCACCCAACTGGTCAACGGCCTCGCCGCGGCTGGCTACGTCACCCGTGAACGCCCCGCGGACGACAAGAGGTCCGTCCTGGTCACCCTCACCGACACCGGCCGACGCCGCCACCACGAACGCCAGACCGCCCTGGCCCAGGCACTCGACGCCGCACTCGCACGCCACGAAACCACCGCCCTGGACACCGCGACCGACGTCCTGCGGCAACTCGTCGCCATCTACGACCAGCTCTGAGCGGGCGCCTGGTCCGGTGGACCTTCCGTCCGGGCCCGCGTCCTCCCTCTCGACCCCACCACACCGCAGGAGAACGAACCATGGCCGACGAGGACGTCGAGCGGACCAACGAGCGGCGCCACGTCCCGGAGCCCCGGGGGGCGGGGCTCGGGACGTGGGGGGCCATCGCACTGATCGCCTTCGGAGGTGTCGCGGCAGCATGGGTCTCTTTCAGGCTGCCCGGCACCCCGGAGGAACTGGCATCCGGCTACTACCAGGCCGCCAGGGTCATCGCCATCGGCCTGGTGACCGTGGGCTGCGCCTTGCTGGGCCGCCGCCGCGCCCGAGCCGCAGCCGTCGAGGAGACGAGCGAACAGGAACATGTCTGACCCCACCGGTCGGTGAGCGACGTCAACGGGCGACACGCTGAAACGCGTTCTGCCAGGCGCAGGTGCGTCCGACCTGCCACCGTCGGCTCACCCGGCGAACTTCGGAGGACGTCGAGGCCTGGCACAGCGCGGTCGAGTTCCGCCGCTGCCCCAACCTCTTCATCCACCGCACCCGCTACAACCAGGACACCAGCCTCCCACCGTGCACCCGGGCCACCACGACCCGTACGTCCTGGCCCAGGCCCTGCAGACCATGCGCCGACGCTGACCTCCGCGACCACGCCTGGCTCCGCCGACTTCAACCGGCTCCACCGGCCCGACAATCCCGTCCGGGGGATGGCAAGGGGCCGTTCGGCCCTATGCCGCCCCCAAGGCAGCTGGCAAACTGCGCTCAGGTTCGACCCGACCGCCGCAGGGCGGGCCCTTGGATACGGAGCGGTGATGGCGGACAGCTCGGTGACCGGTGTGAGCAGCCCGGTGAAGGTGTTCCTCCTTGACGACCACGAGGTGGTCCGCCGGGGCGTCCACGACCTCCTGGACGCCGAGCCCGACCTGACCGTGGTCGGCGAGGCCGCGACCGCCGAGCAGGCGATTGCCCGTGTTCCGGCGCTTCGTCCGGACGTCGCGATCCTGGACATGCGGCTGCCCGACGGCGACGGTGTGAGCGTCTGCCGGGAACTGCGCTCGCGGATGCCCGACCTGGCCTGCCTGATGCTCACGTCCTTCGACGACGAGGAAGCCCTGCTCGACTCCATCATGGCCGGTGCCGCCGGATACGTCCTCAAGCAGATCAGCGGCACCGACCTGGTCTCCGCCGTGCGCACGGTCGCCTCCGGGCAGTCCATGCTCGACCCGGGCGCCGCCACCCGGTTGATGGCACGGCTGCGCGGCGACGCGAGTCCGCACGCTCCGGCCTTTCCCGAACTCACCGACCGTGAAAGGGAGATCCTCGCCCTGATCGGCGAGGGCCTGACCAACCGCCAGATCGGCGAACGGCTCTATCTCGCGGAGAAGACCGTGAAGAACCACATCTCCCGACTGCTGGCCAAGCTCGGTGTCGAGCGGCGCGTGCAGGCAGCCGTCATCGCCACCCAGGCCCTGGCCGCCCACGACCACGCACCCGGCCGTCCCGGGCGGTGAGCCCCAGGGCCCGCGGTGGGCGCGATGACCGCCCCGCTCCGGGACCACCTGACGGCCTTCAGGGACGTTCGACCCCTCACCCGGGCACGGATCCAAGGCGACCATCAATCCCATGAAGCCAGATCAGATCCCACCGACCGATCACACGGCACTGGACGAGCAGCAGTGCATGAAGCTGCTGGCCACAGTGCCGGTCGGCCGCATCGTCTACACCGTGCGCGCGCTGCCCGCCGTGATGCCGGCCCGCTACCACCTCGGCGAGGACGGAAGCGTGCTGCTGCGCGCCGCCGCGAAGTCCGAACTGGTGCGCGCCGTGTCCGGCGCGCTGGTGGCCTTCGAGGCAGGCGAGGTCAGCGGGTCGGACGGCAGTGGCTGGAGTGTCACTGTCCTGGGCCAGGCAGAGGTCGCAGCGGTTCCGCGGCAGCACGACACCTGGCTCAGAGGACCCGGCCAGGTGTCCATCCGGATCCGCCCGGAGCTCGTCACCGGCCGCGTGCTGCCAGCCGCCCCGACCGGCCGGATCTGACCACCGGTGCCACGCCGACACGATCCGCGCCGACGGGCGATCGTACTCAGGGCCCGAGCGGTGCCGACCAGACCAGCCGCGTCCCGCCGTCCGGCGGGCTCGCCAGCTCCAGCTCACCCCCGAGGCCATCGGCTCGCTCCGCGAGGTTGCGCAGGCCGCTGCGCCGCCCCTGCTCCGGGATGCCCACGCCGTCGTCCTGCACCGTCAGAACGACCTTGACCCCCGTCGCCTGCAGCAGCACCTCGACCCGTCCCGCCTGTGCGTGCCGGGCTGCGTTGCTCAACGCCTCGCCCAGCACCGCGACCACGTGGTCGGCCACCGCGGCGGGGACGTCGGTGTCCAACAGGCCCTCCATGCTCAGCCTCGGCGCGAAGCCCAGCGCCGCCTGCGCCTCCTCCACCGCCTTCACCACCCTGGCCCGCAAGCCGTTGCCCGACGCCTCGTCCCGGGCCCGTAGTCCGAAGATCGTCGACCGGATGATCTTGATCGTCTCGTCCAGGTCTCCCACCGCACGCAGCACCCGGTCCGAGGCCCCGGGGTGCTCGATGAAGCGGGCCGCGCTCTGCAACGTCATCCCGGTCGCGAACAGCCGCTGGATCGCCAGGTCGTGCAGGTCCCGGGCGATCCGGTCCCGGTCCTCCAGCATCGCCAGCTGCTCAGCGTCACGGCGCCGGTTCGCCAGCTCCAGGCCCAGCGCGGCCTGGTCGGCGAACCCGAGCAGCGGACCGACCTCCCGCTCGGTGAACACGGCCTCCCCCACCCCACGAGCCAGCAGCAGGACCGCGTCGATGTGGCCCTCGGCCCGCCCCAGCGGCACCGCCACCGCCGGCCCCAGTCCCTCAGACCGCCGCGGATCACCCGCCAGACGCGGATCGGTGGCCAGATCCGCAGTGCTGACCCGGGCACCCTCCGTCCAGGCCGCCCCGGAGAGTGTGCCCTCCCGCGGCACCACCAGGCCCATCCGCTTGGGCGCGCTGCCCCCACACGCGAACTCCACCCTCAGCGTCTCACCGCCGGCCAGCGGCACGACGATGTCCGCCAGCTCGGCGCCCGTGATCTCCCGCGCCCTCTGCGCGATCAACTCCACCACCTGGGAATGCGAACTGCCCGACAGGAGGCTGCGGGTGACCTCCGCACTCGCACTCAACCACCGCTGCTGACGCTGCGCCTCCTCGTACAGCCGTGCGTTGTCGATCGCTACCCCGGCCGCCACCGCCAGCGTCGCGATCACCGACTCGTCGTCGGCGTCGAAATCCTCACCACCGTGCTTGTCAGTCAGGTACAGATTCCCGAACACCTCCTCACGCACCCGCACCGGCACCCCTAGGAATGTCCGCATCGGCGGATGGTTGGCCGGGAACCCGTACGACGCGGCGTGCTGCGAGAGGTCGCCAAGCCGCAGCGCCTCAGGGTGGCTGATCAGCTCGCCCAGCAGGCCCTTGCCGGTCGGGTAGGGACCGATCCCGGCGATTTCCTCCTCCGCCATCCCGACCGTCAGAAACTGCGACAGCGACTCCCCATCCGGACCGATCACCCCCAACGCCGCGTAACGGGCATCCACCAGCACGGCGGCAGCCTCCACGATCCGCCGCAGCACCTGCGTCAGATCCAGTTCCCGCCCGACCGACAGCACGGCTTCCAGAAGGCTGTGCACCCGGTCCCGCGTCCCCCGGGCCGCATCGATCCGCGCCTGCAGCTCCTCCAGCAGTTCATCGAGCCGCAGCTGCGGAATCCGCGAGCGCGCCACATCGTCCCCGCCCACGCCGGCCTCCTCTGGTCCCGGTACGCGCCCGGCAGCGGTACCCGCGAGCGATTCTCGCAGCCGCGACGAAGGACGGTGAGGCCCACGAGGACGGCTCGCAACGGGACCACACTCGATCATCGAGCCGACGCCTGCCGGCACCTGCCCGCCTTTCTCGTCGGAGGGCGCGTCGACCGACGAGTGCAGCACCTCGACAGAGTCCTGCGCAACGCCGGGGTTCCAGCACCGCTGAGGCTGGTGGCCGCCGGAAGGCCGGCTGCCCGCCTTCGAAGACCTCGGCCGCGCCCACCACGACCTACAGACGGGACCTGGCCCGCTCAAGGGCGCTCACCCGTGACCACGGAGCCTCGCAGCCCCCTGGGCGCGAGGTCCCGGCCGGGTGACACCGTCGGCGGCGTCCTGACGAGCAGGATGCCCGGGGCACCGGTGGCCCGGTGCCGGCTTCGGTCAGGCGCCCGATGACCTCCCCCGGCCGGGCGGCCGTGACTTCGGTGGCGTCGCCCTCGGGCCCGAGCCGGAACGCCTCTCGCCGTGGGGTCTCGGCGGGCGCTCGGGATCGAGGTCGGCATCTCAGCGGACGGCCACCGTGGCGGCGAAGGGCCCGTCCAGGGCGGCCCACTGCAGGAGCAGGATGGTCTTGCCATCGGTGATGCGCCCGTCGCGGACCATGGCGAGGGCTTCGGTGAAAGGCAGTTCGAGCACTTCGATGTCCTCGCCGTCCTCCTCGAGTCCACCGCCTTCCGTCGTGCGGTCGGCAGGGGTGTAGGGGGCGACGAAGAAGTGCAGGCGCTCGGTGACGGAGCCGGGGCTCATGTAGGCGTCGAGGATGTGGGTGATCGGTCCGAGCGTGATGCCGAGCTCCTCCGCGCTCTCGCGCCGGATGGCGGCGAGCGGGTCGTCGCCATCGAGCAGCCCGGCCGCGGCCTCGACGAGCATGCCGTCCGGATGGTCGTTGACGTAGGCCGGGTAGCGGAACTGGCGGGTGAGCAGCACCCGGCCGCGGCCGGCGTCGTAGGGCAGGACGACCGCGCCGTTGCCGCGGTCGTAGGTCTCCCGCTGCTGGGTGCTCCAGCGGCCGTCGCGGCGCCGGTAGTCGAAGGTGGTGCGGCGCAGGACGTGCCAGCCCTGGGAGGTGAGCTCTACGTCGCGGACCACGACGTCGGGATTGCGGTCCAGGTCCCGGCCGGCGCGGTCCAGGCCGGTGCGGCCGCGGTGGTCGGGAGTGTCGGTCCCGGGGCCGGGGGTCACGCGGTCTCCCGCGGGGTGCGGTGCGGGATCTCGTCCACGTGGTGGTAGACGGGCAGGCCGCGGCGGCGGGCGACGGCGACGTCCTGGTCGGCTCCGGTGGAGTCGCCGGGGAGGCGGAGTACGGCGTCGCAGTGGGTGAGCAGGCGCTCGGCGGTCGGGTAGAGGACCTGGTCGGCGAGGGGATCGGTGAGGCCCGCACCCGCGGAGCGCAGCACGGGCAGGGCGATCCATTCCCCGATCACCGGGACGTGGCCGGCGGCGAAGACCGGCCACGCCGCCTCTTCGAGGCGGGCGAGGTTCGCCGCCATGGCCTGGGGGCCGCCGTCCGTTCCGGAGCGGTACGGACCGGCGATGAGGATGAGCATCGGCTTTTCGGTCATGGCACGGTACGATACACGCAGAAACGTGCAAGAACAGGAGAGAATACGGATGCTGGCTGCCGAGAGACGCGATCACCTGTTGGACCTGCTCGCCCGCGACGGCAAGATCGTCGCCAAGGAGGTCGCCGCCGGTTTGGGCATCTCCGAGGACAGCGTCCGCCGCGATCTGAGGGACCTCGCCGCCGAAGGACTGTGCCAGCGCGTCTACGGCGGGGCTCTGCCCGTCTCCCCCGCCGTCGCGGACTACGCCGTCCGCCGGACCCTCTCCCCCGATGGGAAGCGGCAGATCGCCGCAGTCGCCGCCGCACTCGTGCAGCCTGGCAGCGCCCTGATCCTGGACGGCGGTACCACCGCCCTCGCCGTCGCCCACGCCCTCCCACCGGACCTGGCCTGCACTGTGATCACCCACAGCCCGACCATCGCGGCCGCACTGCTCGACCACCCCCAGGCCGACGTGTTCCTCCTCGGCGGCCGCCTCTTCAAGCACTCGGCGGTCACCTGCGGCGCCGCGGCGGTCGAGGCCGCCCAGAACGTCTCCGCCGAGCTGTGCCTTCTCGGCGTCACCGGCGTCCACCCCGAAGCCGGACTGACCACGGGTGATGCGGAGGAGGCGGCGATGAAGCGCGCCCTGGCCGCACGAGGCGCGGACACCTACATCCTGGCCTCCGCCGAGAAGATCGGCACGGCCTCCCGGTTCCGCGTCCTTCCTTGGGAGGCCGTCAGCGGACTGATCACCGACGCCGACCCCAGCCACCCGGTCCTCGAACAACTCGCGGCGCACGGCGTGGAGATCCTGGCAGCCGGCTGACAGCAACAGCGAACGCGGTACCACACGGGAGCAAGCACCCGGGGGCGGACGGGCCGGCCGAGGTGACGGGGAGCTGTCCAGCCGCTCCGCCGGTACACGGCGCTGCTCCTCCCGCCGCGAGAGCGGCGGGAGGAGCAGCGCCGTGGTGGGTCAGAGCGTGTCGCGGTAGCCGCCGGAGGCGGTGCCGCGCTTCTCGATGAAGTGCTTGAACCGCTTGAGGTCGCCCTTGACCTGCCGGTCGAGCATGCCGGTCATGTCGGCGGCCTTCTCCGCCATACCGCCGGGCTGGAAGTCCATCTCCATCATCACCCGGGTATGGGTCGCGTCGATCGGCTCGAAGCGCACCATGCCCGTCTGCCGCACGTCACCACTGGTGGTACGCCACGCCACGTGGTCGTCCGGGACCTGGTCGACGATCTCGGTGTCGAACTCCCGGGACACACCGGCGATCTTCGTCTTCCAGTGGTTGTGCCGCTCGTCGAGCTGGGTGATCTCCTCGACGCCCTCCATGAACATCGGGAACTGCTCGAACTGCGTCCACTGGTTGTACGCCGTGCTGACCGGCACATCGACGTCGATCTGCTCCTGCACCTTGCTCATCGCTGCTCACTCGCCTTCGCATCGCTTCGCGGTCGGACAAGCGCCTGCCCCGACCGCCGGCCGGTATGCCCGGCCCCTACCGATTCCGCCGCACTCCGGACGAACCGGCAACAGCCACCACCCATTCGAGGACCGATCCCCCCAGGCCACCGCTCTCCGCCCACCACCCGGCGCACGCGGATCGACCGAGGAAGACCTGGTCGGCGCCGGTGACCTCCACGACGCGGGCGACCCGGGCCGAGGGCCGGGCGAGGTGCACCACGACGCCCCGGCATCCGGCTTCGATCCAGGCACCGGGGCAGGGCGTCGAGCCGGCGGGGTTCATGAAGGTCGCAGCGCCGCGCACCACCCGACCTGGCTGGAGATCGTCCGACTCTTGCTCGACCTGTTGGCACGGATGACGATGCTCCCCCTCGCCGGCGAGGCGCCGGCCGCATCGCGAGGGTGTTGCGGAGGGCTGCGTCCAGTCGGGGGATCTGGTCGAGGTCCAGCTCGCGACGGTCCCGACGGCAGGCTCGCCCGGACAGCGGTCGTAGCTCGCGTGGCGCCGGCGTTCCCACGATCTCGGCCGTCACGAGCCTCCCGATATCTCGGCGGTGCTCCCCCCACCCACCTGACACAAGCGCCCCGAAGGCTCGGTTCCGCCGGCTGCGGCCGGCCTCCCTCTCCCCGGAGGTCCCCCTGCGGGGGAGCCGCCGGACGAAGATCATCCTCGCGTGTGATCCCGCTACGCCGCGGCCGTGCCAGGCTCACCGCATGCACTACGTCGTACACCGGATAGCCGTCGAGGAATGGCGGGAGCTCCGCGAGATCACACTGGAGGCGCTGCGGGACTCCCCCGGCGCCTTCAACCTCTCCTACGCCGACACCGCCGCCCACCCCGACGCCTACTGGCAGCAACAGGCCGCCGCGGAGGCTGCCGGGCAACGTGCCACCCTCACGGCCCGTGACGCGAGCGGGAACTGGGTGGGAACGGCCGGCATCGAGCCCGTCCCCGACGTCCCGGACACCGTGTGCGTCCGCTCCGTCTACGTCACCCCGGCCCACCGCGGCGCCACCGGCCCCGCCGCCGATCTCGTGCGGGCCACCATCCGCCACGCACAGGGCCACACCGACGCACGGTGGCTGACCCTCGGCGTCAACGAGAGCAACGCACGCGCCCTGGCCTTCTACCGACGACTCGGCTTCGAGGACACCGGAAAGGTGATCCCCTACGTCCGAAACCCGAGCGAGAAGGTCCTCATCCTGGGCTACCCGGGCTTCCGCAGCGACCCCCGGTAGCCAAACCTTCAGCCGGACGGGCCGGCGAAGCGCCCCGCGTCGGCCCCCTCCGCTCACCCCGCGAACTGGCTCGTCCCCCCATCCCGACCTCCGGTGGGCCTGTACGGCGACAGGCCCACCGGATACAGCGGCGGCGCCCCGGCGCAGCCGTAGGCGCGACGGGTCACGGCCCGATGCGTGGCGCGGCCGCCGCAGCGGCCGGCACCCCTCCTGCCCGACCTGCCGCCTCCCCCGGGGGGCGAGGTTCCGCCGGCCAGGCTCGCCGGCGAGGTGGTGCCCGGGAATCCTGCCGCTTGGCCGCTGCGCCGGGACATGGAGCCACCCCCCGGCCGTCACGGGGGGAAGACCAGACCCTCTCAGGGTCCGTCAGGGGTGCAGCGGCCCGGAGAGGACCGCCTACCGGGCGAGCAGCGTCGGCCGGTGTCGCGAGGTCGCACCTGGGCGACTTCTACCGGGAGTTCCACTCCTCGCTCGGCAGTGAGTGCCAGAGGTCGAGCCAGTCGTGCAGCAGGAAGAGCGGTCGGGTCAGATTGACGTCGCCCGCGCGTTGGGAACGGATGGCGAGGCCGAGGTCGGGGAAGAGCGGGTCGGCGGCAGGGCTGTACATCAGGCGGCCGTGTGCTGCGCGGTGAAGGAGCCGGTCCTCCAGCCGGGACGGTACGCAGCCGGTCAGCGGAACGCCGCCCAGCCGCACCTGAGGACCGGTGAGCGCGTCCACGGCCACGCACTCCAGACGGTCCGTCCGGAAGAGGGCCCTGACTCCGGCGGTGCGGAAGTCGGCGTAGTCGAGCCGGCGTTCGTCGCTGCCAGGGGCGTAGGAGGACGAGACAGACCCCTCTTCGCCGAGAGCGGCGGTGATCTCCTCCAGGGTCATTCCGAAGTGCAGCGGTCCCACCCCGACGTACGGAGTGAACGTCCACTCATCGCGTCCCTCGCCTCCGGCGATCAGCCACGGGCCCCGATACCCCGGCGCGCTTGCCGGGACAGCCGTGGGCGGTTCGGGTGCCGGCTCGTGGGGGGCCGCACGCTGCGGTGCCGCCCAGTCCGGGTGCCATCGGCCCGGAGGGTCCAGGGCGGCGGTGTCCTCCGGCTGCTCGGCCAGCCATCGGATCGCCTGCCCCTGGCTCTCGTCGAACGGGTCCCCCGCCAGCGCGTGCGCCCGGTCCACGGCCGCGCGGTACTTCCCTTCCGCGGTGATGAGGACTGTGGTGTCCTCGCCCCAGCTCTCCAGCCGCTCCCGCGCGATCCACCGGTAGTACGAGTCCGCACTCCGGGCCAGCACCTCGCGAACGACGGGCACGTAGCGCGGGGTCGACGAGGCGAGGGCGGGATCTGCCAGCAGAAGGGCGGTGGCCGCGACGGCGGCCTCCCTCACCTGCGGATCGTCGTCCTCGCAAAAGGCTGCGACGTGGGTGTGGAGCGTGGGCCTCGCGGCGCGGGCGGCGGCGAGATCCTGCGGTGCGCCGGCCCCGTCCTCGGCGCCCAGGCGAGCGACATCGGCGAACGAGGCCAGCCAGTTCAGCAGATCCACGCGCACCGGTCGCCTGCCGGCTCTCCGCTCCCACCGGCCCCCGGCGAGCATGCGCGGATCGCCGAGGAGGGCGGCGACGACCAGAGCCGCCGGGGCGGTCGCCGGGAACACCCGCTCCTGGTTGAGGAGCAGCCGGTACAGGTTCCAGACCGCCCGCGCCCGGCAGGTGTGGTCGTCGTTGAGCAGCCCGATGAGGATGTCCGGTGTGTCGGGCACGTTGTGCAGCCCGCTGCAGAAGTGTGGCAGCTCACCCCACGCGGTGCCCGTGAGCTTGGCCGAGGCGGGTGACGGCAGGGACACTGCGGGAACGCTGGAAGAGCTGGCGGCTGTTCTGTCGATCACGGCCGCATTGTTCCAGCCGGCTCCGACACTCGTGGGGCGTCGACGCGGATGCGACGCGGCGCGACGGACAAGCGTGTCCCACCAGGTCAGAACCGCCAGGTCAACACACCACCCTGGTTCCGACTGTCGTGTCCCGGCTTGCCCGCGTCGCCGGAGAAGGCCAGTGGCGAGCGGGAGTCGCTGGAACCCCCGCGCCGACCGTGACATCCCGCGCCGCCACGCCCTTGCCGCCGGTCCCGGCCAGGCGGCAAGGGCCGTGTCGGAACCAGCTGGTGACACCGTTCACGGGAACGGGCCGGTATACCCCGGAAACCCGCTGTACCGGTGAGGATCCGACCGGACCACGGTCGGTCAGTCGATGCCTTCGACGATGCGGAAGTCGCGCTCGACGCCGTCGCCGAGGGCGGCCAGCGCCTCCTGGTAGGCCGCGCTCTCGCGGGCCGCGACGGCCTGCTCGAAGCTGTCGAACTCGATCAGGATGGTGCGCGCGGCGAGTCCGGCCTCGTGTGCCACGACCCGACCGTCACGGGCGAGGACCCGTCCGCCCCCGGCCCGTACGGCCGGACCGGCCAGCTCGTTGTAGGCAGCCAGCTTCGCAGGGTCCGAAATGGTGCGGTAGACGCTGACCCAGTAGCCCTTGGGCATGGAACCTCCAGTGTGGGGATGAGTGCATTCGATGGACGGGTTGGTCTCGGACGAGCGTCGGCGGCCGGCCCGGTCGGCCTGCCGGCCACCGCGAGTCGCTTTCGTGTCAGCCGAGCCGGGGAAGGCGGACGGCGCGCGCGATCTGCGCGGCGCCGCCCACACGGATCAGGGTGCCGGACGCGCCGCGCCGCGCGTCGGCGATGATCGTGGACGGATGGCCGAGGTGATCGCCCATGTCGACCGCGATGGCGGTGACGCCCTGATCCGCGAGATATGCGACCAGACACGCGGTGCTGTTGGCGTTGGCGACGTCCTCGGGGACGCCGATCGACGGGGCGAACATCCGGGCCGCCCCCCGGCCGTCCGCGTCGGGGACCGAGTAGGCGTAGCAGCCCAGCAGTCCGTAGCGGTCACAGGCATCGCGCAGAGCCGTGAAGTCCGGGCGGAGTTCGGCCAGCGCGGTGCGCGATCGTACGGGCAACAGGAGCCGTGGCCGACCGGGTGAGGCCACGTGGGCAGCGTCGGGAAGGGTTTCGCCGTTCAGGCCGAGGGCGGTCGCGATCGCCCGGAGTCCGGGTCCCCCGGCCTCTCGCGGGCTGAGCGGGCCCGGGTCGAACGTGGCCGTCAGGTCGTCGTGTTCCCGCGTCGCCCGGCCTTCGAATACGCGGGTCGTGGTGTGCAGCGTGGCCCGGTAGTCGGCGTCGCCGCCATGGCGCAGCGCGAGCAGCGCCAGTGCGGCGACCGTGCCGTGACCGCAGGCGGGCAACTCGCCTTCGCCGGTGAAGAATCGGAGCCGATACGACGCTCGGGCCCGGTCCTCGCCGTCCAGCGCGGTGATGAAGACCGCGTGCGAGGTGCCTGTCGCGGCGGGGACGCGCCGTCGCTCGGCATCGGTGAAGGGCGCGTCGTCGAGCACGGCGGTCGCGCTGCCGCCCCGGCCCTGTCGCCGGCACGCGTCGACGATCGTCACCTCGGGCACGGCGCCGCGTCCGTCGTGATCAGCATCGTCAGGTCGAGCGCGGGCGCGCTGTGCGTCAGGGCGCCGATCGAGATGAGGTCGACGCCGGCTTCGGCGATGGCGCGAACCCGGTCCAGGGCGACGTTGCCGGAGTCCTCCAGGAGGATCTTCGAACCGCCGCGGCGGCGGGACCTCATCCGCGTCACTTCTTCGATGTCGGCCATTTCCATGTTGTCGAGCATGAGCCAGCCCGCTCCCGCTTCCATGGCCTCGCGGGCCTGCGCGACGGTCTGCACTTCGACGTCGATCGGCAGGCTCCTCCCGCATTCGGCCATACCCTTTCGGACCGCGTCGATCGCCGCGGTCACCCCGCCCGCCGCGGTGATGTGGTTCTCCTTCAGCAGGACCATCGCCGCCAGGGTGAGCCGGTGATTGCCGCCGCCGCCGGCGGTGACGGCGTACTTGTCCAGCGCCCGCAGCCCCGGGGCGGTCTTGCGGGTGTCCAGGATCCGCGCCGGAGTTCCGGCCACGGCCTGGACGAAGGCGTCGGTGCCAGTGGCGATGCCGCACAGGCGCTGCAGGAAGTTCAGCACCGTGCGCTCGGCGGTGATCAGGCTGCGGGCCGACCCGGTCAGCCGCACCAGGACGTCCCCGGCCCGCACCCGTTCGCCGTCCGCGACCAGAGCCTCGACCCCGACCTCCGGGGCGCTCTGGGCGAAGACTTCGCGGACCACGGGCATTCCGGCGACGACGCCGGGCCGGCGGGTGCTGATCTCGGCGGTGGCGACCAGATCGGCCGGGACGCTCCACAAGGTGGTGACGTCGTCGTCGGCCCTGTCCTCCGTCAAGGCGGCGGCCACACTGGCCCGCGCCGCCGACACGGGGAAATCCGCGATCCTCATAGGTGGTTCCTCGCCTCTCGGAGATCGATCATCGGACCGACGAGGCCCTGGACGGCTTCCTCGACGGCTTTCCCGGGCGTCGGGTGGGCATGGATGTGCCTGGCGAGTGAGATCCCGCATCCGGACGGAACACCACCGGCGCCGATACACCCGCCGCCCCCGTACTCGGCCCCGACCACCGCGGTGCGCGGCCCCGGCCGCGCCGCGCGGATGGCTGCGGCGCAGTGGCCGGGACCAGCACCGAGGACGACGACGCCACCGTGAGCAGCGGCGGCGGCGAACCCGACGCCGGCGCGGGGAAAGTCATCGCGCATGACGTGTTGCTCCGTTCAACAGGACCGCCGGATCGATGGTTCGCCCCCATCAGAACCCCCGCGATCCGCTTCCCGCCAATAGCCCCACGAGGCCACCCCATAGGCTCGGACCTATCCCGGGAGCAAGGAGCGGACATGCACGACCACCAAGGCGTCGAACTTCGTCATCTCCGCTACTTCGTCACCGTCGCCGAGGAAGGCACGATGACGGAGGCCGCACGGGTGCTGCGGATCGCCCAGCCCAGCCTCAGCCAGCAGATCAGCGCCCTGGAACGCCGGGTCGGGGCCAAACTGTTCCACCGCAGACCCAAAGGGATGGAGCTCACCGAGGGCGGCCGGATCCTGTACACGAGCGCCACACTCACCCTGGCCGAGATCGAGTCGTCGCTGGCGCAGGCACGCGACGCCCGCTCTCCGGTACGCGTAGGGGTCTGCGGCACCGTCCCGGACCACCTGCTGGCACGGGTCGAGCAGGTCCTGGCCGAAGACGGATCCCCGGACGTCGAGTTCACCGAGACCGACTCCCCGAAGCAACTCGACCTGCTACGGACCGGCACCCTCGCCCTCGGGGTGATGCGCGCCTTCCACGACATCGACGACCTGGCCACGCTCACCCTGGCCGACGAACCACTCGGCGTGCTCCTGCGCCCCGACCACCCGCTGGCCCACCACACGGCCCTGTCCTGGGCCGACCTCGCGGGCCAGGACCTGCTCTGGTTCCCCGCCGAACGCAACCCGCACTTCACCGAGGACGTCCTGGCCCACCTCGCCGGCCACGGCTGGTCACCACGACTACGTACCGTCGACGCGCACAGCCGGGCCCTGTACCGCCACCACCTGCGCAACAACCAGAACCTGATCACCCTACGAACCCGGACCGCCGTCACGAAGGACACCGGGATCACCTGGCGCCCCTTCGCGTCCGACCCGCCACGCGAACGCTTCCTCCTGGCCACCCCCGACGACAGCCCCTGGGCGGACCTGCTGGCACGCTCGGACAGCCGGCCACCCGACGACGGCACCGGCGGAGCCGGCCGGCACGCGACGAACTCCCCGATCGCCACCCCGTCGACCAGTGCCGGGCCCGTCCGGTCGCCGGCAACGAATACGGCGCGCCCTGGCCTCTCCCGAGCCGGCGGCCGGCACGACCGCTGACCGCTTGCCGCCTCGGCGCCCGGCTTCGAACGATCGGCCTCCCACCCGGGGTCGGCCGGAAGGCAGCACCGATTGATCTTGCCGCCCAGATGCCCTCGCTGCCCTCCACCGGCTTCTGGGGCTCCGCATCACGAGCACTCAGTTCCGGTCCGTCCGCGGTGCCCCCAGGAACGAGTCCGCCGACGCTCCCACCTGGTCGGAACGGGCAGCGTCACGGGGCCGAGCTGCTCCTCATCCCGGTCGCTGACGCACTGTGGGCACTCCAGCCAGCCTCGGCCGGCCTTCTCCGTCAGCTCCAGCGGTGACCCCGGCATCCCTCTGATCGATCCCAGGCACGTCCAGCACGGGCGCAGCGCGGCGGTGGCCGCGTGTGCCGGGCGAAGAAGCGGTGTGGCGAGGAGCCGGTGGGGCCAGGGAGGGTCAGGCCTCGGGAGAGGCAGCCGCCTTCCCGCGCGCGATGCGAGCGCGGCCACCGGGCGGCAGGACCACGAGATACTGGTGGTCGGCGTCCTCGACACGGGCCAGGGTGATGGAGGTGCCCGCCGCCGCGAGTGCCTCGGCGGCCGGGCCGGCCTCCTGCGTCATCCGGTCGATCCGTGAATGGAATCGGGTGAGATCCTTCGCCGGGCCGGTGATCCACATCGCGATCCGCGCGCGGTGGCGAACGACCAGGTCCCGCCCGAGGCGAGGCTATCGGCGGTGTCGATCACGGGAGGCAGCATGCCACGTCTCGTAGCCGTCACCCGCGCGAGGGTAGGGCGTGGCCGCAGGGGTCGCACGCCGCGTTCCTTCACCGGGTGGAGGTTCGCGTGGAGCACCCGCGCGACTTCGTTGACCTGGGCCGCGACGTCCTGGCGGACCGTGGCGGGCGAGCCGGCGGCCATCACGGCGAAGGTCCAGGACAACTCGGCCCCTCCGAGGGCTCGGCAGACATCCTCCGCATCCCCGGGCCTGGAAGCGAAGAAGGGCGGCAGTTGAGCGATCTCACCGACCGCTGACCGGCCGGTTGCCGGGGTCGTAGGTCAGCGCGCGGTGACTGAGTACGCGGCGAGCGCGCGGTTCCCGCGCGGCTTGGCGATGGCCCGGAGAACGTCGGCCTGACTCAGGACGAGCTGGCGCACCGGCTCGGGCAGCGCGACCAGACGCTCCTCCGTTGCGGCCAGGTCGAGGCAGGCGGCTATCTCCCAGTCGCCGTCCTGAAGCTCTCCGGTATCGACCGGGCCGCTGCCGTCGGCCGTCCAGCCGGCCTCGTGCAGGAGCCTCAGCAGCGCCTCACGGGAGAACGGCGTGCGAACGTTGCCCTGGCCATGCGACCCCGCGGCCTCGGTCTGCCCCTGGATCAGCACGGCGAGGAGGTGCGCCAGCTGGTCGCCGGACGCAGGCGTCAAGTCCCACTCGGCGAAACACAGTCGCCGCGCCCACGGCCGCACCCGGGCCAGTGTGTCCCGCAACTGTCCGAGCGATGCGAAGTACCAGGAGCAATGCGCGAGCACCACGAAGTCGAAGGTACTTCCGGGGAAGTCGACCGACGGGTCGAGGACGTCCGTGCCGAAGCGGAAGTCGATGCGCGGCCCGAGAGGACCCGCCGCGATCCGGGCCGCCGATTCTCCGAGCGTGACCGGCGCCCCGTAGGAGGGGTCGGCCACGTCGAGGGCTGTCACGCGCCCCTCGGGCCCCACCGCCTCCGCGAGGACGACGGTCATGTCGCCCTGGCCGCAGCCCAGTTCGAGGACCGTCGAGCCGGGCGCGATCTGCCAGCTCGCCACGAGCGCGGCGCGGTGGCGAGTCTGGGACAGCTGGATGTCCGGGCTGTGATCGGCCGCGGCCATGCCGGCCGCGAGCGAGGGGGCCTTGGCGCGGAGATCGGAGTGATTCACAAAGTCCTTGGTGATACTCGACGGGTCGGTGCGGGCCGATGCTATGGGACTCGTGGGCAGCGCCGCCTCCGATTTCCTGGACATCCCGTGATGCCGCAGTCCGAGCAGGGCGGAAACACGCGCTCGGTGCCGTCCGATGGTCCACCGTGCGCCAAGAACCGCCGTGCCGTGACCCCGCCCCGCGGGCTCGCCGACACCGAGGCGGGTGGCTCCGTCCACAGCAGACTCCACTACCCGCCACCGCCGTAGCCGTTCACGATGATCGCCAGTTTGCCGGTGTTCACCCATGACGACCTCTGGTGGTGGAACCCGCAGTCGCTGAACATCACCGCTCCTCGCACAACGCCGAAACCCGCAGCCGCCGCCCACCCCAGGTGATGTCGGCGTAGAAGCGGCAAAGGGGATGTCTCGGACAGGCGCGCCTTTCAGTGCGCCGCCGGCCGGGCGGCATCGGACATCCGCTCGGCGGTCACCGGCGCCACGGCGCGGGCGCTGCGGAGGGCGTCGAGTGCCTCGCCCCATTCGCGGTGGGTGCGGGGCCGGCCGCGATCACCGAAGGCGGCGGACCAGGCCGGCTGCACCGGCCGACGCGAGTGATCAGTTGGTTCTGATGTCCGGGATGGCGGTCGGGGCCGGCACGGGCTCCAGGGTGAAGCTCTGCCCGGCGGGAGGGTCTGCGCAGGGGAGCTGGCGTGCGAGGACGCCCGGGGTGCCGATATCGCCCGGGATGGTCACGCAGGCGTTGCTGTGGACCAGCTGGATGAGGTAGGTACCGGCGCCTCCCGGCGACGCTCTCAGCCGGAACCGTTCCGCGGTACCCCGCCGGCCGCAGTAGTCGTTCATCAGACGGGCGCCGTCGGCGAGGAGTGCGGCCTCCACTCCCAGGCAGCCGTGACCCATCACCGGATGGAGGGAGCGGATCGTGTACTGGCCGCCGCCGGCCGGCTCGAAGACGTAGGTGGGCACGTTGCCCGGGCACGCGAACTGCCCTACCTCCCCACCGCTTTCGTGCGTGGTCGACTCCCCCAGGCAGAGTCCGGAGCCCACCGGCCGGATCAGATACGCGCCCGCCGCGACCAGTGCCCGTTCCTGGGCGCCGGAGGGGGGAGCGGGCGCGGCGGGGCGGTGCGCACGGTCGTGGAGGAAGGCCGCCCCGCCCGCCACGGCGGCCGCCAGCGCCAGGACCACCACGATCGGAGTAGCGCTGCGCAGCCGCCGGCGGGAGGGCGCGGGCGGTGCGGTCCGCGGGGCGCCGGGCAGCGTCTGCGGGGCGGGTGGGCCGGCCTCGGCGGGGACGCCGGGCCCCGGGTGGGTGGCCTCGTGGGCCAGCCGCTCGCGTGCCGCGAGCCACACGGCCGGGTCCTCGCCGACTCCGCACGCCCGGACGAAGGCGTCGAGCAGTTCCGGTCGCGGCAGCAGGTCGTGGCGGAGCGCCTCGGCGATCGTGCTGCGCGGGAGCACGGCCCCGACCTCGGCAGCGCGGCGTTCCAGCGCCCTGTAGGTCAGCCCGGACCGTTGCCGAAGCTGTCGAAGATACGCGACGAACTCGGCCGTATCCCGCGCCAGGGAGGGATTCGGTGGCAAGGGTTGGGAACTCATGCCCCGATCCTGGCGGAGCAGTCCGCGGCCAACCACGTTGATTCAAGACGTTGTTGGCCAGGACGAGGGCAGCGGTGCGGCCGGCGCCGTTGTCCAGCAGTCCGGAAGGTTCGGCTGGTCAGACCGAGTCCGGCGTGTCCGACCGTTCCCCGGACCGTCCGGGACTGTCCAGGACAGTCCCGGACACCTCGGGAACCTTGCCCGGCCGTGACCGCGGCGGCAAGGGTGAGGGCTCGCCGGGCCGGTCGGCTCGGCGACCCGCTCACGAGGAGTTCGCTTCATGACATCCCGTCTCCGAAAGACCGCGCTCGCCGTCGGGCTGACGGCCGTGGCCTCGCTCTCGTTCCCGGCCGTGTCGGCGGCCGCGGCGCCGTCGTCGTCCGACCTCGCCGCCGTCACCTGCGGCAACGCGAACTGGCCGCACAGCAACCTGGACCCGGGTTCGGGCACGATCTCGGCGAGCAGTGCTCCGGTGCGGACCGGCCCGTACGGAGCGTGCACCCTGGTCGGCTCGTACTCCCAGGGCGTCCGGGTGGACTACGACTGCTACTCCGTCAACGACTACGGAAACACCTGGACCTACGTCCGGGGCCCGGCCGGCAGCGGCTGGATCTACGACGCCAACCTGAGCAACGGCGGCTCCACCGTTCGCTGCTGACCCAGACCGAACGCAGCAGCCGGCCCGGGCGGGGGCACCGGAGGTGCGGGGCCGGTCACGCGCCCGCGGGCGCCCTCCCGGGCGTGGATCGGCTGCCGGTCGGCCGCCCGCGCCAGCCGGGCCCCTGCTTGGCCGCAGTGGAACCCTTCCGTCCGGCGGGTACGTCGGGCGAACACCTCTGTTGGTCTCCCACCCGACTGCGTACCGCGGGACCCGCAGGCGGGTCGGCCAGCCGGTGGCGGCGAGGCCTCCGCGACCGTCTCGCGGGGTCGGCACCTCCGGGTGGACCACCGCTAGGAGACCGGGATCGGGTCTCGCCAGATGTCCATCGGGACGGCGCGGACCGCGCGGCCGTCCGAGCCCAGGATCCGTCCCATCCTCTTCACGGTGCGCAGTGACACGCGGCGCTCGGCCACTCGCAGGTCGGGGAACCTGCGGGCGAGTGCGGCCTCCAGTCGCTGGACGTCGGCGAGGGAGCGCTGCCAGACGGAGAGGATGAGGTTGTGCCGGCCGGTGACGGCTACGCACAGCCGGATCTCGGGGAGCCTGGCGAGTTGGGGGCCGACCTCGTCGAGCCGGTCCGGAGGGATGTCGGCCCGGAAGGTCGCCAGGACCGGTCGGCCGGCGTCTCCGGCGGCGATCTCGCAGCGGAAGCGGATCGCGTCGGAGGCGGCCAGCCGGTCGAGGCGGCGGCGCAGCGTGGACGGGCTGAGTCCGGTGGCGGCGGCCAGCTCGGCTTGGCCGAGCCGGCCGTCGGTGCCCAGCCTGATGAGCAACTCCCGGTCTTCGTGGCGGATTTCGGCCCGTACTGGGGAGGACGTCCCGTAGCCCGTCGGGTGGTCGTCGTGGAGTTCCAGGCGCTGGGCGGGGTCCAGTGAGTCCAGTCGCCAGCGGATCCCCTCGGCGTAGAAGCCGGTCGCCAGGTGGGTGCGGACGGCGGTGATCCCCGGGAGCCTGCCCAACCGTTCGGCGGTGTACCGGGAGACCGTCGCCAGGTCGGTGAAGGCCGCGGCGATGACGAGGTCGCAGCCCTGGGAGAGGTGTTCGACGCTCATCACGTGCGGGTCCTCGGCCAGCTCGTCGGCGATCTGCCGAATCCGGTCGGGAGCGCAGTCGACGTCGAGGTACGCGACGCAGCCAGGGTCCTCGGGGTGGGGCAGGCCGTAGGCGGTCACCCAGGCGATCCCGGCCTCCGAGAGCCGTCGCCAGCGGCGCGCGGCGGTGACCGGGCTGATCCCGAGAGTCTGGCCGAGCAGCGACCAGGGTGCCCGGGGCCGCAGCTGCATCGCGTTCACCAGAGCGAGATCCAACTCGTCCACTGTCACATCGGGGCCGGTCACCGTCGACTGCCGGTTGGTTCGTTCATCGAAGGGCCTCTTCGTGGCGTGATCCTGCGAAATCGCGGGAATCCCCCGCTGCGGGCTCCAGAATCGCGGAACAAGATCGCTCCGCACAAGTTCCCGCCCCCGCGGGCCCGATGGAGGTACCTGTGTCCATACACGACGACGCCCTGGCTCTGGCTCCCGACCTGGTCCGGCTCCGCCATGACCTCCACCGGGTCCCCGAGCTGGGCCTTGATCTCCCGCGCACCCAGGAGCGGGTGCTGCGGGCTCTCGAGGGGCTGCCGCTGGAAGTACGTCAGGGCTCCGCGCTGAGTTCGGTCACCGCGGTGCTGCGCGGCGGGCTACCGGGGCCGGCGGTGCTCCTGCGCGCCGACATGGACGGACTGCCGGTCATCGAGAAGGCCCCGCTGCCGTTCGCGTCCGACAACGGTGCCATGCACGCCTGCGGACACGATCTGCACACCGCCATGCTCACGGGCGCCGCACACCTGCTCGCCGCACGGCGGGAGCGGCTCCACGGCGACGTGGTCTTCATGTTCCAGCCCGGCGAGGAGGGCTGGGACGGCGCCGGAGCCATGCTGGCCGAGGGCGTTCTGGACGCGGCGGGCACGCGCCCGGTCGCCGCATACGCCCTGCACGTGGCGTCGACCATGCCGCACGGGGAGTTCAGCTCCCGGCGCGGGCCGATCCTTGCCGCCTCCGATGCGCTGAACGTCACCCTCCACGGTGCGGGCGGGCACGGCTCGGTACCTCACCGGGCCAAGGACCCCGTCCCGGCGGCCTGCGAGACGGTCACCGCCCTGCAGACCATGGTGACCCGCCGCTTCGACGTGTTCGATCCGGTGGTGATCACCGTCGGACTCCTCCGGGCCGGTACCCAGCGCAACATCATCCCCGAGACCGCCTACTTCGAGGCGACCGTGCGCACCTTCTCCGCCGAGACGCGGGCCAAGGTCACCGACACCGTGGTGGAGCTGGTGCGGGCCGTCGCGGCCGCCCACGGCCTGCGGGCCGAGATCGAGTACCTTCCCGGGTACCCGGTGACGGTGAACGACGGGGCCGAGACCGATTTCCTCATGGACACCGTCCGGGAGGCCTTCGGCGAGGAACGCTTCCGGACGATGGCCAACCCGATGACCGGGTCGGAAGACTTCTCCCGGGTACTCGACGCCGTTCCGGGATCGTTCGCGTGGCTCGGCGCCGCCCCGAAGGGGAGCGATCCCGACACCCTGCCGCTCAACCACTCTCCCTACGCCGAGTTCGACGACGCGGTGCTCCCCGACGGAGCGGCGCTCTACGCCGAACTCGCCACCCGCCGTCTCGCGGCCTGAACCCCTGCCCAAGGAAGAAACGATCAAGCACATGACCGAACCGCGCGACGTGGTCGAGCAGCAGCTCACCGCCTACAACAACCACGACATCGACGCCTTCGTCGTTACCTACGCCGAGGACGTCCTCGTTCTCCGGCGGGACGGCAGCCGGCTGGAGGGCCGTCAGGCCCTGCGCGACACCTACACCCGGCAGTTCGCCGCGGGCCGCTGCCGGGCGGAGATCGTGGGGCGGCTCACCGAGGGCGACTGGGTGGTCGACCACGAAGTCGCCCACGGCCTGTCCGACGAACCGGTCCGCGTCCTGGTGGCCTACCGGGTCCGCGAAGGCCTCATCGACCGCGTCGAGTTCCTCGGCTGAGCCGCCTGGGCGTGCGGTGATGTGCGACGTCGCTTGACTTCCCCTGAGCCCCGCTGAGCGGCCGGGTTGGCCGAACGGACCAGGAGCCCGGTGGCGCCGCCGAAAGGAAGGCCGCTACCTGTTCGGTGACGGCGGCCCACGGTCGGCGGTCACGGCGGAGCCGGGGCGGGCCGGCTCCCTTCACCAGCTGGCAGCCAGGCCCGGACGGCTTCGTCGAAGCACCCGCCGTCCTGCCAGCGGACGGCTCCGCCCGACAGCGGCCGGAACCCTGGACAGGGGGTACCCCGGGCTCCGGGCGTGGAAGGCGCCCGCAGCGTGGAGGCGCGGCAGACCTGCCCGACGGCCCGGCGACAGGGCCGCGATGAAGGAGGCAGCCGGCACGATCCGCTTCTCGAAGCGCGGTGGCGGCAGGCGTGTCAGCAGGTCACCGGGGAGGAAGGGAGGGTCCGGCGGCTGCGCTTCACGCCGCGTTCGGCGAGGCGGCCAGGCCCTGCTTGACGTACCGGGTGCTCTCGTCGGCGAGGATCTCGGGCAGGCCCGTCTCGATGCCGTGCAGGGCCTGGGCGGCGACGTCGGCGGGGTCGGCCTTCTGGTCGGCGGGAATCCCTGCGGCCATGTCGGTGTCCATGTATCCGACGTGCAGCGCGGAGACGGTGATGCCGTGCGGGGCCAGTTCCTCCCGTGCCGCGCCGGTCAGTGCCCATGCCGCGGCCTTCGCCGCCGCGTAGGACCCCAGGGCCGCCGGATGCAGCCACGACAGCACGGACAGGACGTTGAGCACGGCGCCGCCGCCGTTGGCCTCGATGACCGGGGCGAAAGCCCGTGTCACCGCGAGCGGGCCGAAGTAGTTCGTCTCCATCTCCAGACGCACCGCGTCCAGGCCGCCCGCGATCAGCGGCGTGGCGGTGGAGATGCCCGCGTTGTTCACCAGCAGCGTCGCGTCGGACGCGACGCGGGCAGCGGCCCGGATCGACTCCTCGTCCGTCACGTCCAGCCGCAGCGGGATGACACCCGGCAGGTCCACCGTCTCGGGGCGGCGGGCCGCCGCGTACACCTTCGCTCCGCGCTCCACGAGCTGCGCGGCCAGATGGCGGCCCAGCCCCCGATTGGCTCCGGTGACCACGGCAACCGCGTCCTTCAGTTCCATGTGCGCTCCCAGCGTCGCGGCGGCCCGACCGTTCGGGCCACCCCCAATTAGATTACGCATCCAATCTAACCTGCGGACTAGGATAGATGCCAGTCGACATCCAATGGAGGTGCCCGATGGGCCGCGTATCGCAGGCGCAGGCGCAGGAGAACCGCAAGCGGGTCGTGGAGACCGCCTCACGGCTCTTCCGCGAGCAGGGCACGCACGTCAGCGTCGCCGACCTCATGAAGGCGGCCGGATTGACCCATGGCGCCTTCTACAAGCAGTTCGCCTCCAAGGAGGCCCTCATCGACGAAGCCACCACCCACGCGTTCGAGGCGATCACCCGGCGCCGCGATGCCGGACTCGAGCAGCACGCCGGGCAACGTGAGGCCGCCCGGCGAGCCCTCGTCGACATCTACCTCTCCACGGAGCACCGCGACGACGTGGCAGAGGGCTGCCCCACCGCCGCACTGGCCGCCGACATGGCGCGCGAACCCGGCGCCCGCGACGCCCACCGCGCCTACACCGAAGGAGTGAGCGACTTCGCCGAGTGGCTCGCCACCGAGGACCAGGACGGCATCGCCCAGCTCTGCACGATGGTCGGCGCACTCGTCCTGGCCCGCGCCACCAAGGGCTCCCCGCTCTCCGAGCAGATCCTCACCACCGCGCGCGCAGCCCTGACGGCAACCAGCTGATCCGCACAGCCAGGCCGGTCGGCGCGGTGCTCGAAAACGCAGCACTCGCGGCCCAGGCGACGCGACCGAGAACCACCCCGAACGGACGGCACCAGCTCGTGACGCGACGCCGACGCGGCCATGTCTCGGCGCGAAACGCCCGGCCGGCCGCCGCGCGACGGGCCGTGGCCCCGCCTCATACCCGGCGCGCTCGGTCGGATGCGGGCCACACGTAGGACAGGTCGTCCGGTTCGTCCGGGAAACGGGACCGGTAGAAGGCCGGGTCCTTGCGGAGCAGCGCGGACCGGTGGCTGGCGTGGAACTCCGCGGCTCCCAGCCACGGAGGGAGTTCTCCCGCACCCGCCAGCTCCGCCTGGGAGCGCACGGCGGGCGCCCCGGCGCGCTCCGGCAGGCCGTCCCGGAGGCTGTCCGCGCAGGTGTCCCGGCGCCCCTCGGCGGTCCAGGCCCGGCACATCTCCAGTCCGTACCGGACGAGCGCCTCCTCGTAGCCGGCCCACATCCCTACGGCCGGATGGTGGCGCCAGCCGTACCCGGGGACGGTCAGCCCGCGAAGCACCTGGAGGGCCTCCACCCGTTGCTTGCCGAGCCGCCTCGGGTCCAGCACCGCGGCGGACTCAGCGAAGTCCGGGTAGGGCAGGAAGGTCTGCACCCCTCCATCGTGCCGGGCCCCTCCGGGGCGCGCGCGGCACGGCGGCCGGGCCGACCGGCCGGGTCAGTGGCCCGGTTCGGGCCCGCCGAAGCGCCGGGCGGCCCGGTCGCCGGAAAATGGCCTGAGCACCTCGTACGGGTGCAGGTCGGATCCGCACAGTCCGCTGGTGGTGACCCTGACGATGACGTCGGTCGGGTCCTTGCTCACGCGATCGGGTACCTCTTCGGTCCTCATGTCCCGCTGGCCGTGCGCCGGCTGACAGCCTTCACCGTTCCCCTTGCCAGGGGTGCATTCACTCGTCGGGTCGGTCGCTCGTGGACTGCTCCCGACCGCCGCTCTCCTGCCGATCGGCCATCCGGTCGGTCCGCTGTTCGGCGACCGGCTGTCCGGCGCGGACGGTCTTCGCCTCCCGGCCGCGGCCGTCCGACGGACCGTCCGGGGTCGCGGGGCTGTCGGGAGTCCCGGGGTGGCCGGGGTCGTCGTGGTGGTGACCGGGCACTCCGCCGGAGCCGCCCTGGGGAATGTCGTCCATGGCTCCTCCTCTTCCGGTACCGCGCGCCTGCCCGGGCGGTCCTGCGCCAAACGGGCACCGCGGCAGCCCGCCGGGCCCGGGATGCGCCGAAGCGGTGGGGGCCCCTGCGCCAAACGGGCCCCTCTACCCCGGGTTGCCGGAAGGATTCGGGCGAATATGCGTGCGCCCCCGGGGCAACCGGTTGCTCGACACCGACTGCGGAGGTTCCGATGGTTCCCCTTCTTCTCGTTCTGCTGCTGGCCCTGCTGCTCTTCGGCGCCGGGTTCGCACTCAAGATTCTCTGGTGGGTGGCGATTGCCGTACTCGTGCTGTGGCTGGTGGGTTTCGTGGCCCGTGGCACGCACTCCTCGGGCCGGCGCCACCGCTGGTACCGCTGGTAGGTCACATCCGCAGATCAGGCTCGGCGGGGCGCACGCGTGAAGCGGGCGCCCCGCCGCCGTGCGTGCGGCCCCGTCAGCCGGCCGTCGTTCCCGCCGGACGGGAGCCGTCGTCCCGGCGGTCCTGAGCGGCCGGCCCTGCGTTCTGCTCGGCTGTCCGGCACGTGTAGCAGGTGTTCCAGCGCGCCTGGCGCCAGGGCTGGTCGGGGTCGGTGGGTCGGTGCGGGGCGAGGGTCATCTCGCCGGTGTCCAGGCCGCACAGGGTGAGGGGGCCGCAGACGCCCGAGGCCTCCGCCGGGGCGGCGTGTGCGCGGCGCACCGGGCCCTGCGGATCGGCCGGGGCGAAGTCCGCTTCCAGGAGCCGAATGTTGGTCGGGGTGTCCGGCTCCAGCACGGTGACGATGTCCATCTCCTCAACCTGGCCGCAGGAACGGTCCGTCGCACCCCCACGGTGGCATCCGGACCAGCTCCGTCGCCCGGTGGGGGGAGCGGAGGGTGCGCGCGCCTCCGGCACCCGGGTGCGGACGCCGCCCGGCCCGCGTCCGTCCCGTGGACCTGCGCCGGCTCCGGCGCCACCCAGCGCGGCAGACGCGCCGGCCCCACCCACTCCCCCACCACCTCGTACCGGCCGACCGCGGTCACCGTGCCGGGCGCCAACACCGTCGGCCACCCGGCCCGCTCACCCCCCTGCCACCCCAGCCCACCGGCTGAACCCCGATCCCTTCGCGACCCGGCACCCAGGTCGGCACGTCGGGCGCGGCCGCGTCAGCCCCGGCAGCTCAGAGCAGCCTCGGGGCGGGGCGGCTCCGAGCCGGCACCGCCCCGTTTCCTGCCCCGACCGGTGGGAAGACGCGCGGCATGGACCAGTCCCAGGCACCGGTACTCGAAGCCCTCGCGGCATACAGGTGCCCATCGAGAAGGCGTCCGGCCGAATCACCGCCGAGATGCTCACCCCCCTACCCGCCGGGCATCCCCGCCGCCCTCCCGGGCGAACGCCTCAACGACGACGTGACCGACTACCTGCGCAGCGGCGTCGACGCGGGCATGCTCGTCCCCGACAGCGCCGACCCCGAACTCGCGTCCCTGCGCGTCGTGGTCGAGACCTGATCCTTGCCTGAGAGACCCCCATGCCCCCCGACACAGGCCGCACTGGACACGGCGGCCAGGACGGCTCCCGCGGGCTCGACCCGGCCGGCGTCCTGGTCCGGCAGATCACCTCCGCGCTGGCCGCCGCCGGCCACAGCGTCGCGGCGGCCGAATCCCTCACCGGCGGCCGCCTCGCCGTGGCGCTGTCGGACGCGCCCGGCTCCGGCGCGACGTTCCTCGGCGGAGTCGTCGCCTACGCCACCGACCTCAAGACCGGGCTGCTGCACGTCGATGCCGCCCTGGTCGGCGAGGTCGGAGCCGTCCACCCCGAGGTGGCCGCCCAGATGGCCCAGGGCGTGCGCGCCCTCACCCAGGCCACCTACGGCCTGGCCACCACCGGCGTCGCCGGCCCCGCCCCGCAGGACGGCCAACCGGTGGGCACGGTCTTCGTGGCCGTCGCCGCCCCGCACGCCACGATCGCCACCCAGCCCGAGCCGCGCTCCGGGCACCGCAACGACATCCAGAACGACGCAGTCCTCGCCGCCCTGCAGCTCCTCCACGACCTGCTGCGACCCGACTGATCAGCACGGACACAGTTCGGGAGTGCAGGCGTGGCGCAGTCGGGGAAGAGTCATCCGCGGATGGCCGTTGTGCGCCCTCTCCAGCTGCTTGACGAGCTTCTCCTCTGGGGAGCGGTCCTCGATCTCCGCGTCGGCGAGGGCTGTCTTCCCCCTCGGCCGGGGGGACGGACCGGCCGCTCACCCTCTGCCCGTGGAGCGCTTCCCGCCGTGCCCGGACCGTGCTCGGGCCGGCGGGCGTGTCTCACCCGAGCGGAGGCGCGTCAGCCAGCGAGAAGCCCGCGGCGGGCGGCCACGCGGGCCGGGAGAGGATCGTCGTCAAGGGAATGCACAGGTACAGGGCCTCCCACAGACGTCGGCAGGCCCGACCGAGCGCCTCGCCCGCCAGCGCTGATTCCACACGCCGCAGATACGCGACCGCATCCTCCACCGTCGCCGCCTCCACGACACACCGCGCCCTGCCGGACCGGTCGCGCAGCGCGTTCTCGACAGCCACGGCCAGGTGCTGGCGGTCCGGCGTCTGCGACGGCCGGCCGACTGCGGACCGCAGACGACGCGCCACCTCCGCGGCCGCATCGCCGGACCGCCGATCGAAGAGCGCCACCCCGTGGTCGAGGACGGCCGCCGCCAGGACCAGGAGGCCTTCGTCGACCCGTAGGGCCGCTCGCCGCCGCCCCTTCCCGGGCTCCCCGCCGTCTGGGCGGCCGGGGGAATCGGTTCGCTGTGCCGTTGCGTACTCCATAACCGCAGGCTGCTGCCGAGTCACACGCCGTGGCCAGCCCAGCGCACCCGTCCAGGTGAGCCGCGCCCCGGACGTCGAAGGGGCCGCGGCGCCGTCTCGCCCGAGCAGGCCTCCTTGCCCACCCGAGGCGCCGCTCGGCACCCCTACCGCCCGCGAGGTCACGGTGGCCCTGGCGCGTCTCCCGCCGACGCACTCGATCACGGGACACGCGGCGCCCGCTACGCCCTGTCTGGGACGCTCGGCCTGGATCCCGTGCCCCGATCACCGCCCCCGCCCGCTACCGGCACGGGCTCCTCGTCTGGTCCGCCTGACCATCTCCCGGGCGGGCCGCCCGGCTACCGTCCGGCCGTCTTCGGTGCCTCCAACTCGGTGTGGTGGACGGTGAAGCCACCCCGCAGGACCGGGGCGAACGGCGCCGGCGCCATACAGGTGCCGACCACCGGCTGGTACGGCTTCCCGTCGGCCCCCATGTCCATGTTCGCCACGCCCCAGGAGAACCCGAGCCGACCGTCGCCGTGCCCGGTGCCCTGGTAGACGCTCAGGCCTATCCGCTCGCCGGTGTTGCCCACGTCCGACCTGGTGACGACAGCCGTCAGCGTGGCGACCGGGCCGCCGGTGCTCAGGCAGTCCACCTCCGCCTCGGCGCTGTAGACCTCCCCGGTGGCGGCCTTCCGGTGCGAGTAGCGGATGGTGCCCCGGGCGTCGGTGGGCAGCCCCTCGGACGCCTGGGTACCCGGCAAGGGGCGGGTGTACGGCTCCGCCCAGGCGTCGAGGGTGAACCGGATCTCGTCGTCCGGAGTGATCGCGTACCAGATACGGGCCGTACCAATGACGCTCGCAGGACGACCGGGCCGCCCGTCCTGCGGCACGGACGGGCCCGCAGCGGGGCCGGCGGTACCGGTGGCCGACGCCGGAGCGATCCCCGCGAGCCCGGCAAGGGCCAGCCCGGCAGCAGCGGCACCCCGGACGACACGGGCGCTGACGCGGGCACGGCTGCGAATACGGAACATGGTGGGCTTCCCTCCTCCAGGCGGCCCCGTCGGCCGCCGTCCTGATGCCCCTAACCCTCGCCTCCCCACCCCCTCCCGCACATGTGCCGATCGGCATGAACGGGGCCTCTCCCGGCGCGTTGCACCGTGCCGATCGGCACGGTGCAACGCGCCGGGAGAGGCCCCGGCGACCTCAGCCCCCCGATGCCCGGTCACGCCCCCGCCCGCTCAACGGCCCCGCAGGAATTCCTCCGTCGGCTCGTCGCAGTCGAAGCCGTGGACGCCGTGGACGCCGTGCGGCGTCGACCAGCCGCCCCTCCGGTGGCGAGCGCACCGGAGGGGTCCGCGTTCAGCGGTGCGCGCCGGAAAGCGCGGGCACGAGGCTTTTCCGGCTCATTCGATTTCGGGGGACGGAATGCCGTGTACGCCGCCCGGCGCCTTGGATTGCAAGGTGGGCGTGGTACGTCACGTTTACGGCACTGCCGGAGGAGCCAGGGTGCCCCCGGTGGCGGGACACATTCTCCCGGGGAGACACCGGTGCCGACGGGGGTGCGGATTCTCTGTCAACTGGCCTTCCATAGAGGGGCGCTGGTGATCGGGTCGGCTCGGGTCCGGCGGGCCCCGAGGAGGGCTGCCGCACAACCGGAGGTGAAGAAATCCACCACGAGAGGCCGTGGCCTGCTAGAGTGGCTCTTAGTTGCAGTAGTGGTTCCCATGAACTTTGTGTGCGCCTGCTGATGTATCGCAGGCGCATTTTTTGTTTCCCGGCTCTTCCCCGGGTGGGTGCTCATCGCGGCGACTCGAAGCACGCACGGTGCGTGCTTCGGACAGCCCCTTGAAGGAGATTTCTTTATGGCTAATGGCACTGTGAAGTGGTTCAACGCGGAAAAGGGCTTCGGCTTCATCGAGCAGGAGGGTGGCGGCCCCGACGTCTTCGCCCACTACTCGAACATCAACGCCAACGGCTTCCGCGAGCTGCTCGAGGGCCAGAAGGTCGAGTTCGACGTCACGCAGGGCCAGAAGGGCCCGCAGGCCGAGAACATTCGTCCGCTGTAGTTTCTGCCACGGCACCCGCCTGGTAGCGAGGGGCCCGCACCGCGTATTTGATGCCCGGTGCGGGCCCCTCGGCATTGCGCCACACGCGCATCCCCGGCCGTTCAGGCCCCTGGCTCCGCCACCGGCGGCCATCCCCACGCGAGACGCCCAGCGCCGCGTCCGGATCGGCGCCCTGCCGTGACAGCTCACGGTTCGAGGTTCTTCGCTCCCGCCCCTTCGCGGTGAGCGCCGACCGTAGGTGACGTGCCGCACGGTTCCACCGTCCACGCTCCGCCCGTCACTCTTTCGGCCCGTTCCCTTGCGGTCTCCGCCGGCGCCTCCGCGCCACGGAGCCTTCCTCGTGACGTGCCGCCCTGAGGAAGGTCCCACATGAACCGCTCCAGTCACTCGTCGTACCAGAACGCCAACTCCCGCTCCTCCACGGGCTCCCGCTCCGGCGGCAGCTCCTTCTACGGCGACCGGCCCGCCGGCGGCCGGTACTCCTCCGGCAGCCGGGGCTCCCGTCAGGGCTCGTCCCCGCAGGGCGAGTTCGCGATGCCGGTCAGCACCACCCCGGCCCTGCCGGCCGTCGAAGCGTTCGACGAGCTGGACATGCCGAAGGCGCTGCTGTCGGTGCTCACCCGCCAGGGCGTCACCGCGCCGTTCCCGATCCAGGCCGCGACGCTCCCGAACTCGCTGGCCGGCCGCGACGTCCTCGGACGAGGCCGCACCGGCTCCGGCAAGACCATCGCCTTCGGCCTCGCCGTCCTGGCCCGCACCGCCGGACGCAAAGCCGAGCCGCGCCGCCCGCTGGCCCTGGTCCTGGTCCCCACCCGCGAACTCGCCCAGCAGGTCACCGATGCCCTCACCCCCTACGCCCACGCGGTGCGCCTGCGGATGGCGACCGTGGTCGGCGGGATGTCGATCGGCCGCCAGGCCCAGACACTGAACCGCGGTGCCGAGGTCGTGGTAGCCACCCCCGGGCGGCTCAAGGACCTGATCCAGCGCGGCGACTGCCAGCTCGACGGCGTCGGCATCACGGTGCTCGACGAGGCCGACCAGATGGCCGACATGGGCTTCCTGCCGCAGGTCACCGAGCTCCTTGAGCAGGTCGCCGAGGGCTGCCAGACGATGCTCTTCTCCGCCACCCTGGACCGCAACGTCGACCGGCTGGTGCGGCGCTTCCTCAAGGACCCGGTCACCCACTCGGTGGACCCGTCCGCCGGAGCGGTCAGCACCATGGAGCACCACGTGCTGCACGTCCAGAGCTTCGACAAGAACGCCACGATCGCCCACATCGCGTCGCGCGACGGCGGGGTGATCATGTTCATCGACACCAAGCACGGCGCGGACCGCCTGGTCGACGAGCTGCTCGCCAACGGCGTGAAGGCCGCGGCCCTGCACGGCGGCAAGTCCCAGCCCCAGCGCACCCGCACCCTGGAGCAGTTCCGCACCGGCCAGGTCACCGCCCTGATCGCGACCAACGTGGCCGCCCGGGGCATCCACGTCGACGGCCTGGACCTGGTCGTCAACCTGGACCCGCCGAACGACCACAAGGACTACCTCCACCGGGGCGGGCGCACCGCCCGCGCCGGCGAGTCCGGCACCGTCGTCACGCTGGTGCTGCCCAACCAGCGCCGCGAGATGACCCGGATGATGACCACCGCCGCCATCACCCCCGTCACCACCCGGGTCACCGCCGGCGACGAGGAACTGTCCCGCATCACCGGCGCCCGCGTGCCCACCGGCATCCCCACCGTGATCGCCGACCCCGTCGCCGAACGCCCCCGCCGCAGCGCGTCCACCAGCCGTGGCCGCCGTGGCCGCCCTGCAAGCGGCTCCGGCGACACCCGGTCTGCCGCCGGCCGCGACAACCGGGGCACCTCCGGCCGCCGCCGCGCGCCCGCGCGCGTGGCCCTCGCCGCGTAGCACCCGCCGGGCCCGGTGCTCACAGCGCACCGGGCCCGCGCGGTTCGCCGCCTCGGCAATACCGGCTTCCCGCGACGCCCCGCACGCGCGGGCCGCCGGCAGCACCCCGCCCCGGCGGACCCGCCGGCCCGTCCCACGATCGCCCGCCGGACCCGCCGGGCGAAAGACGGTGAGGACGGCCGCTGCGCCGGTCCGCCGACCGGCCTGCACCTGGCGCCGTTCCGGCCCGGTCCTGGTACACCGAGCACTCCCCCCGTACGCGACATCGTTCTCGACCGCGCCCCGTTCGCCACGCCGGACATGCCCGCCGACACGAAGTCCCACGGGGCTCAGGGGCCTCCAGGCCGCCCGTGGCACCCCGGCCACCGGCGAGCTTCTCCCCGCGGGGCGCTGCTCCGCGGCGGTGCGACCTCACGCGAACCCGGGCATGCCCTCCTGGGTGAAGGCCGCCGCAGGGTCCGGGCCCACGAGCAGGACCTGGTCCACGCCGGTACGGCGCAGCAGAGCCGCGACGGGTGCGGTCGGACGCAGCAGGTGAAGCTCCGACCCCGCTTCGCGGGCGCGCAGGTGGGCGCGGATGAGGGCATTGAGGCCACCGGAGTCGCAGAACGCGACCCGGGACATGTCGACCACCAGCTTCCCGGGAACGGCCGGCGTGTCCAGGACACTCTCCACGGCGGCGCTCAGCAGTGGACCGGTGGTCTGGTCGAGGTCGCCCGCCGCGTCGAGCACCACGTCGCCCGCGCCCGGCCTCAGGGAGACATCGAGGGCAGGAGGTCGACTCTCCTCGGAGACGGTCACCGTTCACTCCTTGCGGCCCCGATCTCGGCGGCCCGGGGTGCGCCCGCGAAGCGGGAATCTGACCTGACGGCCCGCGTGCGGGGGCACACCACACCGTAGTGGCCGGGGGCCCGGCGGACCACCCGCGTGGGCGAACCGCCTACTGGCGGGTCCCGGGCAGAGCCGGCCGGGAGGCAGGCGCGGTCCGGTCGGCGGAAGTCGGCCGGCCATCGCCGCCGGGCAGGCGTCCTGACCCTGGCGCGACGGTGATGGATGAGCGTGTCGGGGCGTGGGCTCGGGAGTGACGACGAAGCCGTCGTACCCGGTGGTCACGGACAGCTCGCGCTGGTGAGGCGGGGTCTGCGGCCCGCCCGCCCAGGAGAGGACGCTCCACGATCCAGGCTCGGCGGCCGGCGGCGT
The DNA here is from genome assembly GCF_036226505.1 of Kitasatospora sp. NBC_01246. Taxonomy (NCBI): domain Bacteria; kingdom Bacillati; phylum Actinomycetota; class Actinomycetes; order Kitasatosporales; family Streptomycetaceae; genus Kitasatospora; species Kitasatospora sp. NBC_01246. Next base: position 8,436,693 of record NZ_CP108484.1, on the reverse strand, counting down.
TGCCCTCGGACGGGCGGCCGGGCGGCCTGCGGTGAGCGCTTGTCGCCCACCGCGGGCCGGTCTCGTCGGCCGGGCGGGGCAGACGGTCAGGTATCGGCGTCGGGGGCCTGGCCCTGCTGGGAGCGGCGGAGCTCGTCATTGATGCGCAGGGCCTCTTCGAGCTGGTCTTCCAGGATGACGATGCGGCAGGCTGCGTCGATGGCGGTGCCCTGGTCGACGAGGTCACGCGCGCGCATCGCGATGCGCAGCTGGTAGCGGGAGTAGCGCCGGTGGCCGCCTTCGGAGCGCAGGGGGGTGATGAGGCCCTGGTCGCCGAGGGAGCGTAGGAAGCCGGGTGTGGTACCGGTCATCTCGGCGGCGCGGCCCATCGTGTAGGCGGGGTAGTCGTCGTCGTCGAGACGGTCGGGGGTGTCGGGGGTGTGCGGTCGGATGGTTGCCGTGGTCACTGCACCTCTTCTTGTTGTGTCCGGGGACGCGCTGAGGGGCCCCGGGGCCGTTGCGGCTCCCGGGGCCCCGAAGGGTTTTACACCATCTTCCGGCCCTATGACCGGGTTCCTTGAGTCCGCCTCGCCCCGGGTGAGGGGGCGTGCGGGGATCGCGTATGCGTGACCGGAAACCACCGTCCTTGCCTCGGGGTCCTCGGATTCCGCCCGGTGCATTGCCTCACGGGCCGGGCGATCCTGATGGCGCTACGTCCCTCCGTTCATCCTCTGCACTACCCGGGTTCTGTCCCTGCGAACTGCGGTTACTGCTGTACTGCCAACTACTGCTGCGGCGGTCCTGATGGTCCGCCCGGTCCGGCAGCCAGCCCCGTCGCCCGTCGTGCTCACCTGCTCGGCTTGGAACCCCACTGCCCGGACCTCCCAGCACGCGCGCCCGCAGTCCTGGCGCCTTTACTGGGATACCGCGTCCTACGACTGCTGGTACTGCCCGACTCAACTTCACCTTCGGGTCATGCACTTGCTGGGCCATGCACGTGATGAACTGCGGTAACGCCGGGTGGCGGCCCCTGATACCTGCGGGCCGCCCGGAGCGGCCACCGGTCCTGTCGCCTTACTGCACATCCCTGGCTTCAGGACCCTGCAACCGCGCCGACCTGCGAACTTGCGTACTGCTGCCCGCCAGTTCGTGTCTGGCGGGTACTGCTTGACCGCGTCTACGAGAGAAACAGTAACCACGCCGCCAGGCAATGTCTACTTCAGCGGGCATAGATTTTCCGGTGCGTACCGAGGAGGCAGTCTTCTCCCTGCGCGAGGGACGGGCTCGGCTGCCCACACCCGGAGCCCACGCCGGCCGGGGTCGGTGGCGGCCCGGCACCGGGCGCGACCGATCTCTCCTGACGTCACTCTTTCGGAGACATCAGCCATTGTCATCGGATGGATGACATGCTACAACGGTGTCAGGTGAAGCGCATTGGCACTTGGTTGCCTGGACCACTGGAGGTGTTTCGCGATGTTGATGCGCACCGACCCCTTCCGCGAGCTGGACCGTCTGACCCAGCAGCTCGTCACCCAGAGCGGGACCTGGAGCAGGCCCGCCCCGATGCCGCTGGACGCCTACCGGGCCGACGACGAGTACGTGATCGCGTTCGACCTTCCCGGGGTGGACCCGGCGGCGATCGACATCGACGTGGAGCGGAACATGCTGACCGTCAAGGCGGAGCGGCGCCCGCGCCCGGAGGTCGAGGGCGCGCGCATGGAGCTCTCGGAGCGGCCGCTGGGCGTGTTCTCCCGCCAGGTGATGCTCTCCGACACCCTCGACCCGGAGGGCATCAGCGCCGACTACGACGCGGGCGTGCTGACCCTGCGCATCCCGGTCGCGGAGAAGGCCAAGCCCCGCAAGATCTCCGTCACCGCCCAGGGGCCGGCCCCCAGGCAGATCCGCGCCTGACCTCCTGAGCCTGCCGCCCTGCGCCCTGCACCCCCGGGCCGCGCAGGGCGGCACCCCTCCGGCGCCCGCCCGGGCGTCAGCGGGGAAGGCTCGACCGGTGCCGAGGAAGCAACGCCGCCGCCGGCGCTGCGGGCACCCCCTCGTGGTGACGGCCAGCGGTGACGTCGAACCTCGCGAGCGCCGCACCCCGTCGACGCAGGCTCCTCACCGTCGTGCAGGGCCGGCCCCGGGTCGTCGCCGACGTGTCCCGAGTGACGTTCAGGAACTGCTCGGGGCTCGCCGCCCACGTCGCCGCCCGCAACCGTGCCGACACCACCGGCCACCACCCGGCGCTACGCGGCCGCAGTACCCGGTCACCCGGATCCTGCGGCCCACCGGCCTGGGACGGCGCCTGACCGGCGGACCCCGACCTCACCGCCGCCGGGCCCGCGAACGGCAGCAACCCGCGCCCAGGCCCAACCGCCCACCCACGCATCCGGAGAGGCAACCACGATGACTCTTCGACCCGAGGCGTTCCTGGCCCAGGTCCGAGAACGCGGCGAGTACCCCACACCCCGCGAGGCCGATCAGGCCGCCCGCGTGGTCCTGGCCCTGCTCGGTGCCCACGTCGCCGGCCGCGACCGGGCCGAGCTGGCGGCCCGGCTCCCGGAGACCTTCGCCCTGGTCCTCCTCAACCCCCTGCAGGCCGCCCAGCCCCTGGACGCGGAACGGTTCGTACGGGCCACCGCCGCCTGGATCCCCGGCGCGAGCGAGGCGACCGCCGCCTGGGACGTCAGCGCCGTCCTCAGCGTCGTCGCCGACGCCGCAGGCGACGACCTCACCCACCGCCTCCTGCTCCAACTCCCCCCGGGTTACGACCTCCTCTTCGGCCGCCCCGACCCCGCAGCAGGGCCACCCCGGCCACGACCCGCCACACCCGCCCCGACCGCGACCGCATCCTCGGCCGCCCCCAGAACAGCCCGAGGGCCGAACGCGCCCTGACCACGGCCAGGGCGTCCTCGGCGCACGACTCGTCGGCGAGGAGCGGTGCGACCTCGCCGACGCCCTCCCCGTCGAGGCCTGCACCGCGACGACCGGCGGGCTCCCCCTCCCCCGGCCGCTGGTGGCCCTTGTCGTCGTCAGCGCTCCTGTTCGGCAACGCGCGACCGGCCACCGCGGCCTGACGCCCCGCACCATCACCGCGCCGCGCCGAAGCCGACCATCCAACACCGGCCATGGCCGTGCCCCGGGCTCGCGGGCCCGGGGCACGGCCATGGCCGGCCCTGGTGTCACTGGTCGGAGTAGCTGAGGTCTCCCACCGTCCAACTGCTGATGTCGGCGATGGCGATGCGGTACATGCCGCCGGTGTGCGGCAGCCCGTAGCTGCCCTGCAGGATGCGGGCGACGTGCAGGTGCAGATGCGTCGGCCGCACCGCCGGCACCGCCGTGCCTTCGCCGGCCGCGTCACCAGCGCCGGCCGCGGGCGCCGCGAAGAGTGCGGCGAATGGCTTGAGGTGCTCCGAGCCGGCGAGGACTTCCGCCACTCGCTCGTTCCACAGGCTCTGCGGCGCGAGCCGGCCGGTGATGACCGCCCCGGGCACGACGACGGTCAGGGGCATTTGGTTGCTGTGCTCGGACTCCACCATCGCGGCGATGTCGACGAGCAGCCCATCAGGGTTCGACATGCCACCAGAGGATAGTGCCCGCCGCAGCGCGGCCGCGCGGGCACCCCCGGCCCGTCGTCCGCCGGCACCTCCACCGGGCGCGCCGGGTGCAGGGAGATTCCACTGCCTGTGATCGAAGCGTGGAAAAATGTGGTGCAGCCAGGGCAGATATCGGCGGCGGCCTGGCGCCTCCGCCGGACTACGGAGGGAGAAGCATGATCCTCAACTTGTCGGCCGTCGTGTTCTTCGGCGCGGTCCTCGCCGTGCTGATCCGTCAGCGCCGCGCGACCCCGGCCGCGGCGTGCGTCGCCGTCGCCTTCGGGTTCCTGCTCGCCTCCAGCTCGGCCGCGCCCGCCGTACACGGCGCCCTGGCCGCCGCGCTCACCGCACTCGCGCCCGCCGGCTGAACAAGCCGCTCAACCCGGTACCCCGCAGCTCCGGGCCGCCGTGCGGCCGGTAGCCTCCCGCCCTGTCCGAGATGTCCCAGGCCCCGGCGAGGGCCTACGCCCCTGAGGGGCGCGAAGGAGGGTGGAAATGCAGCAGCCCGCACCGACCGTGGACGGTTCCGTCCTGAGCGGAATCGTGGAGGCGGTCCGCGACGGCGACGACCGGGTCCTGCGCCGACTGCTGGCGCGCCTGGCCGAGCAGGCGACCGCCGCCGACCTCTACGCCCTGCGAGACGCCCTCGACCCGAGCTCCGACGACCCCGTCCCCGGCCGGACGCGGCCGCAATAAGGTCCGCCATCCAGACACGGAAACCTGCGCTGATGAGAGTAGACATTGCACGGCAGTCTGTGTAGTGTTCCTGGCGTTAGGAGAGCAGGACAGCAGAACGGGCAGACACGAACTGCCCGGGCAGTACCGCAGTTCGCAGTACCAGCAGTACAAGCGGTGATGCAGGAGGCGTGCAGGTCGTCAGTACGCGGGACCCGGTCATGACACAAGGGGTTCGCGGCGGAAGGCGGGTGACCTGCCAGGCGTCACGGGCCCGGTTGTGCGTGGGGCCCGCGGCGGTGGCGGTCGCGCACGCGCAGGACGCAACATCCAGCAGTTCGCAGTACCGGCAGTACGCACGATGTACACCAGAGGAGAAGGGAAGGGTTCACCCCGTCGGATCGCCCGCCACGGCACGCAATCGGAGCCAGGCGGTCACCGCAGTAGCCCTCGTCATGGAACGTCATGGAAGAGGTGGTCTTCGGTCACGCATACGCGATCCCCGCGCACTGCCCCTCCCCCGGGCAACGCGGACACCGCAAGCCGGCCCGACAGTCGGCAGCAGTAGTGCAGTAGATGGAGCAGTGAATCCACACGTCCCTGGGCCCCGGCGCACACAGCGCCGGGGCCCTCAACCCGTTTCCGAGAAGGCAAGGGCTAGTCGAACAGGCCGCCCTCGCCACCGACCGGAACACGGCGGACCACAGGAGCGCCGAGGCCGAGCTCGACGACGACTACCCGACCCCCACAATGGGCTACGCCGCGGAAATCCCGGTTACCACGCCGGGCTTCCTGAGCAGCCTCGACGACGTCGAACTCACCGTCGTTGTCGATCTTCTTCGACCCCAGCGTCTCACCGGTCGCGTCGGCCACCGTTTGCCCAGTGGTGTCCCTTGCCAGCGTCGATCCCGGCCCACGCCTGGCCCCGTCGTTCGCTCACTTCGGTCCTCCTCAGCCGGCAGAGCATCCGCCGACCCGAGGAACACCCCGCTGTCAGCTCCGTAATCAGCGACCACACGAAGCGTGCACATCTCAATCAGCAGCCAGGGCGTCTCGAAGAGCCGGGCGTTCACTCCTCCCGAGCCACCGAGGCCAAGGCGACCTGAGCCACACGCGGCCCTCCCGGGCCGGACCACAACGTACGGAGACGACCTGGGCGGAGGCAGAAGACAGCGGGCGGCCCATGGAGGCTACATCTGCGCAGGGCGGGCGTCGCCCAGTGCGGGGGCTGCCTCGTGGACCGCTCACACAGAAGGCGGGCCCGTAGCTGCGAGGTGCGTCGGCCGTGCCGAGGCGCGACGGTGGTGGGGACGAGCCATCGCCGACGGTGCGTCGATGACGACTCGTCCGGGCGGTGAGAGGTCTCCTGGGAGGACCACGGCCACCGCCCGGGCTCAGGCCGGGCGAACGGCACCCACCACCAGCACGGTCAGTGATGGCCGGCGAACGGCGGGCGAACGGCGGGCGAACGGCGGGCGGGCGGGCGATCCCCGGCCCCGTCGCCGACCGCCGCTTCGGTCCCCCGCTCAGGCGGGGCGCAGGAAGACCTCGTCCGTGTAGCACCAGGCCCAGCCCTCGCCGGGCTCCAGCGAACGGGCGATGTGGTGTCCGGGGTTGACGCGGGCGTGCCGGAAGGCGTGCTGTTTGGGCGAGCTGTCGCAGCAGCCGACGTGTCCGCAGCTCAGGCAGGCCCGCAGGTGGACCCAGGTGCTGCCGGCCCGCAGGCAGTCCTCGCAGCCTGGGGTCGGATTCGCGGGCACCTCCCGGAGCGCGTCCAAGTGGCCGCAGCGCGGTTGGACGACAAGGCCCGGGTCCAGCGCGACGCGCCATTCATGCCGATCGTTCACAGCGCCCAGGGTACGAGGCCGGCCGCGGCGGCGCGGCCCGAAGCGTCTCGGCATCGGACCGTGCGTCTCCCGGAGGAAGCGGCCGGGCGTTCGGCCGCGGCGGCAAACAGGCAGGCGCCGGGAACTCCGTAGTGCCGTTGTGCCGGTGGGTGGGCGGGTATCGGGGGGTCTGGGGTCGTGACGAACTTCGACGGGACGCTCTCGCTCTGGTCCGCTCGGTGTTGCCGTGACCTGGTCATCGTGGATCATTCGGCGCGGTGGGGCCGGTGCGAGGCGACGCGCAGCGTGGCCCGGGCGGGGAGTTGGCCCCATCCGGTGCTGCGGCGGGCGCGGTGCAGGGTGCCTTCCAGGGCGTGGAGAACGTCGCGGGGGTGGGCGTCCGGATCGAGGGTGAGGTCGAAGGTCGCGTGGGGGTGGTCAGGGTGACCGGTCAGGTTCACGTGCGCTCTGTGGACGCCGGGGAGTCGGGCGGCGTCGGCGGCCATGGCGTCGGCGAGGGCGCCGTCGTGCAGTTCGACGCCGTCGCAGGGCGGGTTGCCGACCGGCAGGCGTCCGGGGTGCCGGTGGCGCAGCTGTGCCAGGAACCACCACAGGGCGAGGGCGACGATGACGGCCAGGGCGGCGATGACCGTCGGCCACCACCAGTCCTCGCCGGTCCAGCGGGTGCGGTCTGCAGCCGGCACGAGGGTGTCGTGCGGGCCGGTGAGTGGCCAGTCGGCGGGCGGGCCGAGGCTCCAGCGCCGGTAGAGGTCCAGCGCGCCGACCAGCACGCGCAGGCCGCCGCCGAGCATGACCAGGCCCGCGACGGCCAGCAGGGTCCGGTTGAGGACGGAGTGAGAGTTCATCGTCTCGTCTCCCGTGGCGATGGGGCCGGCGGTTGTGTCGCTGCCGCGGCGCGGTCACGGGCCGCGCCGGCGGGCCCGGACCGTGAGCCGGGGGACCCGGGCCAGGGCGAGGGCGTCGAGCTGCGCCGTCAATGCTTCGGTGACCTCGGTGCGCACGGTGTCCAGGTCGCGGAAGGCGACCTGGACGCGGGCGTTGATCCGGCGTCGGCGTACTCGCACGTCGGCGTGGGAGACGCCCGGCACGCGCAGGGCCGTGTCGCGCAGCAGTCGTGCGGCGCCGTCTCGGTCGAGGGCGGCCTGTGGTGCGTCCGGGTTGTCGGTGGCGGCCATGGGCAGGAGGTGTCGGCGGCCAGGGGTGAGCGCCAGGATGACCAGCCACAGGCCGAGGGCGGCGGCCACTGCCGCGCCGGTGATGACCCACGGGTCGTTGATCGGTCCGGTCCTCGAATCGATTTCGTCACCGCCCTGGCCGCCTACGAAAGCGCCGGACCACAGGAAAGGCGAAGCATCACCTCCGCACCGGCGGAGAACCCACATCGGCAGGTGGGAACGCACAACGGAGGTCATCGTGATCATCCTGGGAGTCATCCTCCTCGTCATCGGATTCCTCACCAGCATTTCCATCCTGTGGACCATCGGTATCGCCCTGGTCGTCATCCTCCTGATCCTCTGGATCATGGGCGCCGTCGGCCACCAGGTCGGCGGCCGCCGCCACTACTACTGAGACGCACCCAAGGCCGTCCCGGACCCGGCGGCACGGTCGCGAGTCCGCCCAGCGGGTTCCGACCGTGCCGCCCGGGCGCTCAGTTCCGATCTCTCCGGACCGGCGTGGCAGGGCAGCGGTTCGGAGTGCGGCAGCGCCCCCCGTCCCACCGTCGGCAGCCACCCACCGTGGGCGGTCGCCGCCAACGGCGAATATGACGGGCAGCAGAGCGGGGCGGCCCGCCTGTGCGTCACCCCAGGAGCGCGTCGGCGGCCCTGAGCGAGCCCGGGTGCTCGGGCCGGTGGGGTGCCGTCGCGCGGACGTCCCGCATTCGGGCCCCGATCTCCTGGAGTTCCTTGCGGCCCAGGGCGTCGCGCACCTTGGGGAACCAGTCGGTCTCCTCCTCCTGGACGTGGTGACCGACGGTCTCGATGAGCACGGTGGTTTTCGCGTCGAACCGCTCGTCGTCGGGCGTCATCGCGTCGAGCTCGGCGCACAGGAGGTCGGCGACGTGGTGCTCCTCGTAGGACTCCAGGGTGTCCTGCTCAAGGCTGGGAACGCGCTTGCGGACCGCCGGCCGGGTTGGACTGGACCGGTGAGCAACGGCCAGCGCTGGTCAGCCCGTGCGCAGCGCGGTGTCGCAGGCCCGGCACACCCACCGCGACAGGTTCTGCGGGTACCAGGAGGAGTCCGGCCCGTCCGGCCGGCAGGAGAGCGTCTCCATGCCCGCGGTGTCCTTACCGGCGCGGGATGCTCATGGGCATCCCAGCGCCACGGGCCGGCCCCGGCCAGCCGGCGCGTTGTCCCACAGATCGCGCAGCGCGAGCATGACGGTACTGATGGGATTCCACTCCGGCTGCGTCTTCCACGTCCGGGGCGGTTCACGGTCAGGTACGCATGGGGGCTGAAGGCCACCGGCTCCCGCCTCGCAACCGATGGGCCCCTCGAAGATCATCGATAACACATTGATAACGACGCAGGACGGGGAAGCGGTACGGCGCTTCTTCACTGGCAACCGGCTCAGTGGCGACCGTCGGTCATCCGTGTTCGACCGGTGCTCGGTTGGGGTTGGCTAGGCCTCAAGCTGCCGTCGCCGTCCGATCGGGGTGACGGTGGGCATGCGAGGCAGGGATGTCACTGGGTGTTCCGAGAGAGGGAGGGGCCGGGCGATGGGCTTGGCGAGGAATCGGGTCTGTTCGGCGGCGCTGGCGCTGGCGTTGGGGGTGGGGCCGACCGTCTCGGCGTGCCAGGGCAAGGGACACCGTGATCATGAAGCCGCGACGCCCGCAGGGCCCCCCGTCGCGTCACCCGCTCCCGAAGGCTCTTCGTCGGCCGCCTCGGCCCCGGCGGCGGGCGTGTTCTACGACGGGTTCGAGCAGGTCGCCGACAACGGTTGGAAGGTCGGCGTCAACGACCTCTCCGACGGGGACCGCCAGCAGCCCCTGTCGCAGCTGTCCCAGAGGCCCGGCAGTGCGCTGCGGCAGGCCACCTCACCGGTGCGGGACGGCCAACACGCACTGCAGGCCACAGTGCCGCACGCGCTAGGCAGCTTCCGCTCCGAGGTCGCCCGCCCGCCCGTGCCGATGGGCTCCGAGAACTGGTACGGCTTCAGCATCTACTTGCCGCAGACCTGGCAGGTTGACCAGCAGAGCACCATCCTTGCCCAATGGCACGCACAGATTGGTGAGGACGCCAAGAACCAGGACGACGACGTCAAGAACAATCCGCCCGTCGCGGTGAGTGTCAAGGGCGACCACTGGATACTCGAGCTCCATTGGAACAGCCAGGGCGCCACCGCGACCGGGCCCGGATCCGGCACACATGCATACACACTCGGGGCGATCCGGACGGGCGCCTGGTGCGATTTCGTGCCGCATGCCACCTGGTCACCGACCGGCAACGGGCTGATCCAGCTGTGGCAGGACGACCAGCAGGCGGTCAACTACACCGGGCCGACGGAGTACAACAACAAGCAGGGCCCCTACTTCAAGATCGGTATCTACCGCCCCGGGTGGAAGACGAAGAACGCCACCCAGTACGCCCAGGACACCCTCACCACCGGACCCATCACTGTCTACGACGACGCGGTACGCATCGTCCAGGGACCCGCGACCTACCAGGACGTCGCACCCAACCGCCCCTAGGAACTGTTTGAAGTTGAAGTTGCGCGGCATGCCGGGTGCGGCTGGTAGAACTCGCGTGTGGCAACCGGGTCAGGTGCACCCGCAGGTGGGGCGGCGGTGTACCGACCGAACTGGAAGACTTCGAAGGGATACGTGAACGCCGGGACTCCGTCCGTGGTCATCTACTACGTCGATATCTCCATCACGCCTGCCTCCACCGCCCCCGGAGGCCCAACGGCCGCGCCGACCTCTGTAGTGCCGGCCCCTGCGGTGTCGACCTCCGCAACATCCCCGAGGCCCGCGACATCATCCCCGTCAGCTCGGCCCTCCGCCTTGGAGACGGCGCATGAGTCGGCCTCAGCGAAGGCCTCCGCCCCGGCCACCGCGACCGGGCAGGCGGCGCCCGGATCCACGTCCGGACCCGTGGAGGACATCCTGCCGGATACGGACACGGACACGGACAACAACGGCCGCCCCCTGGCCGAGACCGGCGCGCCCAGCCGCACACCGCTCATTCTTGCCACCGGTAGCGCCCTGCTCGCCATCGGACTTCTCCTCCTCTGCTTCCGCAGTCGCGCGAGGGCCGTCACCCGCCGGGCTCACCGGAAGGCGCCCTGACCGGATCGGTTCGTCCGAGGTCGCGCCCCGATCGTGATCGGAAGAGCGGAGGTGCCTTTCTGAGCAGCTACGACGGCGAGGGCCGTCCAGAGCTCACTCGTGCCGGCGGTGTCGACGGCAGGAAGGTACTTGCCGCGTGCGCAGGGTTTGCGGCGTGCGGCGCCCGTGTGCTTGCAACGGGCGACCCATCGCCAGATGGACGGCTTGCACGGTCACGGTCCGACGAAGCCTCGGGACCGGGCTGTGGTCGGCTGCTCCAACTGTGCACAAGCCGATGCCCGACCGCGCTCCTGGACGCGCGCCGCCGTGCCACGGGCCCTGGAAGACCCTCTCCCAGGTCGAGCTCGCCACAGCCGGGTGGGCCGACTGGTACTGCCACCGGCGCCTCCACGGTGGGATAGGCCACGTCCCACCTGCCGAATTCGAGACCGCCTACTACCTCACAGCCGCAAAACCCCAGGTCACAACTACACCCTGAGATCTCTACCGAACCCGGGCGGTTCGGTAGGTGATGCGGCAGAAGCCGCCGCTGACGGGCCGTCCGTTTCTGGTACAGCAGCGCGTTCAGCACCTCGCGCAGGTCGCAGGAGCCCGGGTCCCCGGCCGCCGACCGCGGCACCCGCCCCTACTTCCAGGCGGTGACCAGCGGCTCGGTCAAAGCCCACTGCCCGTCGGACAAGTCCGTCGAGTACGGCATCCGTTCCACACCCCGAGCTCCTCACCCACACGACACTGGAGTCAGTTCAAACGACTCCGTTACCACGAACGGGCGCCACCAGGTCATCCAGAATGGACATACCGTCCTCTCGGAGCGCCCCTCCGGCGTGTCGGGGAAGGTCGTCTCATTCGGATTCTGCCGGACGTACGAGGCAGGCAGGATCCGGAAGAGACGTCCTGCCCTACGGCGCGGGTGCCTTCGGCAGGGCGTCGTGCAGCCGGTCGAGGAGCGCCCGGGCCGCCGGGCTTGCGGGCCCGGCTGCCGGCCAGGCGAGGACGATACGGGCACGGATCCGGGACCGGACGATCGGCAGGGTGCGCAGGGGGGCGGCCATGCCCGGCGTCTCCTCGTCGATGGGCATGACGGCGACACCCAGCCCCGGACGGCGAGCTGGGCGAGCACGTGGGGGGCCGCCGCCTCGAAGGCGATCCGGGGCCCGAACCCGGCCTGCGCGCAAGCGCGTTCGAGTGCTGCCCGGGCTCCGGTGCCCTGCGGCAGGCAGATCAGCGGACGGTCCCGTAGATCCGTCAGGGGGACATCGGTACGGTCGGCGTCGGCGAGGAGCGGATCGCCGGCTGCGACGGCGACGCCGAGCGGAGCGTCGATGACCGTCCGGTAGGACAGGCCGGGCGGAGGTTCTTCGCCAGGAGGGCCGAGGAGAGCGATGTCGATCTCACCCGCCAGAAGCGCGGTCTGCATCCGCTCCGAGGTGTCCTCGGTCAGCGCGATCTCCAGGCCAGGATGGGCGTCGTGGAAGGCCGCGAGGAACGAGGCGACGCCGAAGGCGTGCTCGGTGGCGCCGGGGACCAGTCCGAGCGTGACCCGGCCGCGCAGCAGTCCGGCGTGCTCGTCCACCGCGTGCCGCACCGCGTCCGCAGCCGCCAACGCCGCTCGCGCATACGACGAGGCCCTGGTCATCGGGATCCGCCTGCGTCACGTCGGCCCACGGCACGTGTTGTCTGATGCTCAACCTGACAATGCCCCCGGGTCACAGCCCGCCGTTGATCGCCGCCGCCTGGGCGGCCCCCGCGCTCACGTTCCACTTCGCGAGGATCTTGTCGTACTCTCCGCTGCGGATCAGCTGGTCCAGCCCCTTCGCCACGGCGTCGCGCAGGGCCGTGGCGCTCTTGTTCACCGCGATCCCGTACGGGCTGGACTGCGACTGCGCGCCCGTCACCTCGAAGCGGTTCCCGCCGTCGGTGGTCCTGGCCGCGTACGCCGCCACAGGGAAGTCGTTGAAATCGGCCACCGCCCTGCCGGCCGCCACCTCGGCGAGGGCCTGGCTGTCATTGTCGAAGCGGTGTACCTCAAGCGGCTTGCCCTGCCGTCCACAGGCGGCGACCTGACGGCCGATGATCTCGTCCTGGGTGCTGCCACGCTGCACCGCGACCGTGCGACCGCAGATGTCGTCCAGCGTCCGGATCCCCTTCGGGTTGCCCTTCTGCACGATGATCGCGGTTCCGGCGATGAAGTAGTCCACGAAGTCCACGCCCGGCTGACCGGTGGGCCTGCCGTCCTCGCCGAGCGCGTCACGGCGCTGGGCCGTGTCGCTGATCGCCGACATCGCCACGTCGAACTGCCCGCTGTTGAGGCCCGGTATCAGCTTGTCGAACGTCGTGTCAACGATCTCGATCCGCAGACCGAGGACCTTCCCCAGCGCGTTGGCCAGATCCGGGTCCAGGCCGTCCGGGTCGCCGTCCGCGCCGCGGAAATCCACCGGCGCGTAGTTCAGGTCGGAGCCGACCCGCAGCACCCCGGCGGCGCGCTGCGCCTTGGGGACGGCTGCCTTGATCGCGTCTGCAGCGCTCTTCGGGGCGTCCGAGCCGCCGCAGGCGGTGAGCAGCAGGGCCGAGGCGGTGGTGAGGGCCGCGGCCGGCAGGGCCCGGCGGCAGGGAGGCAGGCAGGAGAGATGGCGCAAGGTGGCGCTCCTCTGTGGGGTGAGGTGGTGCGACCGGCATCCGTGAAGGAACGGAATCCTCGCATCCGGCCCTGATGTGATGGGCGGCAGGTGTGTCACGATCTGCTATCGGGTTGAACCGTGTCCCGGAGTTCCACCTTGCGGTCCCTCCAGGCCCAGCCACTAAGCCACTAACCTCGCCCAGGGGCAGGCCCGCGCCGGAGTTTCCCGGCCCAGGGCCGTACGGCGAGGCCCGGGAAGCTGGTGACGGTGCCGTAGACGCCGAACAGCAGCGCGAGGATCAGGCGCAGGTCGAAGATCCCGGCCTTCACGGTTGCCGGCCCGGCCGCCCCCGTCGTCGGATCCGTCATGTCCTCGCTCCTCTCGCCAGAAGATCACGTCGAGTTTCGGGGGACGCACCGGTGCCAACCTCTTCGGCGCTCGTCCGCCTCCCTGTTCGCGGAACGGACGCGGTCGCTCCTCGTGGCGGGGCGCGGGAACGGCGCCCCCGAAGTCCACAGGCCGCGGTCGGCCGGAGTGATCGCTCCGGCCGACCGCGGCCGGGGGCCACGTGCGGGGCTGGCTCAGTGGGCGGAGGCCGGGAAGCGTTCCCAGACCCGGTGCGTTTCGAGTTGCTCCGCCAGGGCCGAGACCGCCTGCCCGGCGTCGGTCTCGCTGAACACGCCCGGCGCCTGCGGGTCGATGCCCGCCGCCGCCCACAGGGCGCGCGCGTCCGCGAGGCCGGCGATCGGCTTGGCGTGCCGGTAGGCCTCGTTGACCAGCAGGACGATGCGGGAGTCGATCGCCGGCTGCCCGCCCGCCACGGCGCCGGACTTGGCGTCACGTGCCCCGCGGTCGTCGGCGCCGGGCGGGGGTGCGTCCGCGATCAGGAGCGCGTCGAACTCGACGGACCGGGCGGCGCCGAAGGTCCGCTGCACGGGGAGGTCGTCGGCCAGTGGCGCTCCGGTCGGGGCGATGACCAGCGGCAGCAGTCCCGCGGCGATCGTGTCGTCCCTGAGCCGCCGCACCACGCCGGGGTCACTGCCGGAGCCGGTGACGATCCCGAGCACGCGGCCGGTCGCCGGCCAGCGCCGCCCCAGCTGGGACAGGGCCGGGCTGGGGGCGATCTCGTCGTGGGCCGTACCGGCGGTCGGCGGCACGGGCAGGCCGAGGCCGGCGGCCACCTCCCGGCAGAGCTGCTCGTCGATCCGTGCCAGGACGGTCAGGACCCGTTCCTTGATCGCCTGCTCGTACACCTTCGACAGTTCGAAGGTGTAGGCCGCGATCACGTGCTCGCGCTCCACCGGGCTCAGGCTGAGCCAGAACAGCCGGGGCTGGCTGAAGTGGTCGGCGAACGACGCGGGCGCCTCACGCACCTTGGCCGCGGCGGCGATCGGGGTCGGGTACTCGACGAACGCGTGCTCGCCCGCGCCGGCGAAGAACGGGCAGCCGCCGTCGAGCGAGTTCGGCTTGTACGGTGCGACGCCGCTGTGCACCGCGTCCTGGTGGAAGCCGTCGCGCAGCATGTCGTTGACCGGGGCGTGGGTGCGGTTGACCGGGATCTGCGCGAAGTTCGGTCCGCCGAGGCGGGTGATCTGCGTGTCGAGGTAGGAGAAGAGGCGGCCGGCGAGCAGCGCATCGTCGGTGAGGTCGATGCCGGGCACCAGGTGCCCGGGGTGGAAGGCGACCTGCTCGGTCTCGGCGAAGAAGTTCGTCGGGTTCGCGTTGAGGGTGAGCAGCCCGATCGCCTGCACCGGGGCGAGTTCCTCCGGGACGATCTTGGTGGGGTCGAGCAGGTCGATGCCGGCGAACGTCTGCTCGGGGGTGTCGGGGAAGGTCTGGATGCCGAGCTCCCACTGCGGGTGGTTGCCGGACTCGATGGCGTCGGCGAGGTCGCGGCGGTGGAAGTCCGGGTCCATGCCGCCGATCAGCTGGGCCTCCTCCCAGACCAGGGAGTGCACGCCGGCCATGGGCTTCCAGTGGAACTTCACCAGGGTGCTGGCGCCCTCGGCGTTGACGAGGCGGAAGGTGTGGACTCCGAAGCCCTCCATCGTCCGGTAGGAGCGCGGGATGCCGCGGTCGGACATGTTCCAGATGGTGTGGTGGGTGGCCTCGGTGTGCAGCGAGACGAAGTCCCAGAACGTGTCGTGGGCGCTCTGTGCCTGCGGGATCTCCCGGTCCGGGTGCGGCTTGGCGGCGTGCACCACGTCCGGGAACTTGATGGCGTCCTGGATGAAGAAGACGGGGATGTTGTTGCCGACCAGGTCGAAGACGCCCTGGCCGGTGTAGAACTTGGTCGCGAAGCCGCGGGTGTCGCGCACGGTGTCCGCCGACCCGCGCGAGCCCAGCACGGTGGAGAACCGTACGAACACCGGCGTCTCCACGCCTTCCGCCAGGAACGCGGCCCTGGTGACCGCGGCCGCTGTCCCGTAGCCCCGGAAGGTGCCGTGGGCTGCGGCGCCGCGGGCGTGCACCACCCGCTCGGGGATCCGCTCGTGGTCGAAGTGCATGATCTTCTCGCGCAGGTGATGGTCCTGCAGCAGCACCGGGCCGCGCGGCCCGGCCTTCAGCGAATGGTCGCCGTCCGGCAGTCGCACCCCCTGCGCGGTCGTCAGGTACCCGCCGTTCTGCGACAGGGCGCCTGCCGGCAGGCCGGTGTCGCGGCCGGTGGGCGACACCGGCAGGGGTCCCTGCTGGTCCCGCTTCGCGGGCAGCGGAGCCCTCGGTTCGAGCGGCTCCGCCAGCTGAGGCGGTGTGCTGCCCGGCGCTCCGGGCACACCGCCCGGCGGCCGGCCGTCCTCGCGCACGGCCTCGGCTACGGCGTCGACGATCCTCTTCACGGGCCCCGGCTTGTCGTCCATCATGTCCTCCGGCATCGGGTCGGGTCAGGTCCGGCACCCGCGGGCACGATCGCCGGACCGGCGCCACGCCCACGAGTGCTGTACGAACGACTATCCCGATCGGCGGCGACCCGCCCGGCACGACACACCCGCTCCCCCGAGGAACGGCCACCCCGCCGCCTCCCCTGTCGCTCCTCCTCACGCCGGTCAGCGGTCTCCCGGGCGGTAGCGGGCTGTGCGGCCGGCGCTCGTTTCCTCCCGTCGACCTCGTCCTGGAGATGCGCCGGGCTCTCGGCCTTCCGGTAGGCGCCCGTCACCCTGACTTCCCGGAGCCCGGGGGCGTTCGGGGTGCAGGGTCAGCGGTGGTGTTCGGAGCGGGCAAGGCGGGCGGTGGCCGTCTTGAAGACCGGCTGCTTCGACGAGGGGTCGAGGCGGGTGGCGATGAGCTCGTTCGCGGCGCGGTCGCGGCGCGGCGGACTGTCGGCGTGGTCGGGGCCGTGGTCCCAGTAGCCGTAGTGGAACGGCAGGAAGAGCAGCCCCTCGCGGATCCCGGTGATCCGGACCCGGGCGGTGACGGAGCCACGGGCGGTGGTCAGGACGGCCCTGTCCCCGTCGGTGAGGCCGTGTCGGCAGGCGTCGGCCCGGGAGCAATCGACCCATACCTCGGGTGCGGCGCGCTGGAGTTCGGGAACATGGCCGGTCTTGGTGCGGGTGTGGAAGTGGTAGATGGTGCGGCCGGTGGTCAGCCACAGCGGGTAGGCGTCGTCGGGCGGTCCCGGGGGCGGCTCGTAGTCGGCAGCCCGGAGGAGTGCTTTGCCGTGCGGGTTCAGGGCCTGGTACTCGGCCTCGGTCGCGGGCTCGCCGGTGTCGAGGTCGCGGCCGTAGGTCTCACAGGTCTCCGGATGGGCCCAGAAGCGGCCCTCGGCGTAGAGCCTCGGCGTGCCGAAGGGGAGAGCGGGTGTCGCGGGCCACTGGGTGCCGCCGTGTTCGCGCAGCAGTTGGTAGCTGAGCCCGGTGTAGTCGCAGGGGCGGCCCTTGCTGCACTGCTGCCATGCGGCGAACGCCGACGGGGCGTCCTGCCAGGTGATCAGTGGACGGCCGGTGCGGGTGCGCAGGTCCATTCGGTGGGCGAAGCCGAGGAAGATGTCGAGGTCGGACCTGGCGAGGCCCGGTGGGTCGACGGCCTTCTCCGAGAGGTGGACGGTGCGGTCGGCGTTGGTGAAGGTGCCGGTCTTCTCGCCCCAGGTCGCGGCCGGCAGGACCACGTCGGCGAACTCGCCGGTCTCGGTGGGGAAGATGTCCTGCACGACGACGAACAGGTCGGGCCGGGCGAGGATCCGGCGGATCCTGGCGAGGTCGGGCAGGGACACCGCCGCGGACACCGACGATCCTCCCGTCACGGACCGCGATGTCCATGGCGTCGCCGTTGGAGTGCAGAAGCGACGCGGAAGGCACCCAGCGCTGCACGTCGGCCTCGCTGAGCCCGGGGCCCAGGTGGAGGTCGACCCGGGCGGGCCACGGCGTGCCGGGGGCGTACGGGGTGCGGGGCCCCCAGGGATCGGCGGTCCGGTCCGCGGTCGTGCTCCTTCCATCACCGACCCCGGCGGTCGGGAGGCAACTTCTGCGCGGTGGCGCCGGGGGCCCTCAGGGGGCGCGGGCGGCGGTCGGTCAGTGGCCTAGAGCGCTGGCGAGTTCCTTCTTGGTCATCGTCGAGCGGCCGTGGATGTTGCGCTGCTTGGCCTCGTTGTACAGCTGTTCCTTCGTCGGCCCCTGGGAGCCGGAGTGCGAACGCTGGCCGCCGCGCCGGGAGGAGGAGGTGTCGTGGGTGGAGGAGCGGCTGGCCGTCTTCGACTCGCCGTGCCGGGCCCGTTCCTTGTTCACGGTCCGGGCCGCGATCTCCTCGGCCCGCTTCTTGCTCTCCCCGCGGTCCAGGGCACTGTCCTTGATGTGCTCGTACTGGCGTTCACGCTTCTTGCTCGATCCGGCAGGCATGACTCCTCCTTCTGACGGTGCTCCGCAGCGGCGTCTACCCCGAACGTAAGGGCCGACTCGCGGGCCCGCCCGTGCCCGTCCCGGCGGTGCGCCGTGCCGCACTGCCCCCGCGCCGGGCCCGGCCACGTGCCGGGGCCCGTCTCCGGCCTCGCGGGCCGGGACCGGGGACCTGGCTGCGGTCGGCCTCCGTTCGGGTGAGGTGGCGTCGCCGTCGCCCACCGCACGCGCCCGCCGGGGAACGACTGCCCGGTGGCCGGGACCAGCCCGGCTCGGACGGAACGAACGAGAGGCAGGCGTTTCATGGGACACGGCGGAAACGTGATCGACGAACTGATGGCCGACCACCGGGAGGTGGAGGAGATGTTCGCCCGGATCCAGGCGATGACGGGCGGCGGCCAGCAGCTGCGGGACGTGGTCGACGAGGTCACCATCGAGCTGGTGCGGCACTCCGTCGCCGAGGAGCAGTACCTCTACCCGGCGGTGCGCGAGCACGTCCAGGGCGGCGACCGGCTCGCGGACAAGGAGATCGCCGACCACGGCCGGGTCGAGGAACTCCTCAAGAAGCTGGAGAACACGAAGACGGACGACCCGCAGATGAGCCCCCTGCTCCGGCGGCTCATGGACGAGGTCGCGGCACACGTCCAGGACGAGGAGCACAACCTCTTCCCCATGCTGCGCCAAGCGTGTACGCCGGAGCAGCTGAACGACCTCGGTGACAAGATCCGCCGGGCCAAGTCCATGGCGCCGACCCGCCCCCACCCCGCCGCACCCGACAGCCCCGCGGCCAGCAAGCTGCTCGCTCCCGGTGTCGGCCTGGTCGACCGGGCCCGCGACTTCGTCACCGGCCGCGGCAAGTCCTGATCCACCCCCGCGACCGGCCGACGGTCCTGGCGTCGGGGCGGGGCCGTCGCACGGCCCGCACCGCCCCGACGCCGGGATCGGGCCGGCGTGATGCCCGTCACGCCGCCCCCTCAAGGAAGCGGCCTACACTGGGCGGCCACGAGCGGGGCAGCGCGGCTCCGCACCGGATGGCTCGCACCACCGGCACCGGACCAGGCGAGCACCTCCCCGAGGGACCGATCCCCGTGCCCGACCTGTCACCCGTCATAGCCTCCTGCACCCGCTGGCTCCTGAACGCCTACCCTCCCCCGGCCGGCGCCTTCAGCCGCGCGCTCGCCGAGAGCCAGGCCCGGCAGGCGACCGCCCTGGCAGCCGCCCTGTGCTACCCCACCCCGATGGACGTCCAGCTCCTGGACCTGTCGGCCCCGGCGGCGCCGACCGGCTCGACCGGCTCGCCGGCCACGACCCCCGTCCGGACGACGCCGCGTGGCGGACCTGGGTGGACGAGACCGTGGTCAGCTGGGCCGCCTGCTTCCTCGCCGACCCCGCCCTCGCCTCGCACGCCCACCAGAGCCTCGCCACGACCGAGCACCACACCGGGGCGGGAGCCCTGCGACGCCTCACCGAGCCCGGCATCCGCGACACCGAGGCGGCCGTCCTGCTGCGCCACCCCGACCTCCTGGAGCCCGTCGCCGCCCTGCACCGGAGCCGGCTCGGGGAGCGGCTGAACGTCGAGGGCGCCCCGACGGCGTGATGCCGCCGGCCGGCCGAGCGTCCGACATCGGGGCCACCTGGAGCTGGTAGACCGCTGGAGGCCACTGGCGCTGACCACCGCCGGGGCGCGCCGGGGCGTGTAAGCGATCTTGTGTAAGTCCTTTGTGGTTATCGGATGCTGAGCCGGTCCTCGAAGAATAGTGAGAACTGGTTCAGCGCCTCCTTCCAGTGTGCGGCGACGTGGTTGATGTCGTGTGCCCTGGGGGCGATCTGCTCCCGCACCGCGAGGTAGAGCACCTTCAACGCGGCCTGTTCGGAGGGGAAGTGGCCACGGTTGCGGGTGGCCTTGCGCAAGCGGGAGTTGATCGACTCGACCATGTTCGTCGAGTAGACGACCGTCCTTATCGCGGGCGGGAACGCGAGGTAGGGCGTGAACTCGCTCCAGGCCGCCCGCCAGGTGCGGACCACGGCCGGGTAGCGTTCGCCCAGCTCGGAGGCGGCCAGCTCGTCCAGAGCCAGTTCGGCGGCCTGCTCGGTCGGCGCACTGTAGATCGCCCGCAGGGCCGGCACCAGCGTGGAGCGGTCCTTGCCGGAGGACAGCCGCAGCGAGGCCCGGATCAGGTGGATCACGCACGTCTGCACGGTCGCGCGGGGCCAGGTGGCGGTCACCGCCTCCGGCAGGCCTTTCAACCCGTCGCAGCAGACGATGCACACGTCCTCGACGCCGCGGTTGCGCAGTTCGGACAGCACCGCCATCCAGGTGGTGGCGCCCTCGCCCTCAGCGCCGACCCACAGGCCCAGCACGTCCTTGCGGCCGTCCATGTCCACCCCGACCGCGAGGTAGACCGGCTTCGAACTCACCGATCCTGAGCGGATCTTCACCCACAGGGCGTCGATGTAGATGATCGGCCACACCGCGTCCAGCGGCCGGTTCTGCCAGGCGGCCAGCTCGTCGGTGACGGCGTCGGTGACCTTGCTGATCAGGTCGGCGCTGACCTCGACACCGTAGATCTGTGCGAGGTGGGAGCGGATGTCGCGCACCGACATGCCGCGTGCGTACAGCGACAGGATCCGCTCGTTGAATCCCGCCAGGCGCCGCGCGTTCTTCGGGATCAGCCGCGGCTCGAAGTCACCGTTGCGATCCCTGGGCACCGCGACCGTCACCGCCCCGACATCGGTCAGCACGGTCTTCGACGAGGTCCCGTTGCGGCTGTTGCCCGAGCCCCGGCCCGCCGGATCGTGCTTCTCGTAGCCCAGGTGCTCGGTCATCTCCGCGTCCAGGGCCCGCTCCAGCACCACCCGGGTGACCTGGGTCAGCAGCCCGCCCTCGCCCAGCAGAGCCGCCCCTGAGGCGTCCGCGCGGTCCATCAACCGCTCGACGACCTCGTCCACCAACCGCTCATCGACCGGCTCGACGACCGGCCCTTCCTTCTCGCCCATGTCCTGTCCGTTCCGGCCGGCCAGAGCCCTCAGCCGGGCCCCGGCCAGCCTCCCAGATCACGGACTTACACGAACTTTCTGACACGCCCCGTCAGGCCTGCTGGCCGGCCGGGTCAGGCGTGCTGGTGGTCCGCCGGCGTGGCTCGGGGGCCGCCTGCATCGGGGGCGGGCAGTGACCAGTCGGGTCGGGCGAGCTGGTGGCGCAGGGTGTCGAGCCGGGCCAGGTGGGAGTCGAGGGCGGTGGTGACGGCGACCGTGGTGGCGGCCACTCGTGCTTCGAGGTCGTGAATCCGGTCCAGGAGCTCCTGCCAGCGCTCCTCGGCGGTGACGGGATCAGGCGCGGCGTTGGTCGCTGTCATCGCGGAGCTGGGTGGTGTGGTGGGTGAGGGCGTCGAGGCGGGTGGCGAGGTCGTCCTGGCCGGCGCCGAGGTGGGGGCGGACGGCGGCGAGGGGCTCGATGAGGTCGGCGGGGTCGGTGGCGCCGAGGGCGGCGGTCAGGGCGGCCTGGGCGGGGCGAGCGCCGGGGGCGAGTGCGGTCGTGGTGATCTGGGCGGCGAGGACCCGCAGCTCGGCGGCGTTGTCGCGGGCCCAGGCGGTGACGGTGCGGTCGGCGGCTCGGCGGTCACGGACGGCCTTGACGCGTTCCGCGCCGGTACCGGCCCGCGTCGTGCGGCCCGCGGCGGGCTTGAGGCGCAGGTAGCGGTTCTCGGCCGCCTGGCGGCTGGCGACGCCCATGGGGTGGGCGAGGTCGGCCCAGGTGGCACCGGCCTCCCGGGCGGTCCGCACCAGCCCGGCCTCCCAGCCGGCGAGCTCGGTACGCAGCTCCCGCAGCAGGACGAGTGCGGCCAGAGCGGGCTCGGGGCCGTGCTGCGCGTCAAGGGCGCCCGGGGGCTGCGTACCGGGGTCGCGGGCGGTGCGGACGGCGTCGTCGATGGCGGCCAGCGCCGCCGCGGCCGCCAGGAACGAGGCGGGTTCGACCGGCCGGGGGCCGTCGGGGGCGGGTCTGCGGGGCTTATCGTTCATGAGGTCACTCTATAGGCGACGCGGTGACTTGTCATCGGATGGATGACGCGCTACAACGGTCTCAGACGAAGCGCACTGGCACCCGTTCGATCAGTGGAGGTGTTTCGCGATGCTGCTGCGCACTGATCCGTTTCGCGAGCTGGACCGGCTGACCCAGCAGTTCCTGGGCAACACGGGTACCTGGTCGCGGCCGGCATCGATGCCGTTGGACGCCTACCGGGCCGGGGACGAGTACGTGATCTGCTTCGACCTGCCCGGGGTGGACCCGGAAGCCATCGACATCGACGTCGAACGGAACATGGTGACCGTCAAGGCCGAGCGTCGCCCCCGCCGAGAGAGCGAGGGCGTGAAGTGGGAGCTGTCCGAGCGCCCGCTCGGGGTGTTCTCCCGCCAGGTCATGCTGTCCGACACCCTCGACCCCGCCGGGATCACCGCCGACTACGACGCCGGCGTGCTGACCCTGAAGATCCCGGTCGCCGAGAGGGTCAAGCCCCGCAAGGTTGCGATCAGCCACAGCGGAAGCCGCACGCAGATCCAGGCCTGACCCGCCCCGATGCCGTTCCGGCCGCCCCCGATCTCTCCCCCCTCGATCGAAGGGGCGGCCGGAACACCCCCGCCCGCGGGCCGGCCCCGCCCGGACCGGCCCGCCCGCAGCGACGCGGAAACGCCATGAACAGCCAGAGCAGCGAACCCTTCATCGTGCGGGCGAACGGCGAGATCGACCTCGACACCGCCCCGGCCCTGCGCCATGCCCTGGCCACCGCGCTCGAGTCGCACCGGGAGGTGGTCCTCGACCTGTCCGAGGTGACGTTCATGGACTGCGCGGGCCTGGGTGCCCTCGTCCAGGCTTGCAACCAGGCCGACCGCAACGGCAGGCGCCTGATCGTGCGCGGAGCCGGGCGCTGCGTCATCCGCCTGCTGAAGCTCACCGGTCTGCACCGGCGCCTGGCCGTGCTTCCCTGACCGCGCACCGGCTTTTGGGGTGGAGGAGAATCGCGGTGACTCTTCCCTAGGAGGCGTTCCTGGCGTTCCTGGCGGGATCCGGGAACGCGGTGACTACGACATCCCCAGGAGGCCGAGCGGGCCGCCCGGATCGTCCTGACCCTGCTCGGCGCCCACCTGGCCGGTCAGGTCGTACGGCTGCCGCGGCTGAGCATGGCGGCGAGGAGGCGGGTGGCGGCCTCGGCGTCGGCGAGTTCGTCGCCGGTGGGGAGGACGGCGCCGAAGGTGCGGTTGCCGGGGGCGTCCAGGGCGCGCCAGTGAAGGACCGGTGCGAGGTGGCTGCTGGCGTCGGCGAGGAACCAGGCGAGGTGGCCATGAGTGCGGGCGATGGTCACTGCCAGGGCCGCGAGAGCTTCGCGCAGTGCGGCGAGCCGCTCGATCCTCGACAGCGCCTGGTGGGTGTCGGCGGGGCCGATCGCGGCATCGAGGGCTGCGGCGGTCTCGCGGGCCAGAGCGGAGTCGGTCGCGGTGAGTTCCCACGTCCCGTCGGTGAGCTGGAGTTCCGCCTCGTGGATGACGCTCTCGACCGCCGTGACCATGCTCATGACGGGCAGTCTATCGGCTGGGCCCAGCGCGCCGGTCGGCGGTGTCAGCGGGGCCGGGCTGGGCGGGCGGGCAGCGGTGCCGGCCTGGTCCGTCCGGTGCTGCGAGCGTCGGCCGTGTCCGTGTGCACCGGCACCCCGTCGGCGGTAACCGGGCCGGTGGCGCGGACGACGACGACCTCCGGCGGGCCGTAGCGGTGATCCTGCCGGGCACGCCCGGCAGGATCACCGCATGGCGCGAAGGGGCGTCCGTGGCCGCCTCCTCCCCCTGAGCAGGTCACGCCCGTCGGATCGACGATCAGCCTGGGAAGGCGGTCCGCGACTGCCTTCCCGAGGGCGTCGTCGAGCACGCCCCGACCGTCCTGTACCCGGCGGAGCCCCGGCGTGGCCGAGCCGACCAGGTTTCAGAACGCCTCGCGCAAGGCCGGCAGCAGGGTGCCCTCGGCCCAGTCGAGGAACGCGGGCTGGCTGTCGCCGCCGACCTGTACGAGGGCCACCTCGTCGAACCCGGCGTCGACGAACGGCCGCACCGCCTCGACGAAGTCGTCGACCCGGTCACCGCACGGAATGGATTCGGCCACGTCCTCGGGGCGGACGAAGCGGCTCGCGGCGGCGAACCCCGCCGTCCCGGGCAGCTCGGCGTTGACCTTCCAACCGCCGCCGAACCAGCGGAACTGCTCGTGGGCCCGCCGGACAGCGGTGTCCCGGTCGGCGTCCCAGCACACCGGAAGCTGACCCACGGCCGGCTTTCCGGCCCCGCCGTGCTCGGCGAACCCGGTGATCAGCGCCTGGTCCGGCTCCACGGCGATCACCAGATCGGCCAACCGGCCGGCAAGCTCGCAGGAGTCCGGCCCTGATACCGCCACCCCGATCGGCGGCGGCCGGTCGGGCAGATCCCACAGCCTGGCGCCCTCGACGTCGAAGTACCGGCCTCGCCGGGTGACGTAACCGCCGTCGAACAGCGCCCGGATGATCTGCACCGCCTCGTCGAGCATCGCCTGGCGCACCGGCACCGCCGGCCAGCCCCGGCCGATCACGTGCTCGTTGAGGTTCTCGCCGCTGCCCAGCCCGAGCCGGAAGCGGCCCTCGGACAGCAACTGCAGCGTGGCGGCCTTCTGCGCCACCACCACGGGGTGGTAGCGGAACGTCGGGCACGTCACGTAGGTCATGAGCGGGATCCGGGAGGTGGCCTGCGCGGCGGCACCGAGCACCGCCCACGCGTACGGGGCGTGACCCTGCTCGTCCAGCCAGGGGAAGGAGTGGTCCGAGATCACCGAGAAGTCGAACCCGCACTGCTCGGCGCGCACCACGTCCGCGACCAGGTCACGCGGGCCGCGCTGCTCGGTCATCATCGTGTATCCGATTCTCACCATGGCCCCGCGCCTGCCCGATCACCGCGGCCCTCACACCGAGCGACCCCGTCCGGTCCGGGGCCCACGGATGCCGGCAGCAGCAGCGACCGCAGTCGATGCCGACTGTTCGGTCTGCCGGAAGCCACTCCCGGCTTCGCGGGTGGCGGCCCAGGAGGCGAGCAGACGCAGGCCCTCGTCGGAGGCGGAGCCGGGTTCGGCGGAGTAGACGGTGAGGGTGAGGCCGGGTTCGGCGGCCAGCTCCAGGCCTTCGTACGCGAGGGTGAGGTCGCCGACCGCGTGGTGGTGGAAGCGTTTGGTGCCGGTGCCGTGGTGGCGGACGTCGTGGGCGCCCCAGCGGGTCCGGAACTCGTCGCTACGGGTGGAGAGCTCACCGACCAGGTCGTGGAGCTCCTTGTCGTGGGGGTCGCGGCCGGCCTCGGTGCGCAGGAGGGCGACGGCGATGTCGGCGGCCTGGTCCCAGTCGGGGTAGAAGCGGCGGGAGGCGGGGTCGAGGAAGTTGAACCGGGCCAGGTTGTTCCGGTTGCCGGATGTGTCGTAGACCTCGGCGTAGAACGCGCGGGCCAACTGGTTGGCGGCGAGCAGATCCATGCGGCCGTTGCGAACGAACGCCGGCCCGGCGGTGACGGCGTCGAGCATCCACTGCAGGCTGGGGCGCGGCGTCCACGGGCGGCCGCCGGTGCGACGGCGGGGGCGGGCGAGAGCGTCGGAGCCGTCGGCGGCCTGGGCGAGGCGCAGCAGGTGGGCGCGCTCGGCGTCGTCGAGCTGCAGGGCGCGGGCGACGGCCTCCAGGACGGCGGGCGAGGCACCGGCGAGGCTGCCGCGTTCCAGCTTGGCGTAGTACTCGACGCTCAGGTCGGCGAGGGCGGCGACCTCGCTGCGCCGCAGGCCGGGCACCCGGCGGCGGGAGCCCGCGGGCATGCCCGCCCGTTCGGGGGTGATCTTCGCGCGCCGCGAGGTGAGGAACTCGCGGACCTCCTGGCTGTTGTCCACGCCTTCGACGGTACGGCGATCCGGGCGGTCGAGGGGTGTACTGCCGGTACACCCCTCGACGGTGACTCGCTGCGCCCGCCGGCACCGGGTTTCCTGGATCACGTGGCGCTCTCCGCCTCGGGGCCGACAGGACCGACAGGACCGACAGGACCGACAGGACCGACAGGACCGAGCGGAGTGTGCGCCCGACCCGTACTCGGCGGCGGCCGGCTCGCCCGGCCGCCGCGCCCCGGAACGCGAAGGAAGATCCCCATGCGCGGCGCAGTGATCCACGCCCCCGGTGACGTCCGCTTCGAGACGCTGGACGACCCGAAGATCCTCCACCCCACCGACGCGGTCATCCGCACGGCCGTCACCTGCGTGTGCGGCTCCGACCTGTGGCCCTACCGGGGCGCGGAGCCGATCGGCGATCCGCACCCGATGGGCCACGAGTACGTCGGCTTCGTGGAGGAGGTCGGCTCCGAGGTGACCGTTCTGCGGCCGGGCCAGTTCGTGGTGGGCTCGTTCGCGACCTCCGACAACACCTGTCCGAACTGCGTGAACGGCTTCCAGTCGAACTGCCTGCACCGGGAGTTCATGTCCACCTGCCAGGCCGAGTACGTGCGCATCCCGAACGCCGCCGGGACCCTGGTCGCCCTGGACGAGGTCCCCGGCGAGGAGTTCTGGCCGGGTCTGCTGGCGAACTCGGACGTGATGGGCACCGGCTGGTGGGCCGCCGACGCCGCCCACGTCCGCCCCGGCTCCACGGCGGTGGTGGTCGGTGACGGCGCGGTCGGCCTGTGCGCGGTGATCGCCGCGAAGGAGCTCGGTGCGGAGCGGATCATCGCCATGTCCCGCCACGCCTCCCGGCAGAACCTCGCCCGCGCCTTCGGCGCCACCGACATCGTCACCGAACGCGGCGAGGACGGCATCGCCCGGATCAAGGAACTGACCGGCGGCATCGGCGCCGACAGCGTCCTGGAGTGCGTCGGCACCGCCCAGTCCATGCAGCAGGCCCTGCACTCCGCCCGCCCCGGCGGAAACGTCGGCTTCGTCGGCGTCCCGCACGAGGTCGCCCTCGACGGGCAGGAACTGTTCTTCTCCCACGTCGGCCTGCGCGGCGGCCCCGCCCCGGTGCGCCGCTACCTGCCCGACCTGATCGAACGCGTCCTGTCTCGCCGCATTGACCCCGGCAAGGTCTTCGACCTCACCCTGCCCCTCGACCAGGTCGCCGAGGGCTACAAGGCGATGGACGAGCGCCGCGCGATCAAGACCCTCCTCACGCCCTGACAGCCCCCGCCCCCACCCCCGCCACCCCCGTACAAGGAGCACTCGTGCAGATCACCCGAAGCTCGATCGACACCGCCAAGGGCCCAGCGGACTGGTTCACCGGCGACGTCTACATCGATGCCGTCGCCGCCGCGCCCACGCCCTCCCGGGTCACCGCCAACCTGGTGCACTTCATGCCCGGCGCCCGCACCCACTGGCACCGCCACCCGCTGGGCCAGACCGTCTTCGTCACGGAGGGCATCGGCCTGTGCCAGCGCCGCGGCGGACCCGTCGAGGTCATCCGGCCCGGCGACCGCGTCCTGTTCGAAGCCGACGAGGAGCACTGGCACGGCGCGGCGTCGAACCGGCTCATGGTCCACCTCGCGATCAACGAGGGCGACGACGACCACGACGTCGTGCAGTGGCTGAGCCCCGTCACCGACGAGGAGTACACCGCGGCTCCGGCCACCCACTGACGCGGGCGTCATCGCGGTCACCGGTTGCGGCGGCGACGTCGTCGACTTCACCGTCTCGGGACTGACCGCCGCGTTCCACCCTCGCGTCCCGATCGCCCCCGACCGACTCGTC
Source organism: Kitasatospora sp. NBC_01246 (assembly GCF_036226505.1). Taxonomy (NCBI): domain Bacteria; kingdom Bacillati; phylum Actinomycetota; class Actinomycetes; order Kitasatosporales; family Streptomycetaceae; genus Kitasatospora; species Kitasatospora sp. NBC_01246. The sequence goes on along the minus strand of NZ_CP108484.1, from coordinate 8,409,103 downwards.
GCGCACCGCGGCCCCGGGAGCGGCCGTCCGGCAAACCACCGCTCCCTGCCCGCTTCCCCGACCGACTCGTCGCCAGGTCGCGATCACCCGGGGAGACGACACGGTAGTGACCGGCCAGTACGATCATGGTCGCCATACGGAGCTTCGACAGCAGCGACTCGATCCAGGACGGCGCCGACAGCGACTCCCCCAGCGCGGCCGGCACCACGGACGGCCCGGACGGCGGACCGGCGGACCGGCGGATACGGAAACCGGGTTCCGGCGCGGCGATGAGTTTTCCGGCCCCGGCAGGTCTATATCTCGACCGGGATCACCGACTCATCGGGAGTACAGACATGGGACTCATCCACATCGAGCTGTTCGCGACCCTCGACCTCGTCGCGCAGGCGCCCGGCGGACCCGACGAGGACCCGGTGGGGTTCCCGTTCGGCGGCTGGCAGGCGCCCCTGCTGAACGAGGCCACCGGCGCGCAGATCGTCGCCGCGTACGAGGGCACCGACGCCCTCCTGCTCGGCCGGCGCACGTACGACATCTTCGCCGCCTACTGGCCGCACCAGAAGGACGGCGAGATCGCCGAGCTCTTCAACCGCGTCCCGAAGTACGTGGCCTCCCGGGGCACGCCCGACCTCCCGTGGGCCGGGTCCACCCGGCTCGGCCCGGACCTGGCCGGCGCGGTGCGCGAGATCCGCGAGCGGCACGAGCACGTGAAGGTCGTCGGGAGCCTGGACCTGGTGCAGACCCTCCTGCGGGAGAAGCTCTTCGACCGTCTCGACCTCTGGGTGCACCCGATCACGCTCGGCGTCGGGAAGAAGGTGTTCGACGGCGGCGCGGTGCCCACGAACCTCACCCTCCTCGAACCGCCGGTCGCCGGTCCGGAGGGCACCGTCTACCTGCGCTACGGGCTCGCCGACGGCACGCCCGCGACGGGCGACATGAGCGCGCCCGACCGCGGTCTCGGCCGCGACGAGTCCCGGTGACCCGATGACCATCGTCCATACCAACGGGATCGCCCTGGGCATCGAGTCGTTCGGTCGCGAGGACGCGCCACTCGTCCTGCTCGCGGGCGGAACGACGATGCTCTCCTGGCCCGACGCCCTGTGCGAACGCCTCGCCGCCGGCGGACGCCGCGTGGTGCGCTACGACCTGCGCGACAGCGGGGAGTCGACGACCGCGGATCCGCAGGCACCCGGCTACACCCTGCGCGACCTCGCCGCCGACGCGGCGGCCCTCGCCGAGACGCTCGGCGGGGGCCCCGCCCACCTCGCGGGCATCGGCGTCAGCGGCATGGTCGCCCAGGTCGCCGTGCTCGACCACCCGGACAGCTTCTCGGCGCTCACGCTCGTCGGCACCCGCCCCGTCGCCCCCGGCCCGCCCGACGACGACCTCCCCGACCACGACCCCGCGACCATGCGCCGGCTGTTCGCACGCCCGATGCCCGACTGGACCGACCGCCGGGCCGTCGCCGAGTTCGCCGCCACCGGCGCCGAGATCCTCGGCGACGACCCCGCCGCCGCCCGCGCGACCGCCGCGCGCATCTGGGACCGCACCCCCGGCACCGCGCCCCCGGTCCAGACGGCCAACCAGCTGCGGATGACGTTCTCCAAGCTCGACTGCCGGCCCCGCTGGCGCGAGCGCCTGCCCGAGATCAGGATCCCCACCCTCGTCGTCCACGGCCGCCGCGACCCGTTCTTCCCCGTCGGCAACGGCGAGGCGATCGCGCGCGCGATCCCCCGGGCACGACTGCTCGTTCTCGAAGACGCCGCCACCGCGATGCCGGACGCGGCCCTCGGCGAGGTCAGCGAGGCGATGCTCGCGCTCGGACCGTGGACGGCGGGTGCTGCGCGGCTCCCGCCTCCGGACGGGTCCGCGCCGCGCGGCGGCCGTCCACGGTGAACGCCCCACCCGCCACCGGTCCACCGCGCACCCGCCAGCCTCGGCGGCCCCGGCGCCACCGGGGTCGGCGGCTGCCCGCTGCCCGGGAACGTCTCGGACGGCCGCGGGCTCCACGGGAACGGCTCCTCGGGCGCCGCACCCCCGGCCGCCTCACTCCGTCGGCCGGGGGCGGGCGCGGAACGGGCCGGCGGCGGCGAAGGCGTGGGCGGCGAAGCGTTCGCCCATGCGGCGGTAGGCGGCGGCGGACGGGTGCAGCCCGTCGGGGAGGTCGTCCACGTCGGCCGGGCCGAGGAGGTCGCGTCCGTCGAGGTGGTGCAGGTGAGGGTCGTGGGCCTGCCGGGCCGCGACGATCCTCGCCAGCTCGTCACGGACCACCTGCAGCGACAACGCTCCCTGGGCCAGGTCGGCCGGGTCCCCGAGCGCGGTGATCCTTCCGTCCGGGCCCACCGTGGTCGGGCCGGGACGATCCTCCAGCGCGGGGCAGCTCACCGGGGAGATCACCAGCAGCGGGGTGTCGGGATGGCCGTCCCGGATGGTGTCCAGGAATCCGTGCACCGCCGGGCCGAAGGTCCGCAGGCGGAAGGTGGCCAGGCCCACGATGTTGACGCCTGTCTTGAGGCTGATCAGGTCGGCGGGCAGGTCACGGATCGTCCGGGCGACGTAGGGGTCCAGCATGGCGTTGCCCGGCTCGCTGAGGTTGGTCACCTCCACGCCCCCGATGGACGCCGCGACCACGGGCCAGGTGCCGGTGGGACCGTCGGCTTCGAGGCAGTGGCTGATGGAACTGCCGTGGTGCACCCACCGGGGCCGGCCGTCGGGAAGGGGTGCCAGGACCTCGCCGTCGGCGCGGAGCGCCACCAGTTCCGTGGGGGTCTGCTGCGGCAGCCACAGCTCGACGTCCTTCATCCCGGCCGGCAGTCCGGCGAAGCGCGCCGTCCCCGGCTTCCCCGGTATCAGCCGCTGCTCGGCCCCGGGGCCCGCCATCCGCATGACGTTGCCCAAGGGCGCCCGCTGCCGCCCGACCAGGACGCCGTCCACCGTCAGGTCCAGCATCCCGGTCGGCCGGGGCTCCGGGTCGCCGTCGAGCTGTCCCGTGGACGTGAGCACCTCGAACTCGAGCACCCGCGCCTCGGTGCGGAACACCAGCCGCACACCCGAGGGCATCACCGTTCCCCCGTAGACCGTCGGGTTCTGGTACTGCTCCTTGGTCCACGCTGGCAGCCGGCGCGGCATCACCCCGGCCGGCGTCCGTTCCAGATCCAGCGCCCCCCGTACCTCGACCGGACCGCCCACCAGCGGATACTCCCGCATCGTCACTGTCACCGCTCCTCGACTCCGGCCCGTCCGGCCGGGCGGGTGCCCGGCCGGAGGCATCGGGCCCCACCACGAACCTAGTCACCGCGACGGTGATGTGGTGTCGGCCGGGTGCGGGTCGTGCCGGTCCGCCGGTCGGATCCCGAGGGGGTGCGTACCTGAATCGGCGCCGAGGACGGGGCGGGGCTGCGACGGGGGATCAGCCCGGCGGCGTCCCGTGCCACGCCGAGGGCGGGCGGGAGACGCTCGCCGCGGAGGGCAGCCCGGAGTGTTCCAGCACCGGGAAGGCGTTCGGCGTGCCGGTGCCGTCCTGGGCCGTCCAAGGCGTGCCGTTCGACCGGCGCGGGACTGCCGGACCGGAAGCTCCGCGGAGAAGAAAGGAAGTTGAACTCGTCCGGATCCGGTTGCGGATCGTACCCGCCGGAATTGACCAGCCGGCCGCCCGGCGATTCGATCCGGGGTCGTCGAGGAATGCCGTGCGTTTCTCCGCCGCCGTAGCGGGCGGGATATTCGGTGGATCAATCCGGATGTCGTAGTCGCGATGATTCCGGAGCATGACCCGACCGCTCCCGGCCGACCCGTGATAACCGGACGCGGGTTTCCCGGCGAATCGTGCGCCGCCGAGGTGGTCCACGGTGTCGGCCGGATCGAACGGACGCGGGGGCGAGAGGACGTCGCCGCCCCGCAACGCGACCCGGTGCGCGACGACCTGCGGGAAGGACGTCCCGCCGGCCGCGGTCTGCCCGCCTTCGGCGCAGGTGGCCGTCGCCGGGACGACCGCGGTGCCGCCGAAGGCGCCATCCCCAGGGCCTTCGGACACGCATCCCACCCCCGTGCTCGTCGCGTCCGAGCGGGAGTCGGCATCACCCCCGGTCGGCCCGGAAACGACTATCCACAACATGATCGTCTGCCGTCAAATCATGATCGCCGACCCCCGCCGATCTGCGGGGGTGCGGGTCGGGCGTCGGCGAGCAAAGCGTCTCCTTTCCCGGCCAACTGACATACAGTCAGCATTTCACGTAATATCGGGGCAAAGTGGGCACCGGTCGGCCAATCTTTGCCGATTCGATATCCGGATCCGGGGATTCCCGGTCAGCCGCTCTGCGATCTTGGTGTGGCACGACTTCTTTGCCAGCACTATTCGTGGAGAAAACTCTCTTGCCATCGAGGAAGCAGGCCCCGCCCGTTTTTGGGGGCGGGGCCTTCACTACGCGCCGGATGCGGCGGACAGCCGTTCTGGCGGCGCTCGCGCTACTGGTGGAGACGGGGGTCGCGCTCGATGCGCTGACCGCCGACTCCGCCTACGCCGCACCCCCGACCGACCCCAAGGCCACCGCCACCGCACCCGTCAACGAGGCCCCCGACGCGGCCTCCGCCCTGCTCGCCGCCCGGCTGAACGGTCACCGGGTCGAGGTGACCGGCGCCCGGACCGCCACCACCACGCTCTGGGCCGACCCCGCGGGGACGCTGACCCAGGACACCGCGACCGGACCGGTCCGGGTCAAGGTCGGCGACGCCTGGGTCCCGGTCGACACCACGCTGGTGGAGACCCCGGACGGCAAGGTCGCGCCGAAGGTCCACCCGGAGGGCCTGACCTTCACCGGTGGCGACCCCGGCGTGCGCACCGGTGACGCCGTCGCCCCGCCCGCCGCCCCGGCCGGGACCGGTATACCCGCCACCGGCACCCCCGCCGTCGAAGCCCCCGCGCACGCGGCCGACGCCCGGGCCGGCCGCGACGAGGCCCGGCCGCAGCTGCCCACCACACCCGGCTCCGGCTCGGGCTCCGCCTTCGCCAAGCCCGCCGACTCGGCCCCCGCCGCTGCCGCCGCCGCACCCGACCCCGCCGCCGAGAAGCCCGCCGAGCGCGAGCTGGTCAAGATCGGCGCCGGCGAGCAGCAGGTGCAGCTCGGCTGGCTCGGCCGCCTGCCCAAGCCCAGGCTCGACGGCAGCCGGGCCACCTACGTCGACGCCCGCCCCGGAGTGGACCTCGTCCTGGAGGCCACCCGGACCGGCTTCGAGCAGTACCTGATCGTCAAGGACCGCTCGGCCGTCTCCCAGGCCGGCACCGTCGTGCTGCCGATCGACACCAGCGGCCTGGACGTCGACCGCAAGGACGACGGCTCGATCGAGCTGACCGAGCGTCCGTCCGGCAAGGTGCAGGCGAAGATCCCCGCCCCCGTGATGTGGGACGCGGCGGTCGACCCGCAGTCGCTGGAGCACAACCGCCGCGCGCCCGTCGCGATGGAGCTGCGCGGTGCCGGCGCGAAGGCCGAGCTGGTCTTCACCCCGGACGCCGGCTTCCTCGGCGACCCGGCGACCAGCTACCCGGTGACGATCGACCCGGCGCTCACCGTCGGCGCCTCCTTCGACACCTTCGTCCAGCAGGGCTGGACCACCGACCAGTCGTCCGCCACCGAGCTGAAGCTCGGCAACAACGGCAGCGGCCAGGTCGCCCGCTCCTTCCTGCACTTCCCCGAGGGGCCGTACCACGGCAAGCACATCCTCTCGGCGAAGCTGAACCTGTACAACACCCACTCGTGGTCCTGCGAGCCCTGGTCCTGGGAGGTCTGGGACACCGGCCTCGCCTCCACCGGCTCCCGGTGGACCAACCAGCCCAACTGGAACAAGCAGTGGGCGGTCAGCAACGCCACCAAGGGCAACGAGAACGCCGGCTGCGGCGACGCCTGGGTCGCCCAGGACGTCACCTCGCTGGTCACCGCCTGGTCCGACAACGGCTACGCCAACAACGCCCTCGGCCTGCGCGCCTCCACCGAGACCAGCCCGTACTCGTGGAAGCGCTTCGACTCCTCCCAGGGCGGCCACCCGCCGTTCCTGTCGGTGACCTACAACACCGTCCCCGCGGCGCCGCCGGCGGTCGACGTGTTCCCGGCCCGCCAGGGCAACCCCCGCTTCACCTCCTCGGCCACCCCGACCTTCCAGGTCCTGGCCAGTGACCCGGACAGCGGCGGCAAGGTCGGCGCCGACTTCGACCTCTACCGCGCCGGCGTCCTCGTCAAGCGCGTCTACAAGGAGGTCCCGAACGGCAGCTACGCCCAGGTGAAGCCGGCCGACTTCGGCCTCGCCAAGCTCGACGAGGGCGTGCAGTACTCGATGGGCGCCCGACTCTGGGACGGCACCGACAACTCGCCGTGGGCCCCGCAGGACGTGGTCGTCGTCGCCGACACCACCCGGCCGGGCGCGCCGTTCGTCACCTCCGCCGACTACCCCGCCGACGAGGTGTGGCACGGCGGCGCCGGCCAGACCGGACGGTTCACCCTCACCCCGCCGGCCGGCACCGACGACGTGGTCGGCTACGTCTACACCCTGGACGGCAAGGCACCGGTGACGGTCGACGCGACCGGTGCGACCACCGCGTCGATCACCCCGCCCACCGACGGCACGCACACCCTCAAGGTGCAGACCAAGGACCGGGCGGACAACCTCTCCGACCCGGCCGTCCACACCTTCCGGGTCGGCCGGGCCGGGGTCAGCTCCCCGGTCGACGGCTCCGAGACCGCCAAGCGCGTCAAGCTCGCGGTCGACGCCCAGACCCAGTACACCCGGGTCACCTGGCAGTACCGCCGCGGCCCCGGCGCCACCGAGTACGACATCCCGGCGGCCCACCTCACCAAGGCCGACAACACCCCCACCTCCGGCACCCGGCCGCGGCTCGCCGAACTCGGCGGTCACGCCAACTGGTCGGTGCTGGAGTCGCTGGGGCAGATCGGCGGCGTCGTTCAGGTCCGCGCGCTGCTCTACACGGACAAGGACAGCGACCCGGCCTACCCGACGGCCTGGTCCACCTTCACCGCCGACGCCAACGCCGACGGCGCCACCGGCGTCGAGGTCGGCCCCGGCTCGGTCAACCTGCTCACCGGTGACTACTCGGTGGACGTCACCGACACCGACGAGTTCGGCATGACCACCACGCGTTCCTCCTCCTCCCGCGGCGCAACCCGCGGCTGGCAGGAACAGGGCGAGCGGCTGACCGCCAACCAGCAGCAGGTCTCCACCGACACCACCGGCTTCCTGGCCACCCCGGGCACCGCCCTGCGGGTCACCGACCGGGGCCAGGGCGGCTCGACCGACTCGCTGAAGGTCCTGCCGGACGCCAACCGCAGCGGTGACACCTACGCGCTGCTCGGCGGCTCGGGCGGCCTCCAGCTGGGCATGAAGCCCGGCCACACCTACCGGGTCAAGGCCTGGGTGTACGTGCCCTCCTCGACCGGGCTGACCGCGGGCCTCGACGACCGCGGCATGCGGATCGTGGCCGTCCACGGCAAGGCCGGCGCGCTGACCACGACCGTGTCCCGCAAGGCGCCGTACACCGACGCCTGGGCCGAGCTGACCACCGACGTCACGCTCGCCGCGGACGCCACCGAGGCGCAGATCCGGCTCTACAACGGGCACTCGGACAACGCCGACAAGCCGGTCTACTTCGACGGCATGTCGGTGCGCGAACTGGTCGCGCCGTTCGGCCCGCAGTGGGCCGGCGGGGCGCACGGCGAGTCCGCCGACTACGTGTCGCTGGCCTTCCCGAGCGCGGACGCCGCCGTCCTCAAGGGCGTCGACGACACCTCGCTCACCTTCGCGCGGGCGCAGGACGGCACGCTCTTCCCCGAGCCGGGCGCCGAGCACCTCGTCCTGAAGGCGACCGGCGACACCTACACGCTGTCCGAACTGGACGGGTCCGCCACGGTGTTCGCCCGCCAGGCCGGCTCGGACGTGTACAGCGTCCAGTCCTCCACCGGGCCGGACGCCGGGTCCACCGCCCGCTACGTCTACGACTCCACCGACCGGCGCTCGCTCGTCAAGCGGGTGATCGCCCCGGTCGAGCCCGGTGTCGACGACGCGAACGGCTGCACCGTCGACCCGCTGCCGCGCGGCTGCGAGGTCACCGACTACGACTACGCGTCCGCCACCACCGCGACGGCCGCGGCCCCGGGCGACTTCACCGACCGGATCCGGTCCGTGAAGGTCTGGTCCTGGAACCCGGTGACCGCCAAGCAGGAGGCGGTCGAGGTCGCGCACTACGTCTACGACGAGCGCGGCCGCCTGGCCCAGGTCTGGGACCCGCGCCTGGCCCAGCCGCTGAAGACCGCCTACGACTACGACGACGCGGGGCGGGTCACCCGGATCACCCCCGCGGGCGAGCTGCCGTGGAACCTCGACTACGGCAGGGCCGCCGCGGACCAGGACCCGGGACGCCTGCTGAAGGTCCGTCGCGCGGCCCTGGCCAGGGGCAGCAAGGACCAGGTCAGCGGTGAGACCGCGAGCAAGGTCGTCTACGACGTGCCGCTGACGCGCGCCACGGGCGGTCCGTACGACCTGGGCGGCCCGGACGTGGCCGCCTGGGCCCAGACCGACGCGCCGACCGACGCCACCGCCGTCTACGGCCCCGAGGACGACCCGGGCACCGGCACCGCCACCGCGGCCAGGCCCGGACCGGACGGCTACCGGCCGGCCGTCGTCCACTACCTGAACGCCTCCGGCAACGAGGTCAACACGGCGACGCCGTCGACCACCCCCGGCGGCGACATCGACACCACCGAGTACGACCGCTACGGTCACGCCGTCCGCACCCTGGAGGCCACCAACCGCGCCATCGCGCTCGGCACCCACCCGGACACCGAACGCCTCGCGGCCGAACTGAACCTGCCCGCCGACTCCGCGTCCCGGGCCCGTCTGCTGGACTCCCGGACCCTCTACACGCCGGACGGCCTCGACGTCACCGAGACGCTCGGACCGGTCTACCGCGCTTCGCTCGCCGAGCAGGTCGACGGCCAGACCGTACCCGTCACCGTCACGGCCGAGGGCGAGAGCCTGGTCCAGCTGGGCGCCACCGACCCGGTGCGCGTCCAGACCCTGGCCACCTGCTGCGCCGGGGCCGGCTGGTCCGGCGGCGGCCAGGTGTTCCTCGCCGCCGACGCGGTCGGGGACAACGCCTCCTTCCGGATCTCGGTCCCCGAGGAGGGCACGTACCAGCTCGGCGCGCTGCTGACCAAGGCGGCCGACTACGGCATCGTCCAGCTGTCGGTCGACGGCCAGAACGTCGGTGCCCCCTTCGACGGCTACAGCGCGGCGGTCACCACCACCCCGTTCGCCGCCGGCCCGACCGGCCGACTCGCCCGCGGCGACCACGAGCTGCGGCTCACCGTCACCGGGAAGAACCCGGCGGCCGTCGCGCCCTCCTACCAGGCGGGTCTGGACCGGGTCACCCTGACCAAGACCACGCTCAACCCCACGCTCGCCGCCGGCACGCCGGTCGTGGCGCGGGACCACAACACCAACACCTACGACGAGGGCAAGCCCGACGGCAAGGCCTACCACCTGGTCACCACCAGCACCGACGGTGCCCGGATCGACGGCTACGCCGACGACGTCGAGCTGCGGGTCACCAGGACGGGCTACGACGCCCCGATCGGCGGCACCGCCGGCTGGACGCTGAAGGCGGCCACCTCGGTGACCACCGACGCGCTCGGCGCCAAGCTGACGGCGACCATCCGGTACGACGCCGCCGGCCGAGCCGTGGAGTCGCGCAAGCCGGGTTCGACGGGCGGCGACGCCGGGACGGTCAGGTCGGTGTTCTACACCGCCGGGGCCAACCCGGAGGACCCCGCCTGCGCCAACCGCCCCGAGTGGGCGGGCAGCCCGTGCGCCACGCTGCCCGGCGGCGCGGTCACCGATGCCGACGGCACCCGGATGCCGACCACCCTGCCCGTCAAGCGGGTCACCCGGTACTCGCCGTTCGGCGAGCCCGAGGAGACCACCGAGACCAACGCGGGCAAGTCGCGCAGGACGGTCGTCGGTTACGACGGCGCCGACCGGATCACCTCGACCGAGATCACCTCGGACGAGGGCGTGGCGATGCCGAAGGTCACCACCGAGTACGACCCGGCCACGGGTGACGCGGTGCGGACCACGGCCGACGGCAAGTCGCTGACCCGGGTCATGGACCAGCTGGGCCGACTGGTCTCCTACACGGACGCCGACGGCGGCACCACCACCACGGAGTTCGACGCCTTCGGCAAGCCGGTGAAGGTCGCCGACCCGACCGGGTCCACCACCTACACCTACGACCGCGCGAAGGAGCCGCGCGGCCTGGTCACCTCGGTCAACGACAGCACGGCCGGCGAGTTCACCGCCGCCTACGGTCCGGACGGCCAGCTGGTCGAGCAGACCTACCCCGGCGGGATCGTCCGCAGGGACACCTTCAACGCGGTCGGCGAGGCCACCGGCCGCACCTACACCCGCACCTCCGACAACGCCGTGGTCTGGGCCCAGACCAGCGACGTCTCCACCCAGGGCCAGGTGGCCAGGGACACCAGCTCCACCGCCACCCGCACCTACCGCTACGACCGGCTCGGCCGACTGGTGAAGGCCCAGCAGTCGACCACCACGACCGGCTGCGTGACCCGGCAGTACGCCTTCGACGCCCACTCCAACCGGCTGTCGAAGACCACCCTGCCCTCGGCCCTCGACGGCACCTGCGGCACGACCGGGGCCACCGTCGAGAACCACGGCTACGACTCCGCCGACCGGCTCACCGACCCCGGCTTCGGCTACGACGCCTTCGGGCGGACGGTGCGGACCGCGACCGGCGCGACCAACACCTACTGGGCCAACGACAAGGTCGCCGCCCAGGAGAAGGGGGACACCAGGCAGCAGTGGGCCCAGGACGCCGCCCACCGCCTCACCGCGTTCACCACGGCCAAGAAGCAGACCGACGGCTCGTGGGCCAACGCCACGTCGAAGCTCAACCACTACGGCGACGACTCCGACGAGGTCCGCTGGGTCGTCGAGGACACCACCCAGGGCACCGTGACCCGCAACGTCTCGGGCCCGGACACCGACCTGGTGGCCACCACGAGCCGGACCGGTGACGTCCAGCTCCAGCTGACCGACCTGTTCGGCTCCGTCGTGCTGACGACCGACCCGGCGCTCACCAAGCCGGTCGTGCTGGACTTCGACGAGTTCGGCATCCCGCAGGACGGCCAGGCCGCCGCGCGGTACGGCTGGCTGGGCGGCAAGCAGCGCTCCGCCGAGGCCCAGGACGGCGACATCCTCATGGGTGCCCGCCTCTACAGCCCGGCGCTCGGCCGCTTCCTCCAGGTCGACCCGGAGCCCGGCGGCAACGCCGGCGCGTACGACTACTGCACCGGCGACCCGGTCAACTGCACGGACCTCGACGGCCACTGGGGCATGCCCAAGTGGCTGAAGAAGACCGTGCACGTGGTGGCCAAGGTCGCCGAGGTCGCGTCGTACATCCCGGGCCCGATCGGCTCCGCCGCGGCCGCCGTCTCCGCCGTCTCGTACGCGGCGACCGGCAACTGGCGCAAGGCCGCCGAGATGAGCATCACCGCGGCGGCCGGCCTGGTCGGCGGCAACACGGCGGTCCGGGCCGGCTTCGCGGCCGCCCGCTACTCGCGGGGCGCGGCGCGCGTACGGCGCGTCTCCTCCCGGGTCCGCTCGGTGTTCCGGCGGACCGGCTGCAACTCCTTCGACCCGGGCACCCCGGTGCTGATGGGCGACGGCGGGCAGCTGCCGATCGGTGAGGTCCAGGTCGGCGACCTGGTGCTCTCCACCGACCCGGCGACCGGTCAGACCCGGCCGGAGCCGGTGCTGTCGGTGATCTACGGGTACGGCACCAAGCACCTGGTCGACATCGAGACCGCGACGGCGGATCCGGCGACGGCGACCGCGACGGCGAGCGCGACCGGGGACCCGGACACCGCGGCCGCGCTGCGGGTCACCGCCGAGCACCCGGTCTGGGTGAGCGGCAAGGGCTGGACCGACGCCGCGCAGGTGCGGGTCGGCGACTCCCTGGTGACGCCGGCCGGCACCCCGGTCCCGGTCACCCGGGTCACCGACCGGGGCGAGATCGCCGACCAGCTGGTCGTCAACCTCACCATCGGCGACCAGCACACCTACAGCGTGCGGGTCGGTGACGACTGGGTCGTCGCGCACAACAAGAACGCGTGCCACATCGACCTGCCGCACATCCTCGGCGGGCACGGCGCGAAGTCCCGCGTGGCGGGCAAGAGCCGGTTCCGCTCGCGCAACGTCCGCGAGGTCAAGTACCTGATCCACACCACGATCAAGAAGGGCAAGAGCCGGGCCAACACCGGTGGCCGCGACGGCCGGATCTACGAGCACGACTTCGGCCGGATCATCGGCCGGGACGGCAACGGCCGGCACACCACGCGGCTGCGCGTCGTCGTGAAGCAGCACAAGGGACGGAGGACGGCCAGGACGGCGCACCCGTACTGACCGGGGTCGCACCGACCGAACGGTCCCGACCGTGAGACCCGGATCGCCGGGGGCTGGAGCATCAGCCCCCGGCGATCCGCCGTCCCGCCCACCTGCGAGAATGCGAGAATGCGAGCATCATGATCGAACTGTCCTTCTCCGCCGCCGACACCGGCGGCGCCGACCGCGGGCCCCGCGGCACCATGGACTTCGCGTCTACGGACCTCTACGACCTCACCTGCGAGGCGTTTTGGGGCCCCTACACGTTCCGGGTCGAGGGCGCCGACTTCAGCGGTACCGGGCCGGTCCTGGACCTCGCGCTCGGCCTGTTCACCGCGGCCGGGGAGCTGGCGGGCGCCGGGCGCGCCCGCTACTCGGCCGCCGGGGGCGCCGGTGAGTACCGCTTCGAACGCCGGGGCGGCAAGGAGACCGTCCGGATCCACCGGGAGCGCGACGGCAAGGGCAGCGCGGAGTACGCCGAGTTCGAGTCCGCCACCCGGGCCTTCCTCGGCGAGGTGGTGCGCGGCCTCTGCGACCGCTTCCCCGACCTGCGCCGCAACCCCGAGATCCGCCGCCTCCGGGAGGCCGCCGCCGGCGGGTGACGGGACGTCGGCCGGGGGCCTTACGGGCCGTGGTGCCGCGACGATCGCCGGCAACCGCCACCGGGACGGCGGGTCCTCCCCGCGCGGCGCCACGATCAACGGCCTCAGGCCTCGGACTCGGTCGCCGGGTGAGCAGGCCGGCGGGGGCCGGACCCCCTCCAGGTCCAGGCCCCCGCCGCCCGCCGCCTCGCCGGGGCGGCGGGGGCCGACGGCGGGTCAGACGGTTTCGAGGCGCCGGTCCAGGTGCCGTTCGAGGGCGGCGACGACCAGGCGGTGGTCCTCGGCCTGGGGGAGGCCGGAGACGGCCACCGTGCCGACCACCCCGACGCCCTCCACGTGGATCGGGAAGGCGCCGCCGTGGGCGGCGTAGGTGTCCGCGTCGAGCCGGGAGTCCTCCTCGAAGGTCCGGCCCTTGGCCGCGAAGCGCAGGCCGACCAGGTAGGAGGAGCAGCCGTAGCGGTCCACCGTGCGGGCCTTGCGCAGGATCCAGGCGTCGTTGTCGGCCGAACTGCCCGGCAGCGCGTAGTGGAAGAGCTGCTGGCCGTTGCGCCGGATGTCCACCACCACGGGCGCCTCCTCGGCGCGCGCCAGGCCGACCAGCAGGGTGCCGAGCAGCCAGGCGTCGTCGTTGTCGAAGTGCGGCAGGCGCAGACGGCGTTCCTCGTCCTCGACCCGCTGGATCAGGGCCGCGGCCTCGTCGGGGGTCATCAGGGGGTCGCCTCGGTCAGGGTGCCGGTGCGGCCGTCGTCGGCCAGGGTGATGGTGCGGCCCTCGGCGGCCGAGCGGCGGGCTGCCTCCATGACGACCAGCGCGGCGACGGCGTCGCGCGGGTCGACCGGCGCGGGCGCACTCTCGTTCAGGGCGCGGACCACCCCGGCGTAGAAGGAGGGGTAGTCGCCGGGGACCGAGGGGTGCGCGGCGGCACCGTCCCCGGTGCCGAGCAGGCCGCGGTCCGCCTCGGGGACCTCGCCCCAGCCGGGGCCCGGGCGCCGCCCGGCGCGCAGCGCGTGCTCCTGCGGGTCCAGGCCGTGCACGGTGTACGCGGAGCGGTCGCCCAGGACGCGCATGCGCGGCCCGAACTGGCCGGAGAGGGCGCTCATCCACAGGTGCGAGCGGACGCCGCCGACGTGGGTGAGCGCGAGGAAGACGTCGTCGTCGATGACGGCGCCGTCGCGGCGGGTGTCCAGCTCGGCGTACACCTGGACGGCCGGGCCGAACAGGGTGAGCGCCTGGTCGACCAGGTGGCTGCCCAGGTCGGGGAGGATGCCGCCGACCTCGACCGGGTCGGCGGACTCCTGCCAGACCCCGAAGAGCTCCGGCCACCAGCGCTCGAAGCGGGACTCGAAGCGGTGCACCCGGCCGAGCGTGCCGTCGGCGATCAGGCGCCGGACGGTGAGGAAGTCGGCGTCCCAGCGGCGGTTCTGGAAGACCGTCAGCATCAGGCCGCGGGCCTCGGCCAGCTCGACCAGCGCGGCCGCCTCGGCGGCGGAGCCGGCCACCGGCTTGTCCACCACGACGGACACTCCGGCCTCCAGTGCGGCGCGGGCGAGCGGCACATGGGTGCGGTTGGGGGAGGCGATGACCAGCAGGTCGAGTGCGTCCGGGGCGGTGAGCAGCTGCTCGGTGGTGTCGACGGCGCGGGCCTGCGGGTGGTCCTTGCGGAGCTGCTCGCGCCGCCCGGGGTCGGTGGTGACCACGGCGTCCAGGCGCATGCCCGGGGTGGTGGCGATGAGGGGGGCGTGGAAGGCCGCTCCGGCGAGGC